>DASSHM010000195.1:0-10908 GCA_035692885.1 Occallatibacter sp.
AATCGGGCTGTTTGGCGTGGTGCGCAACGTGACCGAGAACGTGCTGACGGAGCGGGAGTTGCGCGAGAACCGAGAGTTGCTGAAGCTATTCATTGAGCACGCACCCGCGGCACTGGCCATGCTGGACCGCAATCTGCGTTACCTGGCAGTAAGCAGACGATGGCTGGAGATCCACGGCCTCGAAGGCAAAGAGCTGGTGGGGCAATTGCACTATGAGGTGCTGCCCGAGGTTCCGGAGCAGTGGCGGGAGTCGCACCAGCGCGTGCTGGCGGGGGAAACGATCCATGCGGGCGAGGGCCGCCTGCACCTGCAGGATGGGACTGATCTGCGCCTGTCGCGGGAGCTGATGCCGTGGAAGGCGGCGGATGGCACCGTGGGCGGCATCATTATCTTTGTTGAGGACATTACG
The DNA here is from genome assembly GCA_035692885.1 of Occallatibacter sp. GTDB lineage: Bacteria > Acidobacteriota > Terriglobia > Terriglobales > Acidobacteriaceae > Telmatobacter. The sequence goes on from DASSHM010000195.1 coordinate 410, forward strand.
AAGCAGAAACAGGCCGAGGAGCGGCTGGAGCTGGCGTCGCGTGTATTTACCCATGCCGCGGAGGGCATCATGATTACCGATGCCGAGGGGGCAATCGTCGAGGTGAACGACGCCTTTACGCGCATCACGGGATACACGCGCGAAGAAGCGCTGGGAAAGAATCCCCGCATCCTGAATTCCGGGCGTCAGAGCCGCGAGTTCTACGCGGAGATGTGGCGTGATCTGGTGCGAACGGGACAGTGGTTCGGCGAAATCTGGAACCGGCGGAAGGACGGCCAGGTCTATCCCGAACTGCTGACAATCAGCGCTGTTGTGGACGCACAAGGCGAGACCCATCAATACGTGGGCCTGTTCTCTGATCTGACCGCGATCAAGCAGCATGAACAGATACTGGCGGAGGCAGCCAGATTTGATCTGCTGACGGGCCTGCCCAACCGGAGCCTGCTGGCCGAACGCCTGCAGAAGGCCATGTCCCAGGCGGAACGTGGCGACCGGCGGGTGGCAATTCTGTGCCTCGACCTGGACAACTTCAAGGAGATTAACGAGCGCCACGGGCGCAACGCCGGCGACCGGTTTCTCAAGGCGGTGTCGCAGCGCATGCAGCAGACGCTGCACGCCGACGATACGCTGGCGCGGCTGGGCGGGGATGAGTTCGTGGCCATTTTGCCTGAGCTGAACAGCATCGATGCAGGCTCAGCGGCCCTGGACAAGCTGCTGAAGGCGACGGCCGAGCCGCTGCAGATGGACGAGCTGACGTTCGCGGTTTCGACCAGCATCGGGGTGACCTTCTACCCGCAGGTGGGCGATGTGGACGCCGACCAACTGCTTCGACAGGCTGACCAGGCCATGTATGTGGCCAAGCAGAAGGGCAAGAACCGGTACCACGTCTTTGATCCGCGCGAGGACCGTTCCGTGCGTGGACATCACGAGGACATCGAGCGCATCCGTCATGCGTTGGCGGCGAGAGAGTTTGTCCTCTTCTACCAGCCCAAGGTGAACATGCGGACGGGCGAGATTCTGGGCGCCGAGGCGCTGATTCGCTGGCAGCACCCGGAGGCGGGGCTGCTGCAGCCGGTGCAGTTTTTGCCGGTGATTGAAGGCCAGCCGATTGCAATTGACCTCGGCAACTGGGTGATCGACGAGGTGCTGACGCAGATGGAGTGGTGGCGGGCCGAAGGGCTCAACCTGCCGGTGTGTGTGAACATCACCGCCCAGCAACTGCAACAGGAAGACTTTATGGACAGTCTGCGCGCGCATCTGGCGGCGCATCCTGAGTGCCCGGCGTCGAATCTGGAGTTGGAGTTGCTTGAGAGCAGTGCCCTCCAGGATGTTCCACGCGTCTCCGAGGTGATCCAAATGTGCAGAGAACTGGGAATTTCATTCGCGCTGGATGACTTTGGCACCGGCTATTCCACCCTGACGTACCTGCGCAATTTGCCAGCGCAGGTATTGAAGGTGGACCAGACATTTGTGAGGGGGATGCTGGAAGATCCGGAGGATCTGACGATTGTGGAGGGCGTTCTGGCGCTGGTGGGAGCCTTCCGGCGGCAGGCAGTGGCTGAAGGGGTGGAGTCGGCCGAGCACGGCATGATTCTGCTGCGCCTGGGTTGCGAAATGGCACAGGGCTACCACATTGCACGGCCCATGCCCGCTGACCAGATCGCCGGGTGGGCGGCTGCGTGGAAGCCGGATCCGCAGTGGGTCGAGGCGGGGCCGGTGACCGAGGCCGACAGGCCGGTGCTGTATGCGGGCGTGGAACACCGGGCATGGTTTGCGCGGGTGGAGTCAATCCTCAGCGGAAGCCACCCCATGCAGACCGTGGCAGACGAGCACCAGTGCCGCCTGGGCACCTGGTTGCATGAACAGCATGTCTCCGGAGGCCGGAAAAAGACCTCGCTGGCCAGGCTTGAGGCGCTGCACCGGAAGGTGCACGCCCTGGGGGCGGAGCTGCTGGCTCAACGGGCGGCCGGTGATCGAACGGAGGCCTGGAGGCGGCTGGATCTGCTGAGAGCGCAGATGGGTCCGCTGCAGGACAAGATCCAGGACCTGATCCGGACCATCCCCAAAGCCCGCTGAACCGCGAGTAAGTACTACCGTGCATCCCGTAAGTACCAGAGTGCAAACAGAAAGTACCACGGTGCGGATCAGCCGCGCCTAAAATCGCGCGGAAACGTTGCACGCACGAGCCGGATGGGTCATGCTGACCGAAGTTGTCGAAATCAGGGGATTTCAGACGATGGACGCCGCTGTCTGCATGGGGTACGCGATAAGAATTGGATTAAAAACCAGTTAGCGGGTGGCCCGTTCGTGCCATACCCAAGAGCAGTTTGATGACGCACAATGCCAAGTTTGCCCACAACCGGGGCAAGTTGGGCAGGTGCCACTTTAGGCGGCCGTGTCCCTGCAGAACGGGGAGAGCATTGAGAGCAGTTTACGGAATCGCTTGAAGCGCAGTGCTCAACAGGGGAAGACGTCCTTATGTCAGAATTACTTCGACTGGAGCGCCGGGATGTGGTTGATCAAGAGGCCATAGGGACTGTCAGCACGGAGCTGAACGGGCATATTCTGCGATGCGATCCACGCTTCGCGGAGCTGGCGGGCTATTCCCAGGGAGATCTTCCGGGGCGAATTTTTCTTGACCTGATTGTGCCGGAGCACCGCAGCGCCTGCGAGGAAGCCTATGGCAGGCTGACGAGCGGACAGGCCTCCGCGGTGAGCCTGGAGAAGCGCCTCGTACGCCAGGATGACATGGTGCTGTGGGTGCGGCTGACGGCGACGCTGCAGCGAGACCTGGATGGACGTCCGCTGCACGTGCTCACCCTCGTCGAAGATATCGACGTCCGCAAGACGTTCGAAATGAAGAATTCGCTCAGCTCCGGCATCCTGCGGACCAAGGAGGAGCGCTACCGGAACGCCTTCCAGAACTGTCCGGATGCCGTGCTGATTACGCAGATGAGTGACGGCATCATTGTGGAGGCCAATGACGCGGTGATGGATGTGCTGGGCTACCGCCGCGAAGACGCGATTGGCCGCACATCGATGGAACTGGACATCTGGGCGGATGAGAACAACCGGCAGCGCCTGGCCGACGCGCTGAGTGAGACGGGGAGCTGCCGGGATCTGCATATCCGGCTGAAAAAGAAGGACGGAGCCGAGTTCTGGGGGCAGGTGTCGGCTTCGACGACCCAGATTGAGGACATTCCGTGCGTTCTGGCGTTTATACGGGATATCTCCGCGGCCAAGATCGCGGAGGAGGAGATCCGGAACCTGGCGTTCTATGACCCGCTGACGGGTCTGCCCAATCGCCGGCTGCTGTGGGAGCGGCTGCGCCAGGCGCTGGTGGCCAGCACCCGCAGCGGGACAAAGCAGGCGCTGCTGTTCCTCGATCTGGATCGCTTCAAATCGTTCAACGACACGATGGGACATCACGTGGGCGACCTGATGCTGCAGGAGACGGCACGCCGCATCGCAAGCTGCCTGCGCGAGGTGGATACGGTGGCGCGGCTGGGCGGGGACGAGTTCGTGGTGATGCTGGAGAACCTGAGCGAGATTCCCGAGGTGGCCGCCGCGCAGGCCAAGGCGGTGGGAGCTAAGATTCTGGCTGCTCTGGGGCGCCCCTACGTGTTGGAGGGCCGGGAGTGCCGCAGCACCTCGAGCATGGGAATCACGGTCTTCGGCAACCACAATGAGAGCACCAATGAGGTGCTGCAGCAGGCCGACATCGCGATGTACCAGGCCAAGGCGGCGGGGCGCAATACCATGCGCTTCTTCGCGCCGGCGTTCCAGTCGATTGTGAACGCGCGCTCGGCGCTGGAAGAGGATTTGAAGGAAGCGCTGAAGCAGAATCAATTTTCTCTCTACTATCAGCCGCAGGTGGTGCGTGGTCTTTTCCATGGCGCCGAGGCGCTGATCCGCTGGCAGCACCCGTCGCGCGGCATGGTGGCCGCCGACGATTTTGTACCGCTGGCCGAGGAGTCAGGCCTGATTCTGCCGCTGGGGGACTGGGTTCTGCAGACTGCCTGCACGCAGATTGCGGAGTGGGCCGGCCGGCCCGAGGGCGCGCACCTGCGCATCGCCGTGAACGTGAGCACGCGGGAGTTTCGCCAGTCCAACTTTGTGGCGAACGTGGTCAAGACGCTGGAGAGAACGGGCGCGAATCCGCAAAACCTGGTTCTGGAGCTGACGGAAAGCACGCTCGGAGACAACGTGGAGGAAGTTGTCGCCAAGATGAACGAGCTGAGGACTCTCGGCGTGAGCTTTTCACTGGATGACTTCGGCACCGGCTACACGTCACTGCTTTCGCTCAAGAATCTACCGCTGAGCCAGCTCAAGATTGACCGCACGTTTGTGAGCGAGATTCTTTCCGACCCCGCGAGCAGCGCCATTGCGCAGACCATCATCTGCCTGAGCCAGGCCATGGGCTTCTCAGTGATTGCTGAAGGCGTTGAGACCGAAGAGCAGCGGTCGTTTCTTTCCAACCTGGGCTGCCACGCCTTCCAGGGCTTCCTGTTCAGCCGGCCGCTCCCGCTGGGCCAGTTCTAAGTCATTCCCTGAGCAAGTATGACCCTGCCGGCAGCGTGCAGGGTCGCCGCTCGCTGCTGCTCGCATTCACTTCAGGACATGAGCTCTGGAGCACGGCAACTCAGACGATGCGTTAATCGGGCAGTGTTGCCCCCGATGTGATGGTGAACCGCGCCCTGGCCCCGGCGGTTTCTCCCAGGTTGGCGAATGGACCGGGCTGGCCGCCGCCGACCCAGACGTTGACCGTGCCGGGGACGATGCGGCGCTGGCCGTTTTCATCCACGGTGCTTAGGCTGCGGTCGCGGAGGGTGAAGGAGACGGTTCTACTCTGCCCGCGCAGCAGGTGAATGCGCTGGAAGCCCTCAAGCGAGCGAAGGGGCGCGCCCGAGACGCCCGGATGAGTAAGGTAGAGCTGGACCACTTCGTCCCCCGCCATACTACCGTCATTGGTCACATCCACTGAAACCCTGACCGTGCCACCGGCGGAGATGCTCGACGTGTCCACCTTTGCATGGGTGTAGCGGAAGGATGTGTAGCTGAGCCCGTAACCAAACGGATAGAGCGGCTGGCCAGTGAAGTAGCGATAGGTGCGCCCGGTCATGTCGTAGTCATCAAACGGCGGAAGCTGGTCAACGGAGGTGTAGAAGGTGACGGGCAGCCGGCCGGCGGGGCTGAAGTCACCGGCGATGGCCTCGGCCACGGCGGCTCCGCCGGATTCGCCGGGATACCAGGCTTCAAGAATGGCAGGAATGTGCATCTGCGCCCAGTTCACGGCGAGGGCGCTGCCGTTGGTGAGCACCAGGATGGTGGGCTTATCGAGCTCGCCGACCCGCTCGAGGAGCTGCTCCTGCGGCCCCGGCAGGTTGATGCTGGTGCGGTCGCCCGCCGAGAAGCCCTCGGCATGCACCTTCATCTCCTCGCCCTCAACGCGCGCGGAGAGCCCCATGACGAGGACCACGAGGTCTGCTTGCTGAGCGGCTTCGAGCGCCTGCTGCTCGTCGCGGCCGGGGATGCCCCAGACGAAACGAGCCTCGGCCGAGCGCACCTGCTGAAAGTACTCGATCCGGACCGTGTAGTGATGGCCCTTCTCCAGATGCATGGGCGCGGTGACGGTGGTCGCAGGGCGGTGAGCGGTCCAGTCCTCGGCGATGAGCTTGCCGTCGATCCACACGCGATAGCCATCCTGCCCAGTGAAGCCGACGATGTAGTCGGCGGTTTCGTCGGGGATGAGCACGCCTGTCCAGCGCACGGAGTAGTTCTTCTGCATACCGGGCCGGACGCCGGTGAATCCCCAGAGGAAGTTGACGGCGGCATCGACGCGGCGCATCACCGGCGCGCCCTGGAGGTTCACATTGTTGAAGTACTCCGCGTTGAAGCCGTGCCGCATGGCGGAGCCGTCGGTGTACAGCAGGCCGGCGGGAATGGGCCGCGTTACGGTGCCGACCAGTCCCGTGCCCTGGGCGTAGGTGATTCTGGACTGCGGAAAGCGGCGGCGCAGGCCGGCGAGAATGGTTACGGGATGAGAGGGCGTGCCGTTGTAGTTGCCTTCAAGCGCGTCGAGGCTGTCAGCGTTGGGGCCAATGACGGCGATGCGCGGATAGGTGCGGCGCAAAGGCAGCAGGCGGCCCTCGTTCCTGAGCAGCACAATGGACTCGCGGGCGGTGCGCAGGGCCAGGCGGCGGTGCGCCGCGGTGTCGTTTTGCGACGCGCCATAGGAGGACCACGGCACTTCCGCCGGCGGGTCGAACATGCCGAGGCGAAAGCGCGCAGTGAAGAGGCGGCGGAGGGAGCGGTCGATGACGGACACAGGCAGAATGCCCTGGCGCACGGCGTTCAGCAGTGCCGTGCGCTCGTAGTGGACGCGGTCCTGCGGAGGCTCGCCGCAGATGAGATCGGTGCCGGTTTTGAATGCCACTGCAACGCCCTGCTCGATGGTTGCCGTGTAGTGATGGTTGCGATAGATGTCTTCAATGGCGCCGCAGTCAGAGACGACATAGCCCTTGAATTGCCAGTCGCGCCGCAGGTGATTGACGAGCAGGCCGGTGTTGGCGCAGGCAGGTTGGCCGTTGAGCGAGTTGTAGGCGCACATCACGGAGTCCGCACCGGCCTGCATCACCGTGGCGCGGAATGCGGGCAGGTAGGTGTCTTCCATGTCATGCCGTGAGGCCTTGACGTCAACTTCGTGGCGAGTGGCTTCAGGCCCGCTGTGGACGGCGAAGTGCTTGGGAGTGGCAACGACCTTGAGATATCTGGGGTTGTCGCCTTGCAGCCCCTCGACAAAGGCGACGCCCATGCGCGAGGTGAGGTAGGGGTCTTCGCCGTAGGTCTCCTGGCCGCGCCCCCAGCGGGGATCGCGGAAGATGTTGATGTTGGGCGACCAGACGGTGAGCCCCTTGTACCAGACGCTTGACCCGTCCCCGCCCTTGTTGATGTTGTATTTGGCGCGGAACTCGGTGCTGATGGCCGCTGCGTCCTCGTGGATGAGGGCATCGTCGAAGGTGGCGGCGAGGCCGATGGCCTGAGGAAAGACCGTAGCGATTCCGGCGCGCGCCACGCCGTGCAGACCTTCATTCCACCAGTTGTACTCGGGGATACCGAGGCGAGGAACCGCGTCGGCGGTATGGCCGAGCTGCGAGATCTTTTCCTCCAGGGTCATGCGCGCAACCAGGTCGTTGACGCGCTGCTCAACCGGCAGAGCGGGATTCCTGTACGGCGCGTTGGCGGGGGGCTTTGGAGCCGGCGCGGAGAAACATGACGTGGCATAGAGAAGCGCCACGAGCGGCACTGTGAGGCGCGTAGTGGGCATCAAGCGGAAGGATGAACTCATAGGTGCTCGCCTCGGATGAGTGAGTGGGAGAACGTTTACCGTGCCGTCCGGAGCAATGGTAGCCTAATCGACTTAGAGGGTAAAGCCATGCTGAGCGAAGGATGCCAAGCAAGGCGATGGACCGGCGTCAGAACAGGTTGCATCATCAACACTCACCCGGAGCGGGTTGCGGAGTCAAAAGGAACTGACGTGAATAAAAATTGACCGCCGGCAGCGAGTGCGATGCTGGCGGCGGGGTGGTTGAGGGCAGAATGTCTGGAGCCGACGGTCAGACTTGAACTGACGACCTGCTGATTACGAATCAGCTGCTCTACCAACTGAGCTACGTCGGCACATTCCTCAACGATTGTATCGTCGTGACCGCGTCCGGTAAAGTTGACGGGTGACGGCGGATCGACGCATCCGCAGTTACAGCGCGAAAGGAGAGAGCAACCCAGATGGATCAGAGCATTCTGCTAGCATTCAAGATTGCGATTGTGTGGGCCGGCGGCTTTGTGATTGCGGCGGCAGTACGCGCGATGTTGCCAAGCCATGCAGGCATCACGCTGAGCGGCCATGAGAGCACTCTCTTTATTCCGTTCAACCGGATTGGCTTCTGGACCTGCCTGTTTGCCGCCGTCACGGTGACGGCAATTGTGGTGGGCCGCGCGATGCTCGCTGATATCGGCTGGGCGTCGTTTCACTAGAGCATCAGGTTGAGGGGACGTGCCGGGATTGGCGGCTGCATCAGAAACGGAAAGAGCCGCCCGGCAACTGGGCGGCTCTTTCCTCAGGGAGAATAGTTCCAACGGAGGCAAAGCCATCAGAACTTTCTGGGTGCATAGTAGGTGGGGGGAAAGGGAGTGTCAAGAATAATTAAGGGAGCTTATAACATATTTATTTTCAATATCTTGTAAATGGATGACGAGACATTCTGGCGGGCGGCTTTTCGCTGTCTGTTTGCCATTTTACCTGCCTGCAATCTAGAGGATTTACAGGGTTTTCTGGGTATTTCATCCTGTTTTCCACAGGGTTAAGATGGCCGTTCGACCGTCGCAAAGCGACCGATGAACGGCTGGCAGAGGCGGGGGCTTACTTGCGCAGATTGAGACGGATGAATTCTGTTTCGTAGACAGAAGAGGCGGGCTTGCCGCGAGCGATGCGGTAGAGAGCCCGGCCACCGCCGAGGAAGAGGCCGAGCAGGATGGCGGCGGCCGAACCGATGAGGATGAGTGTGGCGATTCCCAGCAGGAACTGCCCGGTCTTTGAGACTTCCGACTCGCGGGTTCCACCGGGAATTGCGGTGAGGTTGGGGTCGTAGTGAACCATCTCGATGAGGCGGTGGCTTTCACTCTGAATGGCATCGCCGCTGACGACAACGACGAGCGGCCCGCTGCGGCGCACCTCGAGCGCGGTCTGGTTGGAGTCGACCAGGGCCTGCGTACGCGGCGGTTGCGCATTGGTGCCGGCCTTGAGATAGTCGCGAATCCGGGCTTCCTGCGCCTTGGCCATCTGTGGCGTGGGGTAGTTGATGATGGTGAGGACGGCGGGGCCGGAGATCAGCGCGTAATTGGCCGTAACAACCTCGGCATCCATGTCGAAGCCAATGAGGCCGGCGGGCAGCACGCCTTCAGCGGAGTAGCCGGCAGGGCCGAGCGCATAGTGCATGGTGCCCTTTTGCAGCGACGCTTTGGGCAGATAAGCAAGAACCGGGGGCGCCAATGCCTTGTTGCCCAGCGGCACAGGCAGACGCCGTGCCAGGTTGCGCAGCTCGCCCGCGGACATGGGCCCGACCCGGGAGAACGTTGCGTCCACGACAGTGCTGCCCTTCCAGAAAACGACGCGATTGTGGTCGGAGGCTCCGCCAGTGCCCACATCCACGATGGGCCATCCGTTCTTCCGGTAGAAGGAGTAGGCACCGAAAGCGCCGGTGAGATCGTCGAACCGTAGCGCAAGCACGGTGAGCGTATCGCGATCGCGGGAGTAGGTGGCCATGACCGCATCGTCAAAGCCATACTCCTTGAGCGCCGCAGCATTGGCGCTGTCAGCCTGCGCGGGGTCAGTGACGATAGCGGGAGGATGAGCGGCCACCCAGCCATCAAACGCGGCCGGCAGAAGGCTCTTTTCACGAACCGCTGCCGGGATGGGAACCTCGACATGGACCGGCGCGGCCTTGGAGGCGGCAGATGGGTCGGACTTGACCGGGGACGCCTGCGCGGCAGCGGTTGCCGCGCCGCCGGTGAGTGCCGCCGAACATGCCAGAACTGCAAGCCAACGCATCGAAAACATCGCTCCGAGTCTTAGGGTACACGGAAATGCCCTGCCGCCGCTGCCAGCGCGCGGACGGTCGCCATGATGCCCCTTGAGTTGGACAGCGGAGGAGCTGGAAAGGTTCTTCGAGCGATGGGATGACAGCGGTCCTTGAAGGTGCTTGAAGAGAGTGATTGAAATCAGGGGGAAACAGGCGAAACGGGCACGGACGCTCTCGAAGAACGATTTCGGCGTGGAATGCTCGTCGAGCAGGGCAGGCTGATTTTATGCGCGAAGTCCGTGGAGTGCCGGCATCATTGTGGACCACCAGCCGTCGAACGCCTCCAGTGCCTGTTTGCACTGGAGGCGATGCCGCTCCTTCTTGTCGCGCACGCGGTTGCGCGTGCCCTGGTCGAGAGGCTCAAGCAGATCGAAGGTGATGTTGGCGGGTTGAAAGCCGGTTGCGCCGGCGTGGGTGATGTAATGGACGAGCGAGCCGAGGGCGGTAACGCGGGGTACGGGCAGAGGTTCCTGGTTGCGCGCGAGCGCGGCTGCATGGATGCCTGCCAGCAGTCCGGTGGCAATGGATTCGGTGTAGCCCTCAACGCCGGCCAGTTGACCGGCGATGAGGATGTCAGGGCGCTTTTTGAGGCGCAGTGTCTCATCCAGCAGCACCGGAGAGCAGATGTAGGTGTTGCGATGAATCTGGCCGTAACGGAGAAAGCGCGCGTTCTGAAGGCCGGGAATGAGACGCAGGACGCGAGCCTGGTCGCCCCATTTGAGATGGTTCTGAAAACCGACCAGGTTGTAGCTGTCGGAGCGCAGGTTCTCCTTGCGCAGCTGCACCACCGCCCAGGGCGTTTTGCCGGTTCGCGGATCGCGCAGACCCACGGGCTTCATGGGGCCAAAGCGGAGCGTGTCG
>DASSHM010000196.1:0-33442 GCA_035692885.1 Occallatibacter sp.
ACGGCACGAAAGTTTGCACGGGTAATCAACAACTTGGCAGTAACACGGCGGATTCTCCCTGAGAGCGTTCCGGTCAAACTTCCGGGGCGGACTTCCGGGTTGGGATTCCGCTTGCTTCTCTCAACGCAACCGCTGTCCCCACTCGCACAGATTCGGGCAGGCCTTCTTCGCGCCCAATGCCCGGTCAGGAAACTTAAGTAAGGCCGTACGGTCACCAAGGAGAAGACCCGGCGAAAATCTTCGTTTTGAGCCTCAGGCATCCATTTTGAGGCAATCCGGGAATGGCGGCGGCTGGGATCGAGAGCTCAGCAATCTGTAGAATCGAAAGGCTTTTCTTCAAAATTTCAGCCTCGCATACTACCTGCAATCCGAAAGCGCAAAGAAATTCTGAAAAATATTACTTTTGTAGTAGCCAGCCCGTAACTTTTGGGGTAGCCTTTTAGTGCATAAACCAAAGTGCTCAAGGAGTGCACGAAAGATGCTCTCAACGTCGATGAAGGTTTGTGGCGTGATTCTGGGCCTCGCGTTTGCCGTTACGGCATGCTCCGCGACAACGCAGAGTACGCCTGTTTCGCATCAGGACCGCGTATCACAGACAACCAGTGCGTTCCCGATGATCCCCTTCCCAACGGGCAAGAAGGTCGTCAGCGCGGCTAACGCGTTCCCGATGATCCCCTTCCCGAAGGGCAAGGTCGTCAGCGCGGCTAATGCGTTCCCGATGATTCCCTTCCCGAAGGGCTAGAAGGTCGTCAGCGCGGCTAACGCGTTCCCGATGATTCCCTTCCCGACGGGCAAGAAGGTCGTCAGCGCGGCTAACGCGTTTCCGATGATTCCCTTCCCGACGGGCAAGAAGGTCGTCAGCGCGGCTAACGCGTTCCCGATGATTCCTTTCCCGACGGGCAAGAAGGTCGTCAGCGCGGCTAACGCGTTCCCGATGATTCCCTTCCCGAAGGGCAAGGTCGCCTGACGCGAGCGTGTTAAGACGGGCCCGGTAGCATGTCCAGCAGGCGAACCGGTTGTTACATTCGATTCATCCGGTTGCAGAAGTAAACCGCAGAGCCGATGATGTTGAATGTGGATAATGCACTCTGGCTCGCCGGAATCCTGACAGAAGCAGGCGTTGTGTCGCTGCTTCTGTTTCGTCATGTCTGGCGTAATTTGCCCGTCTTCGTTATCTTTCTGATCGCCAGCCTGCTTGGCGACCTCTCGGGCCGCCTCATCCTTGCATTCCGGCCCGGTGCCTACACCGATGCGTATCTGGTCATTGCGGTAGCGGATTCAATCCTGGAGATCTGCGTCCTGATTGAGCTGGCGTGGTCGGTACTTCTCCCCATCCGCAGGTCACTCCCCCGTGGAGCGCTTCTGGTAATTTCCCTGCTTGTGCTGATCGCCGCGGGTGTGATCTGGCCGTTTGCAGGCATCGGCGATACCAGTGGAATGACCGGCGTTGTGGCCCACATCGTCCGGGTGCAGCAGACCTCGTCCATTCTTAGAATCGTGTTTTTCCTTGCGCTGACCGGACTCAGCCAGTTGCTCTCCATGGGCTGGAGGGACCGCGAAATCCAGGTGGCGACGGGCCTGGGCTTCTATTCGCTCGTCAGCCTCAGCGCCACACTGCTGCACTCGCAGGGCGCCTCCCAGGCGCACTACGGCAACCTGATGCGGATTGTCGCGGCCAGCTACCTCTGCTCGATGATCTACTGGGTCGTGAGTTTTGCGCAAAAGGAGGCTGAGCGCCGGCAGTTCACCCCCCAGATGCAGAGCTTCCTGCTGGCGCTGGCCGGATCGGCCCGCTCTCAGCGGGTTGCCCTCGCAAATGCCAAAGACGGCAAGAGGCCGGGCCGCAAGCAGCCCTGAACCGGCCTTCGAGCTAACTGGAACTCCTGAATTTCAGTTTGTTTACGTCTGGGCCAGCATGGCCGGGTCGGCGCTAAGTGCTTCAAAATCCTGCCCTATTGGTCGCATACGGTCCCATCAAAGTAGCATTGACCCTCCCCTGAAGGTGGTTTAACGTTACCTTCGTAGCCGGTGCTGCGGTTACTCTTCGCGGAAATGTACGCAGCCGGACAAGATTTCAACATCGAGTTCTGAGATCGTTTGGTAGTAGTGGATGTGATGAAAACGCGGCTTCAGGCTGACACACTGGGTGGCATCCTGAAACCCGCCCGAGGATAACTCATGGTCGTAACTCTGCTCCAACTTGCTGCGATTCTGGCCGTGGTTGTTTACCTTGGTCGCTGGCGCGCCCGTGTGCGCCGGCGTAACTCTCAAACGTGGAGTTCACTCCTGGCCCGTTTACGGCCGGATTGGAGCGCACGCCACCTCAGCGAGCATTTTCTTTGGGAAGAGGGTCTGGATACCGGTCTGGAGGACACCTGGACGCGCATGCAGGGCGCCCACGGTCTGTGGGCGATTTACCAGAACGCCCGGGTGATGCAGGAGATGGCGGACTATGCCGCCCGAAACTGCCCCTCGCTTGACCACGAACTCATTGCAGCTTTGCACAGCGATGCAATCCAGATTCGGCTGTGCGTGCTGATGGCACTTGGCCAGTATGCATTCAGCCAAGCCAGTGAAGGCGTCAGGGTGAATGCATTCCGGGCGGCATCCATGTATACGGGAATGGCTGCGCGCATGACTCATCTGCTGCAGGAGAACGCGGCCAGCGTTCTGCCTGACTTCGTGGCGGCAATGTAGGCACGAAGCTCCGGCATCTTGCATGGGACCCCGGCACCCGCCGGGGTCTTTACTTTTAGCGTGCGGCAGCAGTCAGAGGTTTCCGGCTCTAGACCAGGTTGGCTGCCAGGAAGCTGTTAATCCGCTGGTATTCGCCATCACTAAGGCGGAATGTGAGCGACGACGCCACGCCTTCAACCTGCTGAGCGCTTCTGCCGCCCACAATCGCCGCGGTCACAGCGGGGTGGCGCAGGGTCCAGGCGATCGCCACCACGCCCGGCGACACCGAATGGCCGCCGCCTATCTCGCGCAGCAGCTCGACAAGCCTGAGATTTCGTCCGAGGCGGGGCTCGTTGAACTCAACGCCGCGCTTGCGCCAGTCATCTTCGGGGAGGGCCGCAACCCGTTCGGCGGTCATCTTCCCGGTGAGAAGGCCTGAAACCATCGGTGAATAGTTAATGACCCCGATGCCCTGCTGCAGGGTAAAGGGCAACACTTCTGTTTCGATGGCGCGGCGCAGCATGGAGTAGGGCGGCTGAAGACTGGTGACCGGCGCAATCTTCTGGACTCGCTTCAATTGTTCCACCGTGAAGTTTGAGACGCCGATCCAGCGCACCTTGCCCTGCTCGCGCAGCCGGGCCATCGCCTCCCAGCCCGCCTCGATTTCATCTTCGGGGTTTGGCCAGTGGATCTGGTAGAGGTCGATCGTGTCCACGCCCAGCCGCCGCAGTGAGGATTCCAGTTCTTCGGCGACTGAATCCGCCGTGAGCGATCGATAGATGGAGCGGTCGGCGTTCCACCGCATGGAGCACTTGGTGAAGACCAGGGGTTGATGACTTGTGGACTTCAACGCGTGCCCAACCACTTCCTCGGAGTGGCCCAGCCCATAAACCGCGGCGGTGTCAATCCAGTTGATTCCGAGGTCGAGCGCCCGGTGAATGGCGGCGATGGACGCAGCGTCATCCTGCGGCCCCCAGGCGAACTCCCAGTTGCCGCCTCCGATCGCCCATGCGCCAAATCCGATGGGCGTAAGGGCGAGATCCGAGTTGCCAAGCGTGCGAAGCGTTCCGGTTTGCTGGTTATTCATTGTTCAAGTTTAGATGACGAATCACAGTCGGCGAGGAAGGGCGGGCTCCTTAACCCCGCAGGTATCGTCTCCTTTTCTTCGGGGTCCCCGGATGCGCGGGAACTGCCTTCCGTCGACCGGATGGCCGGGCGCGACCAACTCCGGCGCGCCGTACATCCTTCGGGCAGATACAGATGAATGGTGGCAGGGCTGTGATGCTGAAAAGGTTACCGGGACGCACGCGCGGCATTGGCGCAGAAACCGGAGCGGGAGTACAGTTGCATCGATGGCGGTCCAGGAGGCAATGGTGGCTTACCGGGTCTTGACGGTCTCGCGGGAGTTCGGCAGCGGCGGCGGCAGAATCGCCGGGATGGTTGCGGGATGGCTGGGATGGAAACTGCTTGAAGGCGCGTTGATTGAGGCCATCGCCCGCGAAGGCAAGGTGGACGCGAACATCGTCAGCCAGTTGGATGAACATGCGGAGTCGTGGCTGAGCCGCTTCAACCGGAAGGCCATGCGCGGCGCGGCGCTGGGCAGCGGCGTGGTGGCGGAGGACCAGAACTATTTCGATCCCGACGTGATGACCGACCTTACGCGCCAGATTGTTACCCAGGCGCACGCTGAAGGCGGTTGCGTGATTGTGGGACGGGGCGCGCAGTGCATTTTGCAGTACAAGCCCGATGTATTCCACGTGTACGTGTACGCTCCATTTTGCGAGCGCGTTGAGCGGCTGAAGAAGCGGCTGGAACCGGGCGTGAACATCGAGCAGCGCATCCGCTCGGCCGATGCGGAACGGGCGCAATACCTGCACCAGCGATTTGGAATTGCGTGGCACAACCCGCATCTGTACGACCTGATGATTTCGTCCTGCGAGGACGAGGAGGCCACCGCGCGCGTGGTCCTGTATTCGATGACCGGCGTGGTGCGGGAAGTGAGCCCGGCAGCGGGTTAGCTGTCTCGTCACACCGGCGCAATGGCCCTCAGACAACTGCCTTCAACCGGCTTAGATGATTGATGTCATGCCCGGCCATTGTCTCCACGATGGTGCGAAAGGTCATCTCGCCGCGCTCAGGGTGGGTGGCGCGCCTGTCGCCGGCTTTGGGAAGAGAGACGGCGATGAGGACCAGGTTCCAGCGCCGCAGGGCAGTAAATGCCGCCAGGGCGTCCTCGGCCGGGATTTGGCCATACGGAGTGGCCCACCGGTCCTGGTCGAAGGGCTGAATAACGTGATTCTCCTCGGCCAGCGTTTGCCTCAAGCGAAAACCGAAAGCCACCTCGCAGTCCGCCAGATGGCAGGTCACTTGCGCAGGATTCCATTTGCCAGGTGCAAGCGGCGTCTTGATTCGTTCTGTCCCAAACGCCTGATGAAGGGCCGCGAGATCGGGCGGCGTCCCGGCAAGAATGGCCTCCAGCGGGCGGCCGTCGAGGTATCGGGCATAAGGATTCTGTTCGCTCACAAGCATGGCTCCTGACTCACAAGAATGGCTCCGGAAAGAACCGGTTTGGTTGCATCTTCTCACTCGCGGCAAGTGGCGTAAAGCGAGGCACGCCGGCTGTTAGTTGACCCGGTTCGTAGCGAGCGAATCTCCGGAGGGATGCGCGACGAAGCAGGCTGGCCTGCTCGCGTCCGGCCCACGGCGGGGGCCTGTTTTGAGAAGACCTGCGTGAAATTCCTCCTTCTTGTGGAATTCCTCCTTCTCAAGAAGAGCGCCTCACAAGGGACACGCATCTTGAGCATCTCTCATGGATTGTGAAACATCCGTCCTGAAACCAACAATTGCTCTCACAATCCGGCCAATCAGGAGTAAGCTGGAAACGAATTTCGGACTGGCGGCTTTTGGGGAGATATCGCTGCCTGCGTGATTTGGCCGGGATTTGCGCCAGGCAATCAGGAACTGTTGTACAAGCTGCTGCAGCCGACCGGGCAAGCCCCCTGCCGAGACCTCATCTGCCGTCACCGGCGAATCGTCCTGTCGTGTGGAACCGCTGTGTAAAGCGGCGGAGGGAGAGGAGGGCCCCGGCTGATGATCAGCTCTGCAGAGTCAAACAAAACCAAATTGATGGACGCAATTTTTCACGATTATGCCGGCCCTGCGTTCGCGCTGCGCCTGTGGGATGGCTGGCAATGGACTTCCCCGGGACACAAACCGCCCCGGTGCACAATTGTCGTGTCCAACCCGGAGGCGCTTGCCTCGCTCGTTTCGCATCCCGATGAGGTGTCTCTGGGCGAGGCATTTATTCACGACGATCTCGACATTGAAGGGGATGTCTTCTCGGGATTTGCCATTGGGGAACATCTCTTCAGCCGTCCGCAGAACCTGCGCCGGCGTGTGGCAATGAAGCTGGCCGCCAGCTTCTTCAGCGCGGGACAGTGGATAAAGCATGGCGCGGAGAACTCAAAACGGCGGGACCGCGCATCCATTGCCTACCACTACGACCAGCCCGTCGCCTTCTTTGAGCCGTGGCTTGGTCCTTCAATGGTGTACTCCTGCGCTTACTTCCGCAGCGAGGAAGACACGCTCGAGGCCGCGCAGGAACAGAAACTTGAACATATCTGCCGCAAGCTGCGCCTGCAGCAGGGCGAGCGGTTCCTCGACATCGGGTGCGGATGGGGCAGCCTGGCTCTGCACGCGGCATCACGGCACGGTGCTGTAACGCGGGGCATCACGCTGAGCCATCAGCAGGCGGAGACGGCGCAGCAGCGTATCAAGAGTTGCGGGCTCAGTGGCCGGTGCGCCGCTGAACTGCGCGATTATCGGGACCTGAATGAATGGCATGAGTCCTTTGACAAAATCGCCAGTGTCGGCATGTACGAGCACGTTGGCCTCAAGAACCTGGACCAGTATTTTGGAGTGGTCCGCAGGCTGCTCCGGCCCGGCGGCCTGCTGCTGAACCACGGCATTGCGAGGAATCGCCGGGCCCCCATTCACGCCAATTCCTTTATCGCCCGGTATGTCTTCCCGACGGGCAAACTGGTCACGCTGGACCAGACGCTGCACGCCGCCGAGGCCCAGGGTCTGGAGGTGCGGGATGTGGAGGATCTGCGGGAACATTACGCCATGACCCTGCGCCTTTGGGTCAACCGGCTGCGCAGCAACGCAGACAAGCTTTTGAGTCTGGTGCCGCGGACGACCTACCGTATCTGGCTCCTCTACATGGCGGGGTCGGCGGCTGCTTTCAGCCGCGGCGACATCGCGGTCTTTCAGGTTTTGCTCAGCCGTCCGGATCATGGCCGCTCCGGCCTGCCGCTGACCCGCGAGGACCTGTATGCAACCAGCATGGAGAGGGAGCCGGTGGAGGTCTGAGCAGGCAGTCCGGGTGGATGGCTCCCGGATGCAGCCTCCCGGTCGAAAAGACCTACGGTGGCGGGCTGCCGCATTTGCCTGAAGTACCCGACATCAGCGATACTTGGGTATTGCGCCTTGCAGGCCGCGCGAATCTGTACGACCCTCGCAAGCCCTGCCTGTCCGGCATGGTCCGGACCACGGCTGAAGGATGGGTCCGCCACCGGGTTGGGAACGAGGTCCGGCGGAAGAGGCATCTGAGACCGCAACTGAGCTTTGGAGTGTGAAAGGAACTGTATCGCCGTGGTAATGATTCGTTTGGCGCGTGTTGGCGCCCGCAAACAGCCCTACTACCGCATTGTAGTCATCGAAAAGGACCGCGCCCGCAATGGCCGCTCAATTGAGGTGGTTGGCACCTACAACCCCCGCACCAACCCCGCCTCGGTGGAGTTGAAGCATGAGCGCATCACCTACTGGCGGGGCGTGGGCGCGCAGTTGAGCCCCACGGTGGAAAAACTGGTGGCCGGGAACCCTGCCCCCGCGGCCGCCTGAGCCCTCTGATTTCTCTGCCTTGACGGACCGGAAATAGGCGAGCTGCGGCGCATACTGATGCTGACGGCTGCCGGAGTCTGTGCTACTATTCGCGCACCGATCCATGTGGATTCACACTGGAGAAAGACGGTCAGAGGCAAGTTCATGACCCAGGAAGATATGGTTGAAGTCGAAGAGCTGGTTCGCGAAATCGCGCGGGCTCTTGTGGATGAGCCGGCATCCGTGGAAGTGCAGTCTGTGGACCGGGATGACAGCACCATTCTCAAGCTCCGCGTGGCGCCACAGGATGTAGGCAAGGTGATTGGCAAGCAGGGGCGCACCGCGCGTTCAGTTCGCACCATCCTTGGCGCCGTGAGCATGAAGCTGCACCACCGTTACACCCTCGACATCCTGGAAGAGGATGACCAGTCCTAGAATGGCCGTGGACGGGTGGACCGCTGCCGCAGGCAGGGTGGAGTGAGCCTGCCGGAGGAGTGGGTCTGGCTTGCCCGCATCCGCAGGACGCAGGGCCGCAAGGGCGAAGTCTTTGCCGACATTCTGACCGATTTCCCCGGGAAATTTGCCGAGCGGCGGCGGCTTTGGCTCCTGGACGAGAAGGATCGGGAGCAGGCCGGAGGGCCGGTTCCGCCGCGCGAGGTCTCGCTGGCAGCGCACTGGCTCCACAAGGGCGGTATCGTTCTCAGCCTTGAAGGGGTTCGCTCCATCTCCGAGGCCGAGGCTCTCGCCGGGCTAGTGGTCGCCATACCGCGGGAGGAGAGAGCGGCCCTGGGCGAAGATGAGGCTTACGTCAGCGATCTGATTGGCTGCGAGCTGCTGGACGTGGCAGGCGGGACGCCGGTGCGGGTGGGCAAGATCGAAAACGTCGACAGAACCAGCGGTCCGGTGGCTTTGCTGGTGGTGGGCGGAGGCTCGGGCGAGATTCTTATCCCTTTTGCCAGGAGCTATTTGCGCAGGCTTGACCTCGGAAACAAGCGGGTTGAGATGGCCCTTCCTGAAGGGCTCGTCCATCTGAATGATGCTGATTCCAGGGGCCTTTGAACACGGCTGGCATGTTCCCGCTGCCGCGATCCTGCGACAATGAGAGGCACGCTGGTATGCGCTTTGAAATCATCACCATCTTTCCGGGCTTCTTCACGGGCATCTTTGAGCACGGCATCATTCGCCGAGCACAGGCCGGCGGGCTGGTCTCAGTCGGGGTGCATGACCTGCGCGGCTTTACGCATGACCGGCACCGGACGGTGGACGACCGCCCATTTGGCGGCGGGGAGGGCATGGTTCTTAAGCCGGAGCCGCTGGCCGAAGCTCTGGGCTCGCTGGGAATCAAGCCAAAGAGCGACCGGGCGTCTGAAAATGAAACGTCAACGGAGCGCGTGGTCCTGCTGTCGGCACAGGGAAGGCCGTTGAACCAGCCGCTGGCGCGGGAGCTGGCAGGCTTTGATCGCGTGGTGCTCATCTGCGGCAGATATGAGGGTGTGGATGAGCGCATCAACGAGTTGTACTGCGACCTGGAGATCTCCATCGGAGACTATGTGCTCAGCGGGGGCGAGTTGGCGGCGGCGGTGGTGATGGATGCGGTGATGCGCCTTGTTCCGGGTGTGCTGGGTAACGAGGCCTCGGCTGAGTTTGAGAGCTTTGGCGCCCCTGATGCGGACATTGCCGCGGATCGGGAAGGAGTGCCACGCTCACAGCACGGTGCCGGAGGACTGCTGGACTACCCGCAGTACACACGGCCCGCGGAGTTCGGAGGCCTGTGCGTTCCCGAGGTGCTGCAGAATGGCGATCACGCGCAGATTCGCCGCTGGCGGCGTAAGCAACAGATGCTGAAGACCCTGGCCAACCGGCCGGACCTGATGAATAGCGCGAGCCTCAGCGAGGAGGACCACAAGCTGCTGAAGAGTCTCAGGGACAACAGGAGTGATACACCATGACGATGCTGCACCTGGCCTCCCTGGTCGAGCCGTGGCTGTGCTGGATTGTCTGGTCGCTCTCTTTTGTCAAGCCGCGCAAGCAGACCGCTCACCAGCAAATAGTGGCGCGCAAATCGGCCCCTCGATGGGCTTGTTTCTGGTCATGTGCGGATTTGCATGCGTGTGGACCTATGTGGCCCCTTCCAATTGGTAAAGACTCGCTCTCTGCCCATGCTCATGGCAGGAGAGCCCGGCGCGACCGGCGACCCGGATTTGGTGCGCGGCTAATTTCTCTGATAAAATCAAAGCTCTGAGTTCAATTGCAGGAAATCACCATGTCAATTCATCCCGTCATGCAACGCCTGGCCGAAAAGCTGAATCGAACCGATCTACCCCCCATCGTCCCGGGCGACCAGGTCCGCGTCCAGGTAAAGATCAAGGAAGGCGAAAAGGAACGTTTGCAGGCCTTCGAAGGTCTAGTCATCGCCGTAAACCGCGGGCCGCAGGGCACATTTACGGTGCGCAAGATGAGCTTTGGTCAGGGCGTGGAGCGCATCTTCCCCTTTAATTCCAAGGTCATCGACAACGTCAAGAAGATCCGCAGCTACAAGGTGCGCCGCGCCAAGCTGTTTTATATCCGCGGACTCCGCGGCAAGGCCGCGCGTCTGAAGGAAGTGGACCGCGCGACGGTTTAGTCCCCACGGCAGGCGACCTGCCTGCAAGACCCTCAGCCTCGGCCACGGCCGGGGCTGATTTCATTTGGAACCTGCCACCCTCAACAAACTACCGCCGGCATTCATATACTTGGCTATGCCCAAGTCACCGGTCTGCAACTGGTCGCTGGAAGATGCGGCCCGCAAGCGGGGAGCAAAGAAGATTGCAGGATTGGACGAGGTTGGCCGAGGCCCGCTCTTTGGCCCGGTGGTCGCCGCCGCCGTCATCCTTCCCGCAGCATGTCCTCTGCACGGGCTGACCGACTCGAAGAAGCTGAGCGAGAAGAAGCGAAACGAACTCGACCGGCAGATCCGGGCATGTGCCGTGGCGTGGTCGATTGCCGCAGTCGACGTGGAAACCATCGACCGCGTCAACATCCGGCAGGCATCGTTGCTGGCCATGCGCCGGGCGGTGGAGCAACTGGCGCTGAGCCCGGATTTCCTCTTGATTGATGGGCGCGACACCATCGATTGGCGGTGCCGTCAGATGGCGGTGATTCGCGGCGATGCGACAAGTTTTTCAATTGCAGCCGCAAGTGTGCTGGCCAAGGTTCATCGCGACCGGTTGCTGCTGGAGCTGGACCGTGAGTATCCCGGGTATGGCCTGGCAAAACACAAGGGGTATGCCTGCCCGGCTCATCTTGAGGCGCTGGCCACGCTGGGCCCCACGCCCATGCACCGCAAGACGTATCAGCCGGTGGCCCAGGCGATGCTTAAGTTCCCAGTTGCATAAATTGACGTGCCGGGCACGCTGCACGGCAGGATGACGCGATGAGCGATCCGGGGGTGCGAGCAGGATCAGGCTGTGACGGTACGCAGCCTGCGGCGTTTTGTCCATGCCAGCACTGGCCGCGCCAGCAACAGGATGGCAATCACAATGGTGATGGTGAGAGGCGTGAGCACGCCGGTTTTGACCTGCCACCAGTAGTGGATCACTCCAAAAACGGCCGCGACATAGACCAGCCTGTGAAGGCGGTTCCAGCGCTTGCCGCCCAGCTTGCGGATGGCCCAGTTGGTGGAGGTGGCCGCCAATGGCAGCAGGGCGAGCCACGCAGCCATGCCGGCGGTGATGTAGCGGCGCTTGAGTACGTCCTCGGCCATGGCATTCAGATCAAAGCCGGCATAGAGGGCAATCCATGTGAACAGGTGTAACGAAGCATAGAAGAAGGCAAACAAGCCAAGGAGCCGTCGAAATTTGATGAGCCAGCCGAGCCTGGGAATGAGCCTCCGCAGAGGCGTGATGGCGAGCATGATGGTGAGCAGGCGCAAGGTGGTGCGTCCGGTGGCAAAAGTGATGGTGGCGGTTGGGTCCGGACCCAGGTGGTTGAAGGCGGCGCTCCAGATGAGCCATGTGAGCGGCACAAGGCAGGCCACCCAGGTGAGCGTCTTTAACGCAATCAGAACAGTGCGGTTCATACTCGGCTATTCAGGCGCGAACGTATCTTAGGCGAGCGTGGACAGGCGTACTTCAGTTCATCTGTCAGCACGCTCGCAGCCAGACTCAATAGTATTTTCTCAGGTTCATTCCCTTGTAAAGATAGGCTACCTGCTCGCCGTACCCGTTAAACAGCAGTGTGGTTCGCCGCTGCGCATAGAACGGCAGGCCGATGCGGCGCTCGGTCTTCTGGCTCCACGGCACCGTATCGACATCCGGATTGATGTTCGAATAGAAGCCATAGGCCTGGGGAGCCTGATCATTCCATGTGGTCGGCGGCTGGCTCTTCACAAAGCGCACCTTGACAATGGATTTCGCCGATTTGTAGCCGTACTTCCAGGGCACCACGACACGGACCGGAGCCCCATTCTGGTTGGGGAGGACTTCACCATACAGGCCGAAGGTGAACAGCGTGAGCGGATTCATCGCCTCGTCCATCCGCAGACCTTCAGAGTAAGGCCAGTAGATGCCGACCACGTCCCGGGCCCACTTCTCCACATGTTTGTCGTAGTAGGAGATGAACTGGACATATTTGGCACTTGATAATGGCTCGCACTCCTTGATGAATTCCGAGAGCGAATAGCCGACCCAGGGCACCACCATGCTCCACGCCTCGACACAGCGATGCCGGTAGACGCGGTCCTCAAGAGGGCGAAGCTTGAGAAGGTCGTCGATGTCAAAGGTCCTGCGCTTCTTCACCTCTCCTTCCACCTCGATGGCCCAGGGCCGCGTGGGCAGCACGCCAGCGTTCTGCGAGGGCTGATCCTTTTCCACGCCGAACTCATAGTAGTTGTTGTAGGTGGTTATGTCCTTGTAGGGAGTGAGTTCCTCGCCGGTGGTGGTGAGGGGGCTGTGCACGGTCTGGAGCTTGGTGGCCGCCAGTACCCGCGCGCTGGGTGAAATCACCTCAGCCAGACTCCCTGCCCCCAGGGCCGCAGCGCCGAGGGCGAGAGCGCCGGATGCGGCTCCGCGCAGAAAGCGGCGGCGATTCATGTACTCGTCCCTGGGCGTGATCTCTGACGAGCGGAAGTCAGACGGTTTGCGGATCAGCATGGAAAGACCTCATGCGAAAAAGCTTCGACCATATCCATTAGACACCCGGAGCGGGCTCCAAGTTACAGCCAAATACAACTCCGGGTTGATTACATTAAATATTCCGCGGTTTCTTCCGCGAATCCAGCGCGCCAAGCGTTTTGAGCAGACAAGGTGAGACCGGAGCCAGCCAGATAAGAAGCAGGAACTGCGGGAACTTGCCGGGGTCAATCACCCTGATTGACTTTGGCCGCGTGGCGTCGAACCAGGGCCGGCAGGCTTCCACGGGGATAGGATGTCGACTGGCGCACGACCAGCCGCGTGGGAATTCTCCACTCCTTGCGGGCTGATTTTGGATGGCCTGACTCGATGCCGGCTCGCAGCGCCTCGACCGCCGCGGTGGCGAGATCCTTGCAGGACATCTGCACCGTGGTGAGAGGCGGCAACATGAATTGTGCCAGGTGGATGTCGTCAAACCCCACCACAGAAATGTCTTCGGGCACCTTGTGGACCGTCCCGTGAAGCCCGTGCAGTACCCCGATGGCGGTCATATCGTTGGAACAGATGATGGCCGTGGGCAGCGTTTCCAGGGCTCCCAGGGACTCCATCGCCATGATTCCGCCTTCCATGGTGTGTGTGCCTTCCACAATGTGCTCGCCGGGGACACTAAGTCCCACCTCACCCATGGACTTGAGGAATGCGTCGCGGCGCGCCACTGCGGAGCGCAGGCGCAACGGGCCGCTGACAAAGGCAATATGACGATGACCGAGGGCGGCCAGATGCTGCACCGCCTGGCGGATTCCCTCGCCATAATCCACCTTAATCACACGGATGTTCGGCAGGTCAGCGCCGGCGTCCACAAACACCAGCGGAAACTCGCGCGCGACCAGTTGCTTGACCAGATCCTCTTCCACGCCAAAGGTCATCACGGCGACGCCATCGACGTTTCGCTGCAGCAGGCGGCGCATCAGCGACTCCGTGCGGGCCGGTTCGTAATTGGTTGAGCCGATGAGCACCTCATATCCCTGGGCGACGGCCAGATTCTCAAATTCCTGCACCAGCTCTGGAAAGAACGGGTTCGTAATCTCTGACACGATGAGGCCAAGCATGTGGCTGCGGCCCGAAACAAGAGCCCGAGCCTGCGTGTTCGGCAGATAGCCAACCTCATCAATGGCGCGCCAAACGCGCTTGGCCAGCTCTGGATTGACGGTAGGTATCCGATTCACGGTGCGCGAGACGGTGGCAATTGACACCCCGGCTCGCTGGGCAACATCACGAATGCTGACGGCCCCCGGTCGGCGACGCGCTGAGGGGTTGTTCCTTTTGGGGTGACTCACGGGTGACACGATTGTACGCTTTCCCATCGTTTCTTAGCTACGCTCAAAACGATAAGTTGAGTCGTAAATGGCTAAAAAGTGACGTGTTGTGTGCAGCAGGGCGAACTGCAGGAGTTCATTTGCGGTCAATCACGAGATAGATTTTAACTGCTTTTGGAAAGCGTTTCCCTGCCGAGGCTCCATCCCAAGGCAGCGTCCACCCGGCAAGTCCATGAGTAATGCGATTTACGGATGCGTCTGCCCGCCTGTGGCGACATCGACTGCGTGGCGCAGCAGAGGAAGAATCGCCATCAGGCTCTCGCTGGCGCCCCGCAGGCTGCCCGGAAGGTTGACAATCAGTGTGCTCCCAACCAGACCAGCAACCCCTCTGGAAAGCCAGGCATAAGGATTCTGCCCGGCACCCTTCGCCCGCAACGCCTCGGCGATGCCGGGCGCCGCGCGATCCAGCACCCGCAGGGTCGCCTCCGGGGTGCGGTCGCGCGGACCCATTCCTGTGCCGCCGGTGGTGAGAATGAGTGACGCTTCCTGGCCTGCCCACTCCCGCAACCGCGCGGCGATGCGGTCTTCGTCGTCCGGCAGCAGTGCGGTAGCGATTTCGGCCTGAGGCCATTGTTGCTGGAGCAGTTCAACAGCGGCAGGGCCCGCGGTATCAGTTGCCAGACCCTGCGAGCATCGATCCGAGACGGTAAGAACAGCGAGCAGCATGGCTCGATTGTATCTTTTTCACCGGGCACAAACCGAGCCCTCAAGTGCCGCGATCCTGCCCTATCCGGTTGTTGCGTGAATCGTCCGAGTAGCGGGTTCACAACGCATCGGGGAGTGAAGCGAGTACCACTCACTCGTCGAGGCTCATGGCCGCGCATGCGGCGGAATAAGCAGAGTGAACCGCTGTGAAGCTACTTCGAAACGCGCCGGAAGCGTGCCCAGCACCTCACCGTCCGCCTCAACGTACACCGGCGCCGGCGATCCCGCTTCGGCGCGGCACTCGACCGTGGTGGCCTCGAGAAGCTCCACCTCGGTGGAAAAAGTCTGACGGGCCGCGATCACGGCCAGCAGAAATCTGAGGTATCGTATCCGGCTACGTGTTTTGAAGGCCACCAGATGCAGCCAGCCATTGTGCAGAGTGGCGCCCGGGGCCAGAGTGCCCAGAACGCCGCCAAAGGAGCGCACCCGCACGGCGAGGAGCTGCGATACCCGCTCCCGCCTCGGCTCCGCATTCCCGTTTAAGTGGAACGCGGCCTCAAACAACGGAAAGGGATCCGTGGCCCAGATACGGATGGCCTCGAGCAGATAGAGAATATAACCGAATTTACGTTTGAGCCCTGCGTCCAGGCGCGACATCAGCAGGGCATCCGCGCCTACTCCCGCGGCGACCGTGAAATAGCGCGAGGTGAGGTTCCCCGCCCTGTCATGGCAGGAGATCATGCCCACCGGCACCGGGGTGGGAATTGCCTGCAGGAGAGAGCGAACGGCCCGGGACGGTGATCGCGCGATCCCTAGATCCTGTGCCAGCGCATTCGCCGTGCCCATCGGAATCACGCCCAACGCGACCGATGTGCCCACAATCCCCTGCAAAATCTCGTGAACGGTTCCGTCGCCCCCTCCCGCCAGGATGGTGTCGTAGCCGTTTTCGATTGCCTCGCGGGTGAGTTTACGCGCGCTGCCGGGTGCATCTGTCTCAAATGCATCCACCGCAATTCCCTGCTGGCGGATCAGCGTTAGAACCTTGCCCACATGCGCGACGCGCTTTTCGGAGTGTTGACCGGAGGCCGGATTGTAGATGAAGGCGACTCGCTGCATCGTAGGCGGCTCACCTCACAGGTCACCCTGCGTTAATGAACGCTGCCTCCATCATCGCAGACCGCCGGGAGGAAGAAATGCACGAATTGTCCACCTGGGCTGAAGCCGCACCAGATGCGTTATTCCGCGCTCAGAAGTGACGGATGGATTCTCCGCCAGATGGCGGCTGGGTGGTGGCCGGTTCCGCGGCTTGCTCAGCCGCGCGATCAACCCGGCTTTCAAGCGAGCGGCTCACAAGATCCCGCGAGCCGAGACCCACAGCGAGAGACAGGGTGAGCACAATACCGCCAAAAAGAATGCCAAAGGCCAGATCAACAACCACACCGCCAATCTCAAGGTGCTCAAGAACCATGGCTGCGGTGAGCACGAGCACCAGCCACTTTACCCCCAGCGACAGGAAGCGGGCATATTGCATTTGCGCATTCACCGCGCCGATGAGAACCGAGCGCGCCAGAAAACGCGCAATCACATTGCCGACCAGCAACAGCAGGATAGCGCCGATGCCATGGGTAACGTAGGGAAGCAACGAGATCGGAAGTACGGCGGCGGAAGCATATGAGGTGTCGAACGCCGACACGCCGATGAGCAATCCGAGAAGAATGCACGCCCAGAAGGAACCGCGCGCAATGAGCGCGGTTGGCGAAGTGGCCGGCGTCCAATCCGCGCTGCCGCGTGTGCGCGCGATGCGCTCGTCAAACCGGGCGGCCGCCAGGCCACGCCGCAGCAGGGCTGAAATCACCAGTCCAATCAGAGCAAACAGCGCCAGGGCAACAAAGAAGGCGAGGATGCCGGGAAGCACGGCGATGAGCAGCGACAGAACCCGATAGAGCGACTGATGCATTGCATCGGACATGTGATGCCAGATGGTCGCGTTATCCGCGTACGGCGGATACACGGCATGAGGCATCTCTGTCTGGAGCATGGTGACAAAGATCATTTGCATAAGACTCACTCCTTGAATCAACGCTGTATCTTCCATTCAATGGCGATTCCTGCTGGACCGGCGACCGAAGCCGATGCACAGGGCCCGCGCCCGGATGAGCCGGCCGCAGCCGCCTCCCGTGCGAGGAATGATTAGGATTGACCAAAGCGCTCATGGATTGAACCTGTCAGGCCAGCGCCAGCGCGACACGATGTACGGCTTTTCCGCCTCAAAGGCGGCGGCGACGGCTTCGATATGGCGTTCTGGATCCATGCCGGACGCGGTACTGTTGACGTGGCTCGCAACCCACGCGAGATAAAGCGGGATGAGCGCGCCCAGCAGATGCCCCCGGTTGATGGTGCGCAACCGGTAGGCCAGGACAAAGTCATAAACGATTCGCGCCCACAGTGTCTCGGACATGCGAAATGCCGCTCCGTCAGTGAGCGAAAGACGCTTGAGGCCCAGCAGGGCATTGGGCGGCAGAACAAGCGACCATATCTCCAGCAGGTTGCTATAAGCCAGCCGGAATGCCTGCAGCATCGGCGCAACATCGGTCGCGGACAACTCGGGCCCGTCACCGCCCGAGGCCGCAGAGCGAATCTGCGCTGCATGGGCCTGGCGCGGCCGTTGCCAGAAGGCCGCCTTCGCTTCGATGTCGGCAAACAGAGAACCGGCGATAAGGGGCAGGATCGTGTGCAGATCCGGTTCAGCAGGATGCGGGATAACCCGCTGCCCGGCTTCAAACTCAGCAATCCTGAAGCCGGCAACCGCAGCCTCGCTGACCGGCCAGACCGGCAAATCACCCTGGTTGTGCGACGTGAAGCGTTGTGCGCTGATCGCAAGCCGCTCTGCCATGCGCATGGAGAGACCAAGATCAATCGCCATGGGAAAACGGACCGGCGAGGCAAACAACGACCGGCTCACCGGGTAAAGAATCGCGGAGTTCACCAATGCGGCGCGCGGCGACAAATCATACCGGGGAACAGCCAGGTCAATCGATTCATCGACGACTGAGCGGGCCAGTTCACGCAGCACCGGCACCCTGAGAGAGTCGGACTCGGGCCCCAGAATCAGAATCGCGCCTGCTTTGTGCTCGCGCGCCAACTGGTGGGCTTGAACAAAGTCGGCCGCCGAAAGCGTCCACGACAGCTTGGAGGAGGGAGCCGTAACGATACGGAGCGTCGGGTAGGACGCTTTGGCTGATTCCTCTGAGGTGGAGATGATGAGTTCCTGAGGCGCGAACGAGGTGATCAGGTTTGCGAGCACATTCTCAATCTGCGACTCGGTTAATGCCGCGAGGTGTACAAGAATGCTTGCGCTCTGCTGTCCTGCGGCGGTTTCCGTAGCGGGAGTCGGATTGACGGTCGCCATCGTTACAAGCCCCTCGAGTAGCAGATCTACAACGATAAGATGCCGGTGAGCGGAATGCGCAGCCAGGCTGGGCGGTTATTGAGCTCATAGTGCAGCTCGTAGAGCGCTTTCTCAAGCAAATACGCCTCCAGAAGAACCTGCGACTGCTCCGGCTCGGGCAGGAGACGGGGATTGGCGGCGATGGTCTGGCGATACATGCGCAGGAACTCGGCGGAAGCAGCATTCTGCCATGCATGCGCCCATGAAGCAACCGATTCCTCTCCCGCGCTTTGATCCATGGCCGGGCGGGAATCGAGATATTGATCGAGACCCGCGTGAGCAGTGTAGGAGAATGAGCGAATCATGCCCGCAACGTCCTTGAGGGGCGACTGTTTCCTCCGGCGCTCGGCAAGAGGACGGGCCGGCTCACCTTCAAAGTCCAGCAGAACGAAGTCTCCGGGATCGCCTCCCTCTCCGGATCCAATGCGAAGCGTCTGGCCCAGATGGTAGTCGCCGTGGATGCGGATGCGCTGTCCGCCAGCGGGAAGGTTCGCGATGCCGCGCGCTCTTTCAAGAAAGTCGAGGCGGCGGGAAATCAGCAAGGCCGCCTGGTCTGATGAAGCATCGTCCAAGTTTGCCAGTTTGGCCTTAAGAGCCTGCATCGACACGGCGAGCTGAGCCTCGATGCGCTCCGCATCGAGTAACCTATCGTCCTGCGTGACCGGCTCGGCGCCAAATCTTGGATCATCGGTTGGATGAGCCAGCGCAAGGTGCATCTCCGCGGTGCGGCGGCCAAGCAGTGCGGCCGCGTCAAGGGAAGTTCCCGCAAACTCCCTGAGCCGGGAATCGAGCCCATTTGAATTGGACTTGAGAAAAGTGGGAGCCGGCGATCCCGGCGCACTGGTGTGATTCGCGACCGACGGGAGGAATTCTGCAAGCCGATCGAGGAACCACTTCCACCCATCGCCGTGACTTTCGACGAAGCCCTGAAGCATGGCAACGGTTGTCTCCCAGCCTCCCGCCTGCGCCATGGTGATTTCGCCCAAAAATGGAGCGATATGTTGAAAATGGGCAGCATCGGTTAAGAAACGGCCAATCTCCACATCCGGATTTCTGCCCGGCTGCAGGCGGCGGAACAGTTTGAGGATGAGCTCCCGGCCATAAATAATCGACGTGTTTGACTGCTCTGCGGTGCTGACATGCGATGCCGGGTGCGTTGACGTTTGCTTGCGGGATAGTTCCGCTGAAGCGCGGGCGCCAAGCTGCGCGTGTTCCGGTGTGACCCCGCCCGCTGCGGGAGACTCACGCGGCTGCAGATGATGCCGGGCGGCCATTGGCACTGACTCAGCGGCACCCGAGGAGTCCTCACGCTTGTCGCTGTCCGCCGCCCCGGCGCCCGATCCATCACGGGCATGGGTGAGGTTGAGGGTGGCGTTTTGCGCGATCAGGTCCAGTAAGACCTGGCGGAAGTCTTCGCGATCCACGGCATCATGAAGAACCGCCGGGCCCATCGGGAATGCCAGTGTGGTCACGATGCTTTGCGGCTTGTTCGCGGCAATCTCGTCCGCGTCCGCGCCTGTGCTGATGGCCAGTGGGAGCTGGTATACATCACATTGATTTTCGGCGTACGCGACCTCAACAAAAAAAAGCGCGGGACAAAATGGAGTTGCGGACGGCTCTTCGCCGGGAAGAATGGCCTGGCTCCTTTTGCCGTCGCATGGCAGCTCGACCCAGTCGAGCACGTGGGCGGCCTGAATCCTGTGCGCCTTGGCTCCAAACCACCGCTGTTTCAGCATCCATGCGGGCAGGGCAGCCTCCAGCATCGGCAGGCAGTGTGTTGCCATCAGTCCAGACCATCCCCGCGATACGACTTCGGGTGGGAATGCTTCTTCAGGCGCGGTCTGCGCGGCACGTTCAAATATCTCCAGTTGCTGCGCCGTCTCTGACGCGCTGCTGTCAACCGCCGGCTGCAGCTCCAGCCACAGGAAGGAGTATGGCGCGAGAGACAGCGAGTACGAAGCCTCTGTGATCTTTGGAAACTGAACGTAGCCGAGCATCTCCACCGGCTGCATGCCCGCGAAATCAGAGAGGCCGAGCGACACTGGCTGAGCAAACCGGCTGAGATTGGCCACGCACAAGACAATCTCCTGCGTTCCATCCCCGCGGTCAAGCACGCGGAGATAGGCAAGAATCCTGCGGTTGGCCACATTGAGAAACGTCAGCGTGCCCCGGCCAAAGACCTGGAACAGCTTGCGAAGCGCAATCATGTTCTGGGTCCAGTGGAGCAGGCTCGACTGATCGGCAAGCTGTGCCTCCACATTCACCACCTGGTACCCGTAGATGGGGTCCATGATGACCGGAAAATAAAGCCGGGCGGGGTCGCAGCGAGAGAAACCCGCGTTGCGATCCGAGGTCCACTGCATGGGTGTTCTCACACCATTGCGGTCGCCAAGGTAGATGTTGTCTCCCATGCCAATCTCGTCGCCATAGTAGAGAATCGGCGTACCGGGAAAACTGAGCAGCAGCGAGTTCAACAGCTCGATGCGGCGGCGATTGTTATCCACCAATGGAGCGAGCCGGCGGCGGATGCCTACATTCACGCGCATGCGGGGATCGGCCGAGTAGGCAAAGTACATGTAGTCGCGCTCGTCATCGGTCACCATTTCAAGAGTCAGCTCGTCGTGGTTGCGGAGGAACAGCCCCCATTGGCACGATTCTGGTATGGGCGGCGTCTGGGCCATGATGTCCGTAATGGGCAGGCGGTCTTCCTGGCGCAGGGCCATATAGATGCGCGGCATCAATGGGAAGTGGAACGCCATGTGGCATTCGTCGCCGTCGCCGAAGTAGGGCCGCACATCCGCCGGCCATTGATTGGCCTCGGCCAGAATTATCCGGTTGGCATACTCGGCGTCGATGGTGGCGCGGAGCTTGCGAATAACGGCATGGGTCTCAGGCAGGTTCTCGCACGAGGTGCCGTCCCGCTCCACCAGATATGGAATTGCATCCATGCGCAGGCCGTCCACGCCCATCTCCAGCCAGAAGCGCATGGCCTTGAGAACCTCTTCGATCACCAGCGGGCTGTCAAAATTGAGATCCGGCTGATGCGAGAAAAACCGGTGCCAGTAGTAGGCCTTGGCCGTCTCATCCCAGGTCCAGTTGGATTTTTCGGTGTCGGTGAAGATGATGCGCGCGTCCCGGTAAAGCTGGTCATTGTCTGACCAGACATACATGCCGCGCTCCGGTGAGCCCGGCGCCGCCGTCCTTGATGCCTGGAACCATGGATGCTGATCGCTGGTGTGATTGATGACCAGCTCAATCATCACCTGCATGCCTCGCACGTGAGCCGCATCCAGAAATGTCTTGAAGTCGTCCAGCGTTCCGTAGGAAGGGTTCACATCAACGTAGTTGGCAATGTCGTAGCCGTCATCCCGCAGCGGTGAGGGGAAAAACGGCAGCAGCCAGATGCAGGTGACGCCAAGCGCCTGCAAATAGTCAAGCCGGGAGATGAGGCCGGGGAAATCGCCGATGCCGTCGCCATTTGAGTCAGCAAAGGCGCGCACATGCAGCTCGTAGATGATCGCATCCTTAAACCACAGCGGATCAGATGCGCTTGAAAATTTCTTCACTCCGCAACTCCCGGGCATTCAGCGGTGCGGTGCAACTCCCTCATCCCGGCGGACCTCATGGCTGGCGCGCGACGCGAAACACATGCGCCGGCTGAACGTCAGGACGCAGCGAAACATAATTCCATCGATCGTGCCATGTGTACCGCGCTCCGCTCAACAGGTCATCGACGATGAAATGATCGCTCGAAGCAAGCCCAAGCTGATCAAGATGCAGGTCAGTCCATCCGGTCTGAGTGGCTGCGGGATCAAGGTTCACGACCACCAGAATCACATTGCCAAAATCCGGTGTCGACTTTGAATAGCAAATCAGGTTCGGATTGTCGATAGCATGAAAAATCAGAGACCTATCCGACTGCAACGCCGGATTGGTTCGACGAATCTGATTGAGAGAAGTCATCAGCGGCGCCAGAGACCCCTTAGCGTTGCGGTCGCGCTGCCGGATCTGGTACTTTTCGCTGTCAAGATATTCCTCCGACTCCGTCTTTCCCGGCGCAGGTTTGGCAGGCCGGTTCTCGCATAACTCGTAGGCGGGGCCGTAGACTCCGTAATTCGCAGCGAGAGTGGCCGCCAGAACCAGTCGCTGCACAAACGCCGGACGGCCGCCATCCTGCAATGTTTTGTGCAGAATGTCGGGCGTATTGGGCCAGAAGTTGGGCCGGAAGAATTCGCTGACGGGAGGCCGTGTAATCTCCTCAAGATAGCTCTCCAGCTCAACGCGCGTGTTGCGCCACGTGAAATAGGTGTAGGACTGCGTGAAGCCCAGCTTCGCCAGGGAATACATGCGATGCGGGCGCGTGAACGCCTCGGAGAGATAGATGGTGTCGGGGTATCTGCGGTGCAACTTGCCCAGGCACCACTCCCAGAACGGCAGCGCCTTCGTGTGCGGATTGTCCACGCGAAACGCCAGGACGCCGTGTTCCACCCAGAACTCGAATACCGAGTATAGTTCGTCCCAAAGTCCGCGCCAGTCGGGGGTCTCAAAGTTCAGCGGATAGATGTCCTGGTACTTTTTGGGCGGGTTCTCGGCATACTGGATGCTTCCATCCGGGCGAACGTTGAACCAGGTGGGATGCTTTTCGACCCAGGGATGGTCAGGCGAACACTGGAATGCAATGTCGAGAGCGATCTCCAGTCCGTGTGCGTGTGCCGACACAACCAGGCGTTCGAAGTCCTCCATCGTTCCAAGCAGAGGATGGATGGACTTATGGCCTCCATCCTCTTCTTCGCTGCGCTGTGCACCCGGCAGGCTCACAATGGCAGACTTGTCCCCGATGGCCCAGGGGCTGCCGTGATCCCCGGGCCCGGCGAGAGCGGAGTTGTTGGGGCCCTTGCGAAAGGCGCGTCCGATGGGGTGGATCGGAGGCAGGTAGAGAATGTCGAAACCCATGGCGGCAATCTCCGGCAACTGCCGCTCCACATCCCGAAAGGTGCCGTGCTCGCCCGGTACCGCGGAAGTGGAGCGGGGAAACAGTTCGTACCAGGCCGAGAACCGCGCGCGCTCCCGGTCGACCCACAGCGGCAGCTCCGGCTCGAACTGGGTTGCATGGGCAAGATCGGGGTATTTCGCCATCAGCTCGTGAATTTCGGTTGGAAAAGGGTAGTCGTAGTATTCGGCGTTGCGATCCGCCTGTCGATTGAGCGAACGCGCCACGGAAAGCAGACGCTTGGCATCAGAACCGCCGGCTCGCCCGGCCGCCTGTTGCAGCAGCAGCGCGCCGATGCGAAGCTGCAATGGGATCTCCTGCGGCGGCACTCCCGACCCCGGCCGCGCCGCCTCCGCCTGAGCCGCCAGCCTCTTCTTCAGGTCGCCTGCCCATGTCTCAAAGTGATCAATCCAGCCCTCGACGGTAAAAATCCATCCACCGGTGCGGTCGACCTGGAACGACCCGTGCCAGAGATCGTTTGTATCTTCAATCATGGGAGACGAACGCCAGCGCCGCTCTGACCGATGGCGATAAAGGAGGCGTCCGGCCGGGTGATCGTGTCCGTCGGCAAAGATCGCCGCCTTCACCTGCACTTCATCTCCAACAATTCGGTGGGCTGGATAACGGCCGCCGTTCACCTGCGGTGAAACCTCTTCGATCACGACGCGATTGCGTCCATTGGCTGGCTTCATGTCGTCCATCTTCCTACGCGAAACTGCGCATGGCAAGCGTTGGAGGTACAGGCAGAACCCTTGTACTCATGGAGATGCAGAAACCTCAAATCAGGCCATTGAGCAATATCTGGGCTCGCCTCAGCCGTTCGGAATGCGACAGAGGCGCGTGTTGTTTGCCGGTGATTTCGTGCTGACCTACAATTCTTGCGTACCCAACGCGGGATCTCACCATGTGGAAATTGACTATCATCTTCCTGCTTGCGACAGCGATCAAGCCCGTATGGGCCGGCCGGCGAGTGACGGTCGATCAGCTTGAGCAGTTTGTGGCCTCTGCGCATGGCAAGCAGGACGCAAAAGTCGCCCAGCAGCTGGTTCAGATGGAGTTAAAGGAACGGCTCAGCACCACCCGGCTGGTGCACATGCAGGCCCAGTTGCCGGGTGCGGAGTCCCGCCGGGCTCTGGTACAACTGGCCGATCTCTCACTCTTTCTTCATCCTCCAGCCGCGGAGATTCCGGCCGCGGATATGCCTGATCTAGCCGCCCAGCGCAGAATCATGGCGCTTACCGTGGATTACGCCACCAGGACCCTGCGCCAGCTACCCAACTTCATCGCAGAGCGGGATACGGTGCAGTTTGAGGACTCTCCAGCGGCTGAGCGGCCGGATTCATCCTACATTCCATATGTCCCCCTGCATGCGGTCGGCAGGCGTACCGAAACAGTGTTCTACCGCGACGGACAGGAAATGGCCGAACAGAATTCTGGCAGGCAGTCACGGGGCGGGCACTCGGTCCGCGGCCTTGCCACCTTGGGCGTCTTCGGCTCGATCCAGGGGACTGTGCTCGTGGATGCGGCCCACAGCAAGCTCGCCTTCAGCCATTGGGAGCAGGGACCTGAGGGACTGGAGGCAGTCTTCAGGTTCAGCGTTCCCAGCGAAAAATCTCACTATCAGGTGCGCTTCTGCTGCGTTACGGGCGAAACCGATGGTATATTTCGCCAGTCGCCGGCCTACCACGGTGAGATTTCCGTTGATCCCGCCGATGGAACCATACGCCGTCTCACTCTGATCGCCGATCTCAAGCGCTCTGACCCGCTCACACGCTCCGACATCGTGGTGGAATATGGACCGGTGGTCATTGGGGGCAGGACATATAACTGCCCTGTCAAGAGTGTTTCCGTGGCCCGCGCGCCGATGCCCGCGCCCTCCATGGTGCGTTACCGCGGCGAACTGCTCGACCCCGACCGCTGGGCGGACAGGGAGCACATGCAGACGCTGCTCAATGACGTTGCATTCAACAATTATCATGTCTTCCGGACTGAAACACGCATCCTTGAAGGCGACGTTGACAGGATGCCGCATGACGCACTACCAGACTCACTACTCTCCTCACCCGGCGTTGAGGCGGCGGTGGCGGACGCTGCGGCGCCCGACGCGCCAAAGGAAGCCGGAAATCCGCCAGGCACCTCTGGTGTGCCGGAACCCGCCAAATCGACGTCGGCGTCAGCGCCTTCCATTGCAGCCGCACCTCCTTCGCCGGAAACCTGGGGGATGTCCCAGGCAGCCGAAACTGTTGCGGAAATCAGCACAACCGAGGGCTCCGGTCTGCCGGATGTGACGACTGCGCGTGGTCCAGGCACCGTGGAGAAAGGCTTTACCCTGCGTGTGACCACGCGCCTCGTGGATGTGGGTGTGGTGGCGCTCGACAGAAAAGGACGCCCTGTGACTGACCTTGCGTCCACCGATTTTGAGGTGTACGACGACGGCCGCGCGCAGGCGATACGCTTCTTCAGCCGGGCGCATCCGCAAGCGGCGACTGCCGGATCACGCATCGCAGTGGAGGATTCCCAACGGGAGGTATTTTCAAATCGCCGCGCGGATCTGACTGCCGGTACGCAGAAATTCGATGACTCCGTGAGCAGCACGATGATCCTGCTGCTGAATCCAGGCAGCTTGTCGTGGGCTGATTTGAATCACGCCCGCGGTCAGATTATGCAGTTCATGCAACAACTGCCCGCAGGCGAGCGCGTGGGCCTTTACGTGCAGCGCGCGCGGGGATTTGAGATTCTGACGGAGGCAACCACCAGCCATGCGGACGTGGAAGCGGCATTACGCAACTGGATGCCAAATGCACAGGACTTGGCGCAGGCACAGGAGGCTGGGCAGCGCAATCGCGAGCAATTTGATGAAGTGCGCCAGAGCAGTGACTTGCAGCTCGTGAACGGCACCGCATCATCGGCCTTCACGCCCGCCATGGTCGATCCGCAACTGCGCGCGTGGGGACGTGTTCCGGGTCGAGATGCCATGCTGACCTTTGTTGGTCTGGCTCGTCACCTTGCCGCCACACCCGGCCACAAGAGCCTGGTGTGGATAGCAAGCGACAATGTGCTGGCCAACTTTGCCGACAAGTCTTCAAGCCCTGATAAGACCGGCGGGCAGTTCGAGAGCGAGGCGCTGCGCGCGCAGGAAGCGCTGAATGACGCACAGGTAAGCCTATATCCGCTCAATGCGTCGCAGTTGGAGACTTTGTCAGTAAATGCCGGGCTCGGCAACTCCAGTGTTCAGGTCTCGCCCAGCGATCCCTTCGCAGCTCCGCCGCGCGAGGCAGGCGCGGCGGGACCGGGGCTGGGACGAAGCTCCGCCGCCATGCAACAAGACCTTCATGCTGTGCAGCCCATTATTCAACAGGTCGCTGAGGCCACTGGAGGACGCGTCTTCCGCCGTTCCGCCGATATCGAGGCCCACCTCGAGTCGGCTGCCGCGGATGGACGGGCAAGCTATCTGCTCGGTTTCTCGCCGGACATGCCCGCAGACGATCGATATCACAGGCTGACAGTCAGGCTGGCCTCTGGACGCAACATCGCCCTGCGCTACCGCACGGGATACTTCTACCCAAAAGATCCCTTGACGCTTAAGGAACAGTTTACCCGGGCAGTGTGGCAGCCGCTTGACGCGAGCGAGATTGCGGTGCGGGCAACACCCATGCCAGCTTATACCGGAGCCATGGTCCACCTCGAATTTGCCATCAATGATCTCGCCTTGCGCCTTCAAGATGGCCGCTGGCGTGACAAGATCGACGTTTTTGTCATCCACCGCGACAGGGATGGCCTGCATGCACGCATCACCGAGCGGGCGCTTGCCCTGGCCCTGCTGCCCAAAACCTACCAGCAGCTCGTCGTCAAAGGTATCCCGTTCGATCAATTCATAGAGAGAACTGGAGACTCGGGCTCGGTTCGCATCCTGGCTGTGGATGCGAACTCCGGACGGATGGGGTCGGTCACGCTGCCGGATGGTGTTCTGCAGGGCCGTCCATAGCTGCCGGTGGCGTCGTCGCCGTCCGGATCATGATTGACGACGCTCCGTGCCCACCTGGATACTTCTCCATCGTCATGGTGCACAAAACGGTACCATGAAAGTACGTGCCCGCCTCCCTATCATCGTCCGGATCCCGCCGGCGCATCATGATCCCTCTGGCCTTTGCGATCGTCTACCTGTGCTGGGGCGCCAATTTTACGGCAGTGAGCATCGGCGTGCGCCTGCTGCCAGTGAATGTTCTGGCGGGAACCCGCATGCTGGCCGGCGCAATCATCATGCTGTCCTTTTGCGCCTTCCAGGGCAAACGAATCCTGCATGACCGGGCAACCATGGCCTGGCTGGGGTTGCTGGGCACCCTGCTGCTCTTTGGCGGAAATATCGGTCTGGTGTGGAGCGAGAAATATCTGGCCAGCGGCCTCTCCGCGCTGATTCTGGCAGTTGTGCCCCTCTATATTGCATTGATCGAGTCGCTTCTTCCCTCCGGCGAGCAACTGCGTCTGCGCGGGATGGTGGGCATGGTGCTTGGTCTGGCGGCTCTGGCGGTGCTGCTATGGCCCAGCTTCCACTCGGCTTTCAGCAATCACAGCCATAGCGGCCTGATGCAGGTGATTGCCGCGGGAGCCGTGCTGCTGGGCGCGCTCAGTTGGGCAATCGGCTCCGTGCTGTTCCGGCGTCTGCGGCTCCCGGTCGATCCGCTGGTTGCTGCCGGATGGGAGATGCTGGCCGCGGCCGGATGCAACTGCCTGTTCGCCACCGCCACATGGCAGTGGCCGCGCGCGGTGTGGAACCGGCAGAGCATCGGCGTCATCCTGTATCTGGTCTTCTTTGGCTCCCTGCTGGGATTCACCTGCTACACCTGGCTCATCCAGCATGTGCCGGTGGCCAAGGCGACAACCTACGCCTATGTAAACCCGGTTGTTGCCGTCATCCTTGGCGCGTTGGTGCTGGGAGAGCGGCTGCAGCCGGCCGAATATATCGGCATGGTCGCCGTCGTCATCGCCGTCGTGCTGGTGACGTCTTCGCAGATGAAGAGCGGCCGCCCTGCCGCGGAAATTGAAGTCGGGCCACTGGAGCACGAAGCCTGAAGCATCGCCTTCAGGCGCAGCCCACCGATGCACTCCATGAACAAGGGCCATGGCTCCATGCCATGACTCTTGAGCTTTTCCAGATTTACGGAACCGGCCGGAACCTGCGCACGGCGGCATCACGGCAGGCGGAGCGGACGGCTCAACTGCATCCTGAAGTGGAACCGCAGCTCATGCAGCGATAGCAGCTCCCGTTGCGAACCATGATGGCTCCGCATGTACCGCAGCTCGGCGCATCCCCCATGTCGTACATGTCGCGCATGGCATCCGCTGCGTGATAGATTCCGCGATCCGGAATGACGGGAGCATGTGTGGGAGCCGCCGTGTGCGCAACAGCCCGGACCTCCGGGGCGATGCCACCCGCAGGCGGCGTGGTACTCACGGCGCCGGCATGACCGCTTACCTGATTGAGACGCCGTGCCACCTCCTCGGCCAGCCGCGACAGTTGCGACTGGGAAACCGGCTCATCGCCGGGTCCATCGTCGGCGATCACGGACGGCGGCGCGGCAGGCAATTGTGGAGCCTGGGGAGCGAGCCCGGTAAAGAGCGTGAGCTGGGTGCCGGAGAGGAAGCGCAGGCTGAGCCACCTGAAGATGTAATCCATCAGGCTCTTGGCATAGCCAATCTGCTCGTTCCCTGTCCACCCCGACGGCTCAAACCGCGTATGCGCAAACTTCTCGCAAAGCACGCGCAGCGGCACGCCATGCTGCAAAGCGAGCGAGATTGAAGTGGCAAAGGCATCCATCAGGCCGGATACCGTGGAGCCCTCCTTCGCCATTTTGATAAAGATCTCGCCAGGCTGACCGGTCGGATACAGTCCAACCGTGATATAGCCTTCATGGCCCGAGATTGAGAACTTGTGCGTAATCGACGCCCGTTCCTCGGGCAGGCGGTGGCGCACGGCACGCGGAGGAGCATTCAAATCCTGCTCCGGCTCCCGCGCCTCTTCGCGAACAGGTGCATAGCCGGGAGTAGCGTCGAGCAATGGCACCTCGTGCTCGCCGGCAAGCTCCTCAAGCGACCGCTGGAAAGCGACAGCCGCCGCCACAACCTGCTTTGCGGTCACCT
Source organism: Occallatibacter sp. (assembly GCA_035692885.1). GTDB lineage: Bacteria > Acidobacteriota > Terriglobia > Terriglobales > Acidobacteriaceae > Telmatobacter. Next base: position 29,263 of record DASSHM010000196.1, read on the forward strand.
CCAGCTTGTCGCTCACCTTGGACTCCAGCAGCCTGACGTCGGCCTCTGAGGCGGCCTGGCCCGCGGCCAGTTGTGCGAGCACCCTGCCGCCCACCGCATCCAGAGCCGAGGGCTCCCGCTTGGCATCGAGGCTGGTGTTCAGCGGCTGCGTGCCCTTGGAGCCGTCGCGATAGATGGCCACCGCCTTGATGCCCTGCCTCCAACTCTCGGCATAGGCCTCCGCCACATCCTCCACGGTTGCCTCATGGGGCAGATTCACGGTCTTTGAAATGGCTCCGGAGAGAAAGGGCTGAACCGCGGACATCATCTTGATGTGGCCCATGTAGTGAATGGAGCGGGTGCCCTTCGCCGGCTTGAAGCTGCAATCGAACACGGCCAGATGCTCCTGCCTGATGCCGGGCGCGCCTTCGATAGTGCCGGTGGCGTCAATGTAGCTGACGATGGCGTTCACCTGCTCGTCGCTGTAGCCCAGCTTGAACAAGGCGGCGGGCACGGTGTTGTTCACAATCTTGATCATGCCGCCGCCGACCAGCTTCTTATACTTGACCAGCGCCAGATCGGGCTCAATGCCCGTGGTGTCGCAATCCATCATGAACCCGATGGTGCCGGTTGGCGCCAGCACCGTCGTCTGCGAGTTGCGATAGCCATACCGCTCGCCATAGAGCAGGGCCATATCCCAGCACTCGCGGCTGGCATCGAGCAGTGCATCCAACTGGGGCACCACAAACGGCTCGCCGCCGCGGCGCGACTTGCCGATGTTGTTCACCTCGGCCCGGTGCATGCGGACCACGTCGAGAAACGGTTCCCGGTTCACATAAAAGCCGGGGCACGCGCCGCCCTGCTTTGCCACCCCTGCCGTCAGGGGAGTGGCTGAGGGGATGCCCGGGCAGGTGGCGGCCAGAATCGCCGACTGGAGATAGGCCTGCCCGCACATGATCGCGGTGAGTACCGCGGCCAGGTCGCGTCCGGCAGCCGAATCGTACGGCAGGCCAAAGGCCATCAAAAGTGCGCCCAGATTCGCATAGCCAAGCCCAAGAGGCCGATAGTCATGAGAGTTCTTTGCGATGGATTCGGTCGGATAACCCGAGTTGTCCACCAGAATTTCCATGGCCGTGATCATCACCGAGATGGCGTGACGGTAGGAGGGTATATCGAACCCTCCCGACGGCGTGACAAACTTCATCAGGTTGAAGCTGGCCAGGTTGCACGCCGAGTTGTCCAGGAACATGTACTCCGAGCAGGGGTTCGATGCGTTAATCCGCGCCGTGTTCTTGCTGGTGTGCCATTTGTTGATGGTGTCGTCAAACTGCAGGCCGGGATCACCGCAAAGCCATGTCGCCTCGGCTATCTTGCGCATGATCTCGCGCGCCTTGAAGGTCTTTACCGGCTGATGCCCCTTGACCGTATAGGTGGAGAACTCTCCGTCCTGCTCATACGCCCGCATGAATTCGTCGCTCACGCGCACCGAGTTGTTCGCATTCTGGAAGAAGATCGACGAGTAGGCCTCGGAGTCGGGTCCCGAACCGTCGTACCCCGCCTTGATCAGCGTGAAGGCTTTGGCCTCCTCCTTTGCTTTGCACTCAATAAACTCCATGATATCGGGGTGGTCCACGTTCAGGATAACCATTTTGGCGGCGCGGCGGGTCTTGCCGCCGGACTTGATGACGCCGGCAAAGGCGTCGAATCCGCGCATGAAGCTCAATGGGCCGGAAGCCTGGCCGCCGCCCGAGAGCAACTCCATCGAGCCGCGAATTGGTGACAGATTCGTGCCTGTGCCTGATCCCCATTTGAAGAGCATGCCTTCGGTCTTGGCCAGGGTCAGAATCGAGTCCAGCGAATCATCCACCGCATTGATAAAGCAGGCTGAGCACTGCGGGTTCCTATAGCCTGAGGCGGCATAGCGCACACCGCCTGAGGCCGCGTCCCAGTGCCAGTTCTGTGACTGCGACTGGGGCTCAAGCCGGTCACAGCCCACGTTGAACCAAACCGGAGAATTGAACGCCACCCTCTGCGTGAGCAGCATGTGCACCAGCTCGTCGTGGAAGATCGCTGCATCCTGAGCCGACGCAAAGTAGCCGCCGGCCGACCCCCAGTCGCGAATCGTCTCGGCCACGCGCGACACCAGTTGCCGCGCTCCGGTCTCCCGCTCCGCCGTCCCCAACTGTCCGTGCAGATACTTCGAAGCCACAATGTTGGTGGCCGTCATCGACCAGTCCTGCGGTACCTCAACATCCTTTTGCTCAAAGATCGTGTTTCCCCTGCTGTCGGTAATCGACGCCGTGCGGCGGTCCCATTGGACCTCGTCGTAGGGAGAGACACGCTCGTTTGAGAACCGGCGGGTAAATGTCAATCCGCCGTCCCGATACGGAACCTGGGCGGTGGTCGCGGACGCTTGAAGATTAGCCTCGTTCATAAGATTCGTTTCTCCCTGGGCGATATCATGGACGCCCCGCCTGTCCAGTTGTTCAATCCCGAAGCCGGCTGGGCAATTTCTTCAGTTCGAGCAGGCGGCAAACGGGAATGGGGCTCTGCCTTAAGATTGGACCTCTTAGCCGCCCGTTGGCAGGTTTGTCGTGTGCTTTTAATGCAGTGCTTTTGAAGCCGCAGATGCAAAAATAGCGCTGTCTATGGTGCAAGTCAACAACAAACCACAACATCTTGTATTTAGTGCACATTCGCACGGTCAGGCAGTAAAACCGGGCCAATCGGCCTGTGGAAAGCTCAAAAAGGGCCTTTTCACGCGGGCCCGGTGCCTCCAGCTATCCAATAACAGCAGCATGCCAGTTCGGGACTCCGGTGTGCCTGCACGCTTCAAGACTAGGGTCTCCCCGGCTGTGGCACAAGGTTGGATTGTGGTGTAAAAGCCGGCCCCGATGTGCAACCTGTGGAGAACTGTACGCTGGCGCCTGCAACGGGCGCGCTCTGCGTCTGGCAAGCTGATAGCCTGATCGCATGACCAATTCCAGCCCTGATCTCGCCGCCTGGCAATCTGTTCCCCTGCCCCGCCCCGGTGACCTGCGGGGGCGTTACACAACGCTGGAGCCGCTGAACGCGGCGCGCCACTCCGGGGCCCTCTGGGAGGCCATGCAGGGCCATGACGACCTTTGGAGATGGATGCCTGCCTCGCCCGCACCCGGCGCAGAAGCCATGATTGCCGAACTGGAGGCCTGGCAGCAGGCAGCACAGGCGCTTGCGCTGGCCATTGTCCCGGCCGATACCGGCCGTGCCGGCGGCTGGGCTGCATTCATGCGCATTGAGCCTGCGCACGGGGTCATCGAGGTGGGCAATGTCATGTTTTCGCCCGCGCTGCAAAGGACAAGGGCCGCAACCGAAGCCATGTACCTGATGGCGCGCCACGTGTTTGAGGACCTCGGCTACCGGCGCTATGAGTGGAAGTGCGACGCGGACAATTCCCCCTCCCGCCGCGCTGCCCTGCGCTTGGGATTCTCCTTCGAAGGCATCTTCCGCCAGCACAGGGTGGTCAAAGGCCGCAATCGCGACACGGCATGGTTTGCCATGCTGGACCATGAGTGGCCCAGCCGCAAGCGGGCGTTCGAGTCCTGGCTCGACCCCGCGAACTTCGAGAGGGATGGAGATCAGCGTCAGAGCCTTGCGGCTTTGCGTGAGGGTGGCAAATCGACGCCGTCGCGCGGCGAGTCTTCCACGTCCTAGTGGCCCGAGACCAGCACCAGGGACTGCCCATCGTTCGTGACGACTTTCTGGTAGAAATCTCGCAGTGCCGGATAATCCGTGGGCGGAAGCACCACGAATGCCTTGGCCAGGATGTGCTTGATGGTGATTGTCCCCTCACCGGGCTGCGTCTGCACCACCAGGGCGGCATGCCCCGGCCACGGTAGCTGAATCGCCTGGGGTGCGCTCTCCACGGTGAACCCTGCCGGCAGGTGGTACGTCACGGCATTGATCTCCTGGCCGGCATAATGCAGATCGACAGGAGCTTCGCGCTTTGGCTCGGCAGCGAACTGTTGATGCGCCCCCGTCAAGAAGAAGAAGCCGGGAACAACAATCTGCCTGCCGCTGACCTGACCCAAGTGGCCTGACACTTTGACGGTGAAGGTAAGAAAGCCTGCCGAAGCCGTCAGTCCGCTGACCTGCTCCAGTTCGCCCGGAATGCCTGGCGGCAGCATACGCGGCAACGTTACGCTGAACTGCTGCCGCACCT
>DASSHM010000197.1:0-6840 GCA_035692885.1 Occallatibacter sp.
TGGTCACAGCAGGCGGCGATACCTCAAGCCAGTGCGCCAGCGTTGCCGGATAAACCTGATGCCCCTCCGCTTCAGCTTCCAGCACTGCCTTCAGGTAGTTCTCTTTCGATACGTAGATTGCGTCTTTCATTGCGTTTCCTACTCCACTCTACATGCATTTCCACGGCGCAGGCGGGAGGGAGAGCGAGTGTTTTCCCCGGGAGCCGTGTCTGTTCTCAACATGATCGCCACATCCCGACTCTTCCATGTCCAGCGATTTCTGCCCGGAGCCCTTCTCGTCTTTGCGATGTCCTGCGCCCTCGTGCCGCTCCATGCGCAGCAGCGCGTGAGCGCCCCGCGGGCAGACGGATCCACAACGCCGCTGCTTGTTTACCCGGCCGCTTCCACTTCTGCCTGTGCTCCGCTGGCAGTGATCTCGCACGGGGCGGGAGGCAGCGAAGACGGCTATCGCTATCTTGCCGGATCGCTCGCACAAAGCGGCTTCACAACCATCGTCATGGGCCACGCATATGAACTTTGCGGGCAGGGGCTTTGGCGCGGATCGTGTCGATGCCATCGTCACACAAACCGTTGCCACGTTCCTTGCTGATGCGCGCGGCGGATCCTGCCCTCTTCCGCCACATTCCTCAGAGATGACCCTGCAGGCCAGATAGGAAAGACACTGGGATTCATCGAGCCGGGAAATCCCCTGCCGCTTGCGGTCAGTTCCTACTTCACGCGCACCTTCGGCTCAACCGAGAACCCCGGCCGCAGAACGTGTCTGGAATCCTCATTCTTGAGTTCGGTGAAGTCGATGCGCACCGGCACGCGCTGCACCACCTTCACGTAGTTGCCGGTCGCGTTTTCCGGGGGAAAAAGCGATAACACCGAACCCGTCGCTCCGCCAATCTGCGTCACCTTGCCGTCGTAGTCCTTGCCTGTCGCATCCACGTGGATCTCAACCGGCTGACCGGCGGCCATGTGCTTCAGTTGTGTCTCCTTGAAGTTCGCCGTCACCCACAGATCCTCGAGGGAAACCAGCGTCATCAGGTTTTGGCCTATGGAGACGTTCTGGTCGATCTCGACGCTTTTGCGCGTCACAATCCCGTCCACCGGGGCAACAATCCTTGTGTAGCTCAGATTCAGCCTGGCCTGATCCAGTTGAGCCTGGGCCTGCTTCACCTGGGCCAGCGCCTGCTTGGCGCGCGCGGACTGCGCCGCCACCTGCTGCGGCCCCGTCTGCGCATACTTCAGCGCCGCATCGGCCTGACGCAGCCGCTCGCGAGCCACCCGCACACCGTCGGCTGCAGCCTGCTCGCTGGCCTTGGCGTCCGCCAGCGATGCCTTGGCCGCCTCCGCCGCCGCCACCGCCGCGTCAAACTGCTGTTTGCTGATCACGTCCTTTTCCACCAGCGGCTTGTAGCGCGCCAGATCGGCCTGCGCCTTCGTGTTGTTGGCCTGCGCCTGCGCAACGCGCGCCCGCGCCGCATCCAGTTGCTGCCCGGCCTGCGAAACGCTCGCCGTCGCGCCGGTCACATCGGCGTCTGCCGCGTGCAGATTGCTGCCCACGTTCACACTGGTGATGGGCACGTTCACCTGCGCCGCCGCCGCGGCAGCCTGCGCGCTGGCCAGCGCGGCCTCGGCGTTCTCCACCGCAATCTGATCGTTTCGCGGGTCCAGCTCGGCGATCACCTCGCCGGCTTTCACCATCTGGTTTTCTTCCACATTCACCTTGTCAATCTGGCCGGCGATGCGCGAACTGATCTGAATCAGGTGCCCATTGATCTGCGCGTCGTCGGTATCCTCCGTGTAAGTGGATCGCCACCACAGCCCGAGCGCAACCACTACCAGCACCGCGACTGCGACCAGCACGATGCCCTTGCGCCTTGACTTCGGCTTTGCCGCCTCGATATTCGGGTCCGGTCCGGATTGGACTGCCGTTGGGGTTGGTTCCGCCACGTCTACTTCCCTCCCAGAAACTTTCTGTAGTTCTGCGCCGCCCCCAGCGCACGCGCCAGGCTCAGCTTGGCCACGTTGTGCCGGTAGAGGCTCGCAACATACTGATCATTGGCCTGTGCAACGGACTGCTCGGCCTGGCTCACGGCAAGGTTGTCGCTCACCCCCGCGGCATACCGCTGTTGCGCCTCGCTCAGCGCCTCACGGGCAAGCTCCACGCTCGACTGTGCCACTTCAACCTGCTTCTGAGCTGACTCAATATCGAGCAGTGCGTCGCGCACATCAGCGTCCACCTGCGCCTTCATGTCACTCAACTGCGCACGCTGCGTGTCCAGCTTGGACTGCGCCACCTGCGCCTCGCCGCGCAGCCCGTACTCCTTGAACAGTGGAACGCTCAACGTGCCCTGCGCTTCACCAGCACCGTGCGAGGTACCCAGGTTCGCGCCAATGTCGCCGTAGTCGCCATTGAATTTCACGGTCGGCAGCCGATCGGCAGTGGCTCCCTTGCGCTCGGCCTCGGCAGCCTTGGTCTGCTCCACCATTGCCGCCAGATCCTTCCGGTTGGCATGCGCCTCGCTAATTGCCGCGTTCACGTCAATCTGATCGAAGGCCGCGTAAGGCGCCTTGTCGGTCAGAACAAACTTTTGCGCCAACGGCAGACCGATGGTGCGGGCCAGCGCGAGCTTGTCCTTCTCAAGGTCGTTCTGCGCCACAATCAACTGTTGCTGCAGCGACTGATAGTCCACGCGCGACCGCAGTTCATCCAGCCGCGGCGCGGTGCCCGCCGCGTGCCGGGCCGCCGCCTGGTCAAGCGAGATCTTTGCGGTGGCCACCTGCGCCTCCCTGCTGCTTACCTGCGTCTCATCCGCCAGCACCAGCAGATAGGCATTCCCCACCGTGAGCACCACCAGGTCGCGGGCGTCCTCGGCCGAGAGCTGCGCCGCCCTGAAGTTGTGCCGCGACGCCAGATACTCCCGCAGAGACTTCACATCCACCAGCGACCAGTTCAGCGATACGCGAAGATCGGTAAACCCGAACGGTCCAATCATCGTGGGGAAGCCCGGAAGCCGCAATCCCTGCGCCGCAAGATTGGTCTGCATGACGGCTTCCTTGGCGTTGAAGTCCACCGTGGGCAGCAGGTCCTGCAGTTGGCTCAGCTTTTGCCCGCGCGCCTGCGCTGTCTGGGTTCCGCTCAGGATTACGCCCAGGTTATTGCGCAGCCCGCGCTGCATGGCATCGTCGAGAGATAACTCGATCGGCTGGGGTGAAACCTCGCCTGTTGCCACGCTCCCGTTAAAGCTGGCTGCGCTGGGCGCAGTAGACTGGCCCGGAACCGCCTGCCCGGACATTCGCGGGCACGTGACCGCAATCCCCAGTGCAATCAGCACCAAGGCGCACATGTGGAGCGAGTTACAGCCAGAGTCATTTGATAGCATTCAGGATCGTCTTCGAATCGCGGCCCGGATTCTCCCGCCGGAATGATGGTGCGCTCTACTGTAGATGCGCCTTGCAGGCAGTCCGGTTCTTAAATGTAGTGTATCGAACCGCTGCCGCGCGGCTCTGCTTCACCCGGCTGAATCCGTATCGCGGTAGCGCTCGAGTACGCTGCTTTGTGTCACCACGCCCTCCAGTTGGCTTAGATCCGCGCGATTCACCACAGGCACAACCGGCCAGCGGTCAACATACCTGAGCGCCATGTCCAGCGGCTGATCCGGATGCAGGCACGGAAGCTGCCGGTTGGCAAGCACTGAACGAAGGTGGGTGCCACCCCTGTCCGCGTCGCTCAGCGATTCAATCTCCTTGCGCGTCACGCTGCTCCAGCCCGACGGCTCGACGCGCACGAGCATCACCCCGGGCAGTTTCACATTCGTCAGCCGGGCTGACCAGGAGGGTAGATTGGCCGCATTGAGGATCGGCCCGATGGGCGGCTTCATCGCATCTTCAACGCGCAGAATGCCCTCTTCGCGCTGCTCCTCCATCGACGGCAACTCCAAGCCATCCTGCCGCGTCAGCACGTCGAAGATGGCCGTCTCGTGAATGCCGCGTGAGATGACGTAGGCGAACGTATTGGCGACGATCACCGGCACGATGATCGAGTAGTTACCGCTCACTTCCATGACCATGAACACCGAGGTCATCGGCGCGCGCAGAAATCCGGCGAACAGCACTCCCATGCCCACCAGCGCATAGGTGCCAGGCGACCACGCAATCAGCGGGAACAGAGCGTGTTCTGCCCCGCCCACCGCGGCTCCAAGCATGGCGCCAATAAACAAGGTGGGCGCGAACATGCCGCCCGGCGTGCCGCTTACATACGAGAGCAGCGTGGCCACAATCTTGAGTAGCGCGAGAATCGCCAGAAATTGCCAGGTAAAGTGACCGTGGATCGCCTCATCCATGTACTCGTAGCCCGCGCCCATCACCTGCGGCGCTCGCAGGGCGGCGATGCCTCCAATCAGCAGTCCCGCAATCGCGGGTTGAAAGTAATGTGTCCACGGCGCCAGACTCTTGCAGCGTGGACGCAGCACCGCGATGCCGCTGGCTAGCACCACTGATGCCAGCCCGCCCACGATGCCCAGCACCGAATAGGCGATCAGCTCCAGCGGCCGGATTGCTCCGACCTGTGGAATGCGGAACAGCGGCTCCGACCCAAGGAACCAGCGCATCACCACCACGCTGGAAACCGCCGATAGAACCACCGAACCCAGAATGCCTGCGGTCCAGCGCCCAATCACCTCTTCAATGACAAAAAGCACCGCGGAGATGGGCGCGTTAAAGGCGGCGGCGAGCCCGGCAGCCGCGCCCACCGGTGCGATCAGCCGCATCCGGTCGCGCGAAAGGCGAAGCCTGCGGCCCAGCGCCGACGCCAGCGTTGCACCAATCTGAAGCGACGGATCCTCGGGTCCCAGCGATTGTCCGGAGCCGATGGCCAGCGCCGATGTGATGAACTTGCCCACCCCGGTCCGCAATGGGATGTAGCCGTCATAAATGAACAACGCCGCCCGTGTCTGGTTCACACCGCTTCCGCGCGCCAGCGGAAAAACGTGAATCACCAGAACGGCAATTACCAATCCCCCGATGGTCGGCGCCAGAATCAGCCGCAGCGTCGAAGGTTGCGCCCCGGAACCAAAAAAATAGATTCGGCACCAGTCAATCGAGAAGCGGAAGCAGACCACCGCCAGCCCTGAAAGAACGCCGATGAAGACCGACAGAACAAGAAAAAAACGGTCTTCCCTGAAGAGATACTCCAGAAAGGTGCTGAACCGATTTTCCGCACGCGACACTTCGGACCCGTCGCTCTCGACGTCCGCGTGGCGCTCCGTGAGCAAAATCGGTAACGATGCCAAGTCAGATCCCCTCATGCATCTTTGCAATCAGTACCAGCGCCGTGTCGGTGTCAGTTGGTGGTCCGCATCCCGCCGCCGTCTGGCGCTCAATGTCAAACACCAGTTCCATGGCCGCATCCACCAGATCCGGATTGCGGCGCAAACCGGTCTCAGTGACTTTGCGTTTCAGCTTCGACCAGCTTTGCTCAAGAGTTTGCAACTGAGCCGTCGCCGGAGTTGGCACGGATGACAAGCAGGCGGTGAGTCTCGTGCCCGCGGCGGCAAAGTCCTTCACCACCACCCGGTTTCGTTCGGCTACCCGGATCTGCTGCCGGAAGGGATCCATGGCGATAACCAGGTCAGCAATCCTCAACCTGCCTGCGCTGTCTTTGTCGTGGGGCGCAAGAACCGCGGCGTCAGCCAGGTAGCGGCGTGCTGTACTGTAATGTCCCAGCTCGAATGCCGCCCGGCCAGCGCCGGCCAGCGCAATCGCGTCGCGCGGGTTGCTGCGCAGGCTCGCCCGGTATTCTGAAAGCGCATGCGCATAGTCCTGCGCTTCAAGAAACAAACCTGCGATTTGCGTGCGGCTTCGCTCTCCGCCGCTCATGTTGGCCGCCAGGGCAATCAGTTCCGACTGTGCCTGAGCCTGTGCATGGTTGCGCAGGAAGAGTCGAATCAGCTCCAGCCGTGCATTCTCGCGCTCGGTCTCTTCATTCGCAGGCCATGTGGCGTAAATGGCGTTGTGGTAGAAGCGAATTGCAGTGCCCGGGTCGCCCTTCGACGACGCAATCCGCGCCAGCTCCAGGTTCACAAGCCCGTTCTCTGGTTGCTCGTCGTGCAGGTTCCTCAGATATCCATTGGCCTCATCAATGCGCCCCTCGCCGAGCAGGGCCTGCGCCAGACCCAGCTGATATCCGTCGTTGCCACGCGCATAGAGTAATGCCGTCCGGTAACCATCCACGGCGGCCTTGTAGTTCCGTGATTGAAGTGCCGCTGCTCCCCGCGCGGACCAGCGCTGCGCCAGCGAGTCCTGAGTCTCAAAATAAATGCGAGATAACCCCTCGACGCATACAAACGACACCACGGTCAACCCGGTTAATAATGCGAGTGTCACGGCATCGCGCCGTAAGGGAAACGGGGAGCCGTGCCTTTCAGGGGTCACGCTCACGGTACCACCCCCAACCCCGGCGGCCTGAGCGGAAAAACGGCGGCCTCATGTGCCATCCCGGCAAGGGCATGCAACGGCCCCCGACGCGCCCGGCAACGCACAAGAGGTCGTTCTCGCCAACTATCCAAATTGTGGATAATGGGTTGCAACTGAAGTATCTATATGATAGCACACGTCTTTATAGCCTCGATCCGGCGCCGGCCTGGGTCAAAAGCGGTAGACTTACCAACACGGTCTACGGCAGATTGAATGGCGAACACCACGCGGAAGCAAAACTTTTTCAACGGTCGCGACTACTCCTGGATGCAGTTCAACCGGCGTGTCCTTGAGGAGGCTGAGGACTCATCCAATCCGCTGCTTGAGCGGGTCAAGTTCCTTGCCATCACCGCATCCAATCTGGATGAGTACATTGAA
>DASSHM010000198.1:0-4199 GCA_035692885.1 Occallatibacter sp.
TTGTGCTTCGCTAGAACCTTCGTGATCGCCGCCGTCAACGTCGTCTTCCCGTGATCAATGTGGCCGATCGTTCCCACGTTCACGTGCGGCTTCGAACGATCAAACTTTTCCTTCGCCATAAAATCTCATCGCCCTTTCGTAGAACCTGAACTCAACCCCCTGCACCGGGCCGCAAACTGCGCGGCTGCCTCAGTAATACGCGTACACCTTGAGATACCTCTGCCGCAATTCCGCCGGCACCGCCTCCACCAGGCGCAGATAGCGCTCGCGGGTGAGGGCCTGATCCGAAACCGGCAACTCAGCATACAACTCAACCGCCTGCCGGCCGAGCAGCCCGCGCTGCAGAACGCTCTCGAAGTCGCGGACCCGCAGCCTGAGCCGCCGGACGCGATTGAGCAGTACCTCCACATCGCTCGCATCGAAGGCCGCATCGATGAGTGCATGAAGATCGGCATATACCCGCTGGTTCTGTACCGCAATTGGCGCCTGCTCGAACTTCATTTTCGACTCATCTCTCCAGCGAATGCCATGACCTTGCCGCTGATGCCAAACCCATGGAGCGGGAGACGGGGATCGAACCCGCGACCAACAGCTTGGAAGGCTGTGACTCTACCACTGAGTTACTCCCGCCCGAACCGCTGCCGGCGCCCCGCCGGCGAAAACTCTGGAGCTGATGACCAGGATTGAACTGGTGACCTCTCCCTTACCAAGGGAGTGCTCTACCAACTGAGCTACATCAGCCCTGCGAACAAATCTCTGCGTCAACGACCGCCCTCTCCCCCGTCGCGACGGATGCGATCCGCCTGCCGGGCCACCACCGTGCGCAAGGCAAAGGTGCCGACAATCAGGAGCGGTATCAGCCGCAACTCCACTGGCCTGCCAAACACAACCACCGTATCCGAGCCCATCGTGAACCAGATCAGCACTCCCAAAACGCCGTACAACGCAAGCGCTACCGGATATCGCCTTTCCAGATCCGAGCCGCCGCGCTTTGCCGGTGTGCCCTCCAAACCCGCATCTGCTTCCGCCCTCGACGCAACGCGCATCCCCAATACTCCACATCATGGTGCACAGGGGAGGATTCGAACCTCCGTAGCTCGCAAGGAGCGGCAGATTTACAGTCTGCTGCCATTAACCACTCGGCCACCTGTGCCTAACCCGTCCGCGCTCCGCTGCAAGTCCTTTCAGTGCATCAACTCAGCGCATCAACCCCACCCGGAGAATCCCCGGCCTGGCGGAGCATGCACCTCACTGGGATCGCCGCGGAGGACAGACCCGGCACACGTTAACCTGTCGCGCCGGTGTAAATCTGCTGCCGTTTCCGGCTCCGGTTCTTGCGGCTTCCTGTGGAGCTGGCGAAGGGATTTGAACCCCCGACCCTCTGATTACAAATCAGATGCTCTACCAGCTGAGCTACGCCAGCCCAAACCACCGGAAAAACGCTCCGGAACACCGAAGTTCACGCGGGCACACTCCCGCTTCGCGCGCACTTCAGCACAGAATCAAAGGTTAGCATACCGGGGCACGCGGAGCAAACGAACCATAGCAGGCACAATTTCCGCCCGAACGGCTCCAAGTCTCACTGCGCTCAACAATTTGCCTTGACACTGCCAGGGAGCGGAGTGAAGCTGCTTGCACAACCACTTTTCCCTCGAGGAAGCCCTATGAAAATACATTGGCAGCTCTCCGCCGGCGTCGTCGGGCTGGCACTTCTGGCTGGGGTCGCGGCTGTTTCATACGCTCAGGCCCCCACCCAGCGCAAGCCCCGCATTGCAGTCATGGACTTTGACTACGGCACTGTCCAGACCGCCTCGGCAGCTTTGTTTGGCACCAACGTGGATGTTGGCAAGGGAATCGCCGATTTGCTGGTCACTGACCTGGTAAAAGACGGCAGTTTCTCCATCATTGAGCGCAAGGCGCTGGACAAAATCATGGCGGAGCAGAACTTCTCCAACTCCAGCCGGGCCGACCCATCAAGCGCCGCCAAACTTGGAAAACTGCTGGGAGTGGATGCCATCCTCGTGGGCAGCATCACCGAGTTCGGCAATGAAACCAACAACAAGAAAATTGGCGGTGGAGGAGGAAACTGGCACGGATTCGGGATGGGCGGGTTTGGACACTCCAATTCCAAGGCAAATGTAGCCATTACCGCCCGGCTGGTGAACGTGGATACAGGCGAAATTATTGCCGTAGCCGATGGAACAGGCCAGTCCAGCCGGTCAAGCACCTCTCTGCTGGGTGGTGGAGGCAACTGGCATGGCTGGGGCGGCGGCAACGCTGATTTTGGCTCCAGTGATTTTCAGCAGACCATCATCGGGGAAGCCACGAAAAACGCCGTCGACAAGCTGAGCTCCGACCTGGTGGGAGATGCCTCCAAGGTCGCGGTTCGCACCGTTACCGTGGAGGGCGAGGTGGCCGCCGTGGATGGCGGGCAGATCATCCTGAACGTGGGCAAGAAGGCGGGCGTCAAGGTGGGTGACCAGTTCGAGATTCAACGGGTCACGCGGGTCATCAAAGATCCGCAGACCGGCGCTGTTTTGCGCCGCATGGCAACCACGCTGGGAGTTGTGAAGGCCACGGATGTGGACGATGTCTCCGCCGTCTGCGCGCCCGTCTCAGGCTCAGACTTCAAGACCGGCGACCTGGCAAAGACCGTCATCCAGTAGCTGTACCGCTCGATGATCTCACCACCCGCGCCGGAATGACTTGAATTACGTGGGTCATCATGACCTCCTGCCGCCGGAAGCAGCGGAGGTCGTTCCCGTGGGCGACGGGCAAGGATGTTAGGGTTAAACCTGACGGGCGATTCGTCCGGGCCCATGCACCGACGTACGCGCAAAACGCTGATGATTGTAGCCGCGGTTCTGCTGCTGCTGGCCTTGGCTGTCTTCATGCGCTCCAAGGCTCCACCGGAGGCCGCCCGGTTGCTGCCCGAGTCCGACGGCATCATCTACATCAACCTGAAACCAATCCGAGCCTTCTTTCACAAAAAGCTGAAACCTCCGCAGCGCGTGCCGGAGTACGAGCAATTTGTGGATGCCACCGGCATTGACTGGGAGCGCGATCTGGACCAGGTGGCCATCGGGCTGCACCGCATGAAGGACCCCAACGGACCGAACGGCCCCGTGGCCTACTCGATGGTGCTGGTGGGCAAGCTGACGGGCAAGCGGCTGAATGCATGGCTGGATGCCCATGCCAAATCGCGCGAGAACTATGCAGGCCAGACAATTTACGACATTCTATCCGAGGGGCGGACCGTACGGGTGGTGCAGATTGGCTATGACATGCTCGCCATCTCAAATACCCCCACGCCGGAGCAGATTCACTCCATCATTGACCGCCACCGGACAGCGGCCTTGCCATTTGCGGGATCCACGCTGCTCTCGCGTCACTATCATGATGTTCCGCTGCTGGCCCTGGCATGGGGCGTCGGCCAGATTGGCCTGCCCTTCTCAGAGAGCGGCACCATCAAAATCTTCGGCTTTTCGCTGCCGTTGGAACCGGGATCCACGATTGTCGCCAGCTTGACACCCACGCTGCCACTGGCCGGGTCGCTGCGGCTGCGGGTGGAAGATATCGCCCCCAACGATGAGGAGGCCTCAAGCCAGGCAGCGGCGCTGGCGACACTGGTGACCATGGCGCGTGGATTCACCGCTCCGCTGGCCGACATTCCCCCCAACAATGGACTGAAGGAACTGCTGCGCACCGCCGCGGTCACGCAGAAACGCAACCGCGTAATCGTGTCGGCATCGTTTCCGCCGGCCTTGCTCACGGGGCTTGTCTCGGGACAGAGCTCCCTGCCCGCGCCGGCGACTCCAGCGAGCGGAAACACGACGCAATAGACCGCTGCACACTTCACGGTCGCGCCTGCCATCGCTTCCATGTGAACGTCACCGGGGCATCGCCGCGTTCCGGAGTCATATCAGGCTGTTGCAATTCTCTCGCCGCAATGCGGATGCGCCGGCGCGCAACATGGATCTTCCATGACGAGTGGCCATGCTTGATGGCTTATGTGGGATTACTGATTGGACACAGGGGTAAATGGGTTGCCCACGCCTGCCTGCTCGTAGGTGTCGCGCAGATATTTGTGCGGGTTAACCGGAACGTTGTGCACGCGAACCTCGTAGTGCAGGTGCGGCCCCGTTGCCCTGCCCGACTCTCCGACGTAGCCGATAATCTGGCCGCGAGTTACGTGCTGG
>DASSHM010000199.1:0-7796 GCA_035692885.1 Occallatibacter sp.
CGCCTGCTTGCGCTCATCGGCAAGTTCAGTCAAATTTCCGGCTTCGGGGCTCGTCTCGCCGGCATGCGTTCTCCCCCGCCCGCAGGCTATACCGATGATGAATGGGAGATCGTGCGGGCAGCTTTTAGAGTTCTGCGGCAGGCGGCCGCGGAGTTGCGCATCGTGTTCGCTGAAGCCGGCGTCTTCGATTTCACCGAGGTTGCGCAGATGGCCGGGCGCGTCCTCCGCGACGCCGACGGACTCCCGACCGAAGCCGCGCTCGGCATCGCCGACGGCATCCGCCACCTCCTGATCGATGAGTTTCAAGACACAAGCCGCCGTCAGCACCAGCTTCTCGCAGACCTCGTCGCGGCATGGCCTGACCGCAACGGCCGTAGCGTATTTGTCGTTGGCGACCCCGCGCAGTCCATTTACTCGTTCCGCGATGCCGATGCCGAACTCTTTCCCCGCGTGCGCCAGTACGGCCTTGAAATCCGCGGCGAACAGCCTCTCCAATTCGACTTCGCGCAGCTCTCGGCCAACTTCCGCACCGAGCCTTCGCTCGTTACGTCGCTTAATGAAGCCTTCGACGCGATCTTTGCGGTTCCTGACGGCAGCGGAATCGAGTTTGCCCCCTCCCAGCCTGCGCGCCCGTCCGTATCTCACGCCTCGCCGCGCTTCAACTCCCACTTCATGTTTATGCCCGCGCTTAAGCGCGGCAAAACCAGCGGCGCTCTCACCACGCAGGCGCGCTCGGCCGCCAGAGTCGCGCGCGACGCAACTTTCCGTGCGCAGACCGGGGGCATCATCGATATCGTTCGCAGCCATCTGGATCGCATGGAGCAGGCCCGCGCATGCGGACAGAAATATCGCATTGCCGTGCTCGCTCGCGTTGGCAAATCTCTTGATCCCATCGCGCTCGCTTTGCGCGAGGCAGCCATCCCCTTCCGCGCCGTCGAACTCGAGCATCTCCGTGACCGCCCCGAAATTCTCGACGCCCTTGCTCTCGCCCGCGCGCTGCTCAACCCGTTGGATCGCGTCGCCTGGCTAGGCGTCTTGCGCGCGCCCTGGTGCGGTCTCTCCCTCAATGACCTGCATGTACTCACCAGCTCGGACGATTCTGGTCTGCTCGCCCGTCCCATCCCCGAACTGCTTACCGGGCGCCGGCACCTGCTCAGTGTTGAGGGACGCGTCGCCGTCCTGCGTCTATGCCAGGTGCTCCAGTCCGTGCCTGCGCTGCAATCAGTCCTGCCCACCGCCTCGCTCGGCACCCGGTTGAGCCAGATCTGGCTTATGCTTGGCGGTGCGGCCTGCGTGGATGCCGCCTCTGCGGCCAATCTCGAGCTGTTATGGTCAAGCCTTGATTCCCTGAGCGGAGGTGAGCAGGATCTCATCGGCCCTGCGCTCGACGCCGCTCTAAAACAGCTCACCGCGTTGCCCGGCCCCGGCGCGGAGAGCGATTGCGGCGTCCAGCTCATGACCATCCACAAGTCCAAGGGCCTTGAGTTTGAGGTTGTCATCGTACCCGACCTGCAAGTCCGCGGCGGCAGTGGAAATCAAGATATGCTCTCCTGGCTTGAGCGCGGAATCACCAAGCCCGATTCTCCCGGCGACGAGATCACCGAGTTTCTTGTGGCCCCTATTCAGCCCCGCGGTTCCGATCGCGGCATTGCCAAAGCCTGGGTCGACGAAATCCTGCGTGAGCGCGACGATCAGGAAGCGCGCCGCATCTTCTACGTTGCCGCCACCCGCGCCCGCGATGAACTGCACCTGCTCGCATGCATTGCATATAGCGATGCCGAAGACGAGGTAGAGCTTACCCCGCCGTCGCGCACTCTGCTGGCCACCGCCTGGCCCGCGCTGCACGCTGAGGCACAGACGCAATTCAGCCGCTGGTGGTCCACCTCCGTTGATCACTCAGGCGTACTCAAAGACCTTGCCGCCCTGGAGGGCGCGCTCATCACCATGCCCACGCCGCCTGGGTCTGCGATCATCCGCAGGCTGCCCGCTGACTTCCAGCCGCCCACCGCACTGCCCGGGCCGCCCTCCGCCGCTCCTGCCGTCGTTGGCAGTCAGGACTTGTGGCTCTACGAGCGTCATCAGGGCGGTCTTCTGTCGCGCTCCCTGGGCACGGCTGTGCACACGCTTCTTGAGGCGCTCACTACCCTGCTCATCTCCCACGACTGGGATGACGCGCGCGCATCTCTGCCTCACCTTGTCCCGCGCATCACCGGGCAAATCCGGGCCTCGGGTGTTCCCGCGCCGCAGGCGAAGTCCCTTGCCGCCCAGGCGCTCGACATCGCGCTCGCTGCCTCGCGCGATGTGCACGGCCAGTGGATTCTCTCCCCTCACGCGGATGCCGGCAGTGAAGCCGCCTGGACCGGTGTGCTCGCAGGCCAGGTGCATGCCGTGCGCGTCGATCGTGTCTTTCGCGCCGCCCATGCCCCGCTGGCTGAGGGCGAGGATACATGGTGGATTATCGACTACAAGACCGCGCACGAAGACGGCCTCGATCCCTCCGACGCGCTTCCCCGCCTGCGCAGCCTCTTTGCGCCGCAGCTCGAGATCTACGCGGCTATTCTACGCAACCTGCATGGCGCGCAAGCTCCCATTCACGCGGGGCTCTACTATCCTCGCATGGCTCAGTTTGATTGGTGGCAGGCCGGTTAGGCGTCGGCGCGGCGGGCTTCCCTGGATTCCTTTTCCTTCTGCGCGGCCACGCTCTTTGCGTGGCGCACATCCGCGCCCTGCACCCAGAAAATCACATCCTCGGCAATGTTGGTCGCATGATCCGCCACCCGCTCCAGCGCGCGGCAGATCATCAGCGCATTCAAGGCCTGCGGGGCAATATGGCTTTGCTCCTCCATCACCCCGGTCAGCGCCTTGTAGGCTGAGCGGTTCATCGCATCCACAGCGTCGTCCATGGTCAGAATGGTGCGCGCCAGCTCCGCGTCCGCCTCGATGAATGACTGCAGGCTCTTGCGCACCATCTCGGCTGCCAGCGCCGCCATGCGCGGAATATCCACCGGAAGCTCCGCCGTCGCCATCTGCTCCATGTTGCGCACGCGGTCGCTGATGCCCTTGGCTGCGTCGCCCACGCGCTCCAGGTCGGCATTGATTTTGATCACGCTCAGGATGAAGCGCAGATCCACGGCCATCGGTTGCTCCATGGCCAACAGGTCCAGTGCCGCCTGGTCAATCTCCCGCTCCAGCCGGTTGATCGCGTTCTCGCTCCGGCTCACCAGGTCGCAAATGGAAAGGTCCCGCACCCGGTAGGCCTCAATCGCGCGCTGAATCGCCTGCTCCGCCAGCCCCGCCATCACCAGCAGATTCTCCTTCAGCTCATCCAGGCTCTGTTGAAATCGAATGCGCGTCATCCAAACCTGCCTGTGATGTAATCCTCAGTGCGCTTGTCGCTGGGGTTGGTGAAGATCTTGTGCGTCGAGTCAAACTCCACCATGCGGCCGTTCAAAAAAAAGCCCGTCGTCTCTGCCACCCGTGCCGCCTGCTGCATGTTGTGGGTCACAATCACGATAGTGTACTGCGACTTCAGTTGAAAGATAAGATCCTCGATCTTCGCCGTGGATACCGGGTCCAGAGCCGATGCGGGCTCGTCCATCAACAGCACCTCGGGGTCAACCGCCAGCGCCCGCGCGATGCACAGCCGCTGTTGCTGGCCGCCGCTCAGGCTCGCGCCGGACTTCTTCCTCAGCTCGTCCTTCACCTCGTCCCACAGCGCTGAATTGCGCAGCGACTTCTCCACAATCTCATCCAGTACCCGCCGGTTCCGGTAGCCGTTCAGCTTCAGCCCCGAGGCCACGTTGTCATAAATCGACATGGTCGGAAACGGATTCGGCCGCTGAAACACCATCCCCACCCGCCGCCGGATCTCCACCGGCTTGGCATCGCTGTAAATATCCA
Organism: Occallatibacter sp.; assembly: GCA_035692885.1. Classification (GTDB taxonomy): domain Bacteria; phylum Acidobacteriota; class Terriglobia; order Terriglobales; family Acidobacteriaceae; genus Telmatobacter. The sequence goes on from DASSHM010000199.1 coordinate 3,901, forward strand.
GATCGCCAATCCGCACCGTCCCCGTCACGCGCGCGATCGGATTGGTCTCATGCATCCGGTTCAGGCAGCGCACAAAGGTGCTCTTGCCGCAGCCTGAGGGGCCAATCAGCGCCGTGGCATGATTCGCCGGAATGTTCAGCCGGATGTCCTGTAGCGTGTGATTGTTCCCGTACCACGCATTCAGGTCGGTTACCTCGATGCCGACTCCCACTTAGCTTGCCCCTTTCAATACGCCGCGGCTGGTCACAAACCGCACAATCGCCACCGCCAGCACAATCAACAGAATCAGCACCAGTGATCCAGCCCATGCCAGACGGTGCCAGTCGTCATAAGGCGATAGTGCAAAGACGTAGATCTGCAGCGGCAGCGCCTCAATCGGCTTGCCCAGGCTGGTGCTCATAAAGGCATTTCCGAGCGCCGTAAATATCAGCGGCGCGGTCTCGCCCGCCACGCGCGCAAACGCCAGCATACAGCCCGTGATGATTCCCGGCGATGCCGTCTTCACCGTGATTGACAGCACTGAGCGCCAGTTCGGCACTCCCAGTCCCAGCGCCGCTTCGCGCACCGCGTTGGGCACCATCAGCAGCATCTCCTCGGTTGTCCGGCAGACCGTGGGAATCATCATGATTCCCAGTGCCAGGCCGCCGGAAAACGCCGAAAAACGCCCCGAGAATGGAATCATGCCGTGCTGCGAGCTCACCACCAGCAGGTAGATGGCCATTCCCATCACGATCGATGGCACTCCATTCAGCACATCTGCCGTGAACCGCACCGCTGTCGCCAGCCTGGTTCCCCGCCCAAACTCAGCCAGATAAATCCCGCCCCCGATTCCGATGGGAACGCCCAGGGCGCTCGCCACCAGCAGCACCACCCCCGAGCCGACGATCGCGTTCGCCATGCCGCCGCCTGCCTCGCCCGGCGGCCGGGGAATCTGGGTGAAGAACGACAGGTTCACTGAGCTGGCGCCCTTCACCACCAGATAGGCAAAGATCGCAACCAGCGGCGTCACCACCACCAGCGTCGCCGCCAGCGCAAGCCCCGTCACCGCACGGTCGGTCACCGACCGCTTCAGCGAGTTCAGATTGGACGGCTTCCCGCTCACCCGGCTCTCCTGTTACACACGCGACGGTACTCCCCGCGTCACCGCCCATACCATCAGGCGCGCCAGCGCGTTCACCACGATTGTCACCAGCAGCAGCGCCAGGCCAATCTCCGTCAGCGCCGCGTAGTGCATGTTGCTCGTCGCCTCCGCATACTCGTTCGCAATCACGGCCGCCATGGACCCGCCGTTCGACAGCAGCGAGCCGTGAATCTCCGGCGTGTTGCCGATCACCATCGTCACCGCCATCGTCTCGCCCAGCGCCCGGCCCAGTCCCAGGATGATCGCACCCACGATGCCAAGACGCGCGTTCCGCAGCACGCTCATCCGGATCATCTCCCAGCGCGTCGCCCCCAACGCCAGAGCCGCCTCCCGCTGGGACTGCGGCACCGCCGTCATCACCTCCCGCGTCAACGACGAAATAATGGGAAGGATCATCACCGCCAGGATGACACCGCCGGCGAAATACCCCAATCCGGTTGGGTTCTGATCGTTGAAGAGTCCCGTCCAGCCCAGCCAGTGCGTCAGCGCGGGATTCACGTGCTCGCGCAGCAGCGGCACCAGAACAAACACCCCCCATACGCCGTACACGATGCTCGGAATTGCGGCCAGCAGTTCGGTGACAAATGCCAGCGGTGAGCGCAGCGCCCGGGGACACATTTCAGTTAGAAATATGGCCAGCCCGCCAGCCAGCGGCACCGCCATCAGAAGCGCCAGAAACGACGAGACCAGCGTGCCGTAGATGAACGGCAGCGCGCTGAACCGGTTGTTCGCCGGGTCCCAGTACATCCTTTCGTGCGTAAACTCATTCATCCACGACTGGTAGAAGAACTTCATCCCATATGCGTGCCAGGTCAGCTTCGATCCCGCCATCAGTTCCCACAGGATGAGCCCCACGATGACAAAAATCGTCAGCCCGCACAGCGCCATCAGCCAGTGGAACAGCCCGTCGGCCCTGGCGGAGTTTCCCCGCTCCAGCAGATACCTCCGAACATCCGAAATTCCCTGCGGCGGTCCGGGCGGCTGGCCCGAAGCGCCCGGCGGCGCGAAGGCCGGCTGGATGGGAGGATGTGAGATGCGGATCTCTGGCACGGGATCAGTCACCTTCGACAGGCTACCCGGCCAAGATGAATAGAAGGTTACAACCCCTCAAAATCAGGCGTATAAACGGCACAAATTCCGCACATTCCCCGCCTCGACCTGTCCCGCCGAGCCCCTCTTCCGCTCCATCATGAAATTTTTCCTCCATTGGTTTTCGCCTTTTCCGGTAAGCTTGGGAACGGAAAAACTCACGGTCAAATCCCATGCGCAAACTTCTCATCGCACTCGCCCTCGTCCTCGCCACTCCGGCCCTGTTCAGCCAGGGCACAGCCCAGCCCGACGCCATGCACCGCGACTGGCATGCCTTCTGGATTACCCACCCCGGCGCTCCCTCCCGTGATCCCGTGGTCCTCCACTTCCGCCGCGCGCTGCATCTGGAGGCCGTTCCAGCCACCTACATCGTCCGAGTCAGTGCCGACAATCGTTTCATCCTGTACGTCAATGGCCAGCGCGCGGGTGACGGACCGGCCCGAGGCGACCTGCCCCACTGGCGCTATGAGCGCTATGACCTCGCTCCCCTGCTTCACGCCGGCGACAACCTGATCACCGCAACGGTGTGGAACTTTGGCATCTACGCGCCCGTCGCGCAGATGACCGACCGCACCGCCTTCCTGCTTGAAAGCGAAGCAACGGGCTCTGACTCCATCAGCACGCCGAAAGGGTGGCTGGTGGAGATGGAGCCGGGCCACACCATCCTGCCTCGCTCCACCGTCACCATCGCTACCTATTTCGCATCCGGGCCCGGCGAGCAGATTGACGGCTCCAAGAATGATTGGAACTGGAACGCGCCCGGCAAGCCCGACTCCTCATGGGTTCCTGCCGCCACGCCCATGCGCGACAGCATCTTCCCCGGCACCAACCACGCCCACTCCGCCGACGCCACCGGCGACAACTTCTGGGGACTTGTGCCCGACCGCCTGCCGCACATGGCCTACGAACCCACTCCGGCGGGTCGCGTGGTGCGTGTTGACGCTGTCAGCCCGGCGGCCGCTCCCTCCGGCCTCGACGCCTTTCCAGCCGCCGCGGTCACCATTCCCGCCCACTCCCATGTGCACCTGCTACTCGACCGCGGCACCCTCACCACCGCCTATCCGCAGCTCACTGTCTCCGGCGGAAAGGGTGCTGACATCTGGTTCACCTACTCCGAGGCCCTCTACGACAACAAGATTCACAAGGGAGATCGCGATGCCCTCTACTACACCGATGCGAACGGAGTGAAGCAACCCCGTGTCGCGCGTGGCCTCCGCGACCAGTTCCTGCCCGGCGGCGGCGATCATCGCACGTTCGTTCCTCTCTGGTGGCGCACATGGCGCTACATGGACCTCGATGTCACCACTGCCGATCAGCCGCTCACCCTCGATTCGCTCACCGCGCAGTTCACCGCCTATCCGTTTCAGGAGCGCGCCACCTTCCATTCGCCCGATCCCGATCTCTCGAAGATTTGGGACATAAGCTGGCGCACCGCCCGCCTTGACGCGCACGGCACTTACATGGATACGCCCTACTATGAGCAGCTCCAGTACGTGGGCGACACCCGCATTCAGGCACTAATTTCCTATGCCGTCACCGGCGATGACCGCCTCGCCCGCCAGGCCATCGATGCCTTCAATGACTCCCGCTCCCCCGACGGACTCACCCGCAGCCGCTATCCCAGCATGCTGCCCCAGACCATTCCGCCCTTTTCGCTGCTCTGGAT
>DASSHM010000200.1:0-4519 GCA_035692885.1 Occallatibacter sp.
GGGCCGAGGTCGATGACCCAGTCGGCGGACTTGATGACATCGAGGTTGTGCTCGATGACGATGAGGGAGCCGCCGCCGTCGATGAGCTTGCGGAAGGCGGTGAGGAGCTTGGATACATCGTCGAAGTGGAGGCCGGTGGTAGGTTCGTCGAGAATGTAGAGGACGCGGCTGGCCCGTGAAGGCCGTGCGCCGGCGTTGGCCGAACGGACCTGGGCGAGGTGAGCGGCCAGCTTGACGCGCTGCGCCTCACCGCCGGAGAGCGTGGTGGCCGACTGGCCGAGGCGCAGGTAGCCGAGACCAACCTCGTCGAGAACGGCGAGCTTGTCCAGCAGCCGGTTCTGCCCGGCAAAGAAGCGCAGCGCCTCCTTGACGGTCATCTGCAGGACCTCGTGAATGTTTTTGCCCTTGTAGCGGACCTCGAGGATGCGGGGCTGGTAGCGGGTGCCCCGGCATTCCTCGCAGGGCAGCTCAACATCAGCGAGAAACTGCATTTCGACGGTGACGGTGCCGTCGCCCTCGCAGGTATTGCAGCGTCCGCCGGGGACGTTAAACGAGAAGTGGCCGGGGGTGAGAGAGAGACGCCGCGCCTCGGGCTGGGCGGCGAAGAGATCGCGCACAAGGTCGAATCCCTTGATGTAGGTGATGGGATTGGAGCGCGGGGTGCGGCCGATGGGCGCCTGGTCAACCAGGACCACATCGTTGAGCCGCTCGACGCCACTGAGCGACCGGAAGAGGCCAGAGGGATCGGCGCCATCGGTCTGGCCAAGGGCGCGAGCCACGGCGCGGTAGAGCACCTGGTGGACAAGCGTGGACTTGCCGGAGCCGGAGACGCCGGTGATGGCGACCAGCAGGCCCAGCGGGATTTCAACGTCGAGACCGCGCAGGTTGTTGGCCTGCGCCCCGCGGAGTACAAGCTTTTCGCGGCCCGGAACGCGGCGGCGGGTGGGCACCGGAATTGAGATCTGCCCGGAGAGATAGCGGCCGGTAAGCGAGTGGGGATTGGCCTCGATTTCCGCAAGCACGCCCTCGCCGAGCAGCTTGCCGCCGAACTCGCCTGCGCCGGGGCCGAGGTCAAGCAGGTGGTCGGCGGCGCGGAGCACGTCGGCGTCGTGCTCGACCACGATGATGGTGTTGCCGAGATCGCGCAGCTCGTGGAGGATGCGAATGAGACGGGCGGTATCGCGCGTATGGAGGCCGATGGAGGGCTCGTCGAGGACGTAGAGCGAGCCGACAAGCTGGGAGCCCAGTGACGTGGCGAGCTGGATGCGCTGGGCCTCGCCGCCGGAGAGCGTGGAGGCGAGGCGGTCGAGGGTGAGGTATTCGAGGCCAACGGCGTTGAGGAAGGAGAGCCGCTGACGCACCTCGTGGAGAATCTGACCGGCAATCTCCTGCTGCATTGGGGTGAGCGTGAGCGAGGTGAAGAAGCTGTCCGCGGCGGCGATGGTGAGCGCGACGGCCTGGCAGATGTTGAGGCCGTTGAGCCGCACGGCGCGCGCCTCGGCGCGCAGCCGCTGGCCGCGGCAGTCAGGGCACTCCGCATAGCCGCGGTATTTGCTGAGCATCACGCGGACGTGAAGCTTGTATTTTTTACGCTCAAGGTGCTGGAAGAATCCGTGGACGCCGGCAAATCCGTCCTTGCCGCGAAGCACGACCTCGCGCGCCTCGCCGGTCATATCGCGCCAGGGCACGTCGAGCGGAACGCCGAGTCCGGCGGCTTGGCGGCGAAGATCGGTATACCAGGAACGGTATTTGGGACGGTTCCATGGATCGATGGCTCCGTCAGAGAGCGAGAGGTTCTTGTCGGGAATGATGAGGTTGATGTCGTAATCGACGGTATTGCCAAAGCCCTGGCAACGCGGGCAGGCGCCAAAGGGGTTGTTGAAGCTGAAGAGGCGCGGTTCAGGCTCGCGGCCGGGACGATGACAGACGGTGCACTCGTATTCGCCCGAGAACCGGTGACGCCGCGGGTCAGCAGCGTCGTCGCGGGGGACCTGCTCAAAGATGACCTCTCCGGCCTCGCGATAGGCGACCTCGGCGGCATCCACGATGCGGGCGCGGTTGGCCGCGCTGACGACAACGCGGTCAAGCAGCACGAAGACGGGTAGCGTGAAGTCGATGTCGAGGAGGGACTCGGGCGTGGAAAACTCGAAGATCCGGCCGCGCTGGTAGAGGCGGTTAAAGCCGGCTGCACGCAGGCCCGTGAGCCGCTCCTTCATCGCCTCCGTGAGCGGTTCAGAGTGGGGCGCTCCGGCGGTTTTTGCAGACGGCTTTTCAGCCGGCCGGGCAGAACGGCGCGCTGGCTTGGCGGCCTCAGGCGCAGCGGCCGTGTGGCGAACTGGGATGAGGACATTGAGCCGGGTTCCCTCGCCGAGGGCGAGGATGACCGCGGCAACCTCGTCGATGGAGTCGCGCTTGACCAGCCCGTCGCAATGGACGCAATGGACCTGGCCACAGCGCGCGTAAAGCAGGCGCAAGTAGTCGTAGATCTCAGTGGCGGTGGCCACGGTGGAGCGAGGATTGCGGGTGGTGTTTTTTTGCTTGATGGCAATGGCGGGGGCCAGGCCGTCCATCTCATCGACATCGGGTTTTTCAATCCGCTCAAGAAACTGGCGCGCGTAGGCCGAGAGCGATTCCACGTACCGGCGCTGGCCCTCGGCGTAGATGGTATCGAACGCAAGCGAGGACTTGCCCGAGCCGGAGACACCGCTGATGACGGTGAGCAGGCCATGCGGAATCTCGCAGGAGATATCTTTCAGGTTATGGGTTCGCGCACCGCGGATGGTAATGGCGTCGGTCAAAGGAGAGGCACCCGGGGAGAATTGTCCAGCCGCTCCTGTGGCCTCTAAGAGAGGTTCGGGACACAGCAGGCCATCTTTCATTATAGGCGGCGCGCGGGAGGAGAGGATCGAGGCAGCCGAAACGCACACAGTCTCTGCAGCCGCTTGAGAGCAGCATGCCGCGTCAACGGGGCGATAACAGCGGCCAGGACGCAGCAGAAGGGCCGGTAGAGATAGACCCGCTGCCCGAAAATCCGTCCTCGCCGTTATCGCCTGATCCCGGGCAAACCATCCCGGGTCAGGAACCAACAGGCACCCTGCGCCTGAGCAGGCGCAGCGGCGGACTTGCTACTTCGAAAAGAGCGAAGAGGTGCTCCGGGCGAAGCTTTTGGCCGCCTTGTGTGCCGCCCTGTTGGCTATCCGGTTCAGCCGCTTGCCAACCACAGGAGGTCTGGGCTTCTCCTCCTGGGTGATGGGAAGATTCGCCGTCTCTGACGGCTTGTCTGCATTTTGCAGATTCAGCCTTAGCAGGCTATCCATGGCTAGTTCCTCCCGGCCCATTAGGATGCCTTGGGCGGAGGCAGGGATGCACGGAAAACGGGCCAACAACAGCCTGCCGCCATCCCCCATTCTCCGCCCCGGTCAAGCGGCGCTGCGCATGCGCCCCGGCGTCGAATGGAGCGTAAAGCAATTAGACTGGAAGGGAGGTATTCCGTGCGCCGTTTTGCCCTTTTTCTGCTGCTGGTTGCGCCGATGGTGGCCCCGGAACCTGCACTTGGCCAGAGTGCTCCCACGAAGGTGCCGCGTGCGCCAGCGCCACAGAAGGCGCAGGAGCAGGCACTTGCGCCGGAGGTGGAGGCGGCCGAGGCGGCCATTGTGAAATCGGACTGGAAGACCGCGGCGACGCGGCTGGACGCATGGCTGGTGGTGCATCCGGTGGATGCGCGGGCACTGTTTGACGCGGGTTACGTGGCCGAGGCGCAGAACCGGGTGGCGGACGCAACGGGATACTACGGCAGGGCGGTGGCAGCGGATCCCCGGTCATTTGAGTCACGGCTGATGTATGGGCTGGTGCTGGCGCGGCAGGGAAAGCTCGAGGAAGCGAGGCCGCAACTGGCGGCGGCAACGGCACTCGATCCCGGTGAGGCGGGACCGGCGATGAAGGCACGGGCGTGGCGGGCGCTGGCGCGCATCGATGAGCCCCAGCCGGGGAGAGCCGGCGATGCCGCGCTGGCCTCAAGCGAACTGCTGGAGGCGCTGAAGCTGACGCCGGAGACCACGGAGGACACGCTGCTGGCAGCGAGCCTGGCGGAGTCGCAGGGGCAGAATGACGCGGCTGAAGCAGCTTACAGGCGGGTGCTGGAGAAGGACCCGCAATCCGCGGCGGCCAATGCCGGGCTGGCACATCTGCTGATGGAGAAGAAGCAGTATCCGGAGGCTGAGACACTGCTGGAGGCGGCGCTGAAGCAGTCCCCGGACGATGCGGCCCTGAATGCACAATTGGCGACGGCGCTGGCGGCACAGGACAAGCCGGAGGCCCTGCCCCTGCTCAACAAGCTGCATGCGGCCCACCCGGCCGACGATGCCATTACACGGATGCTGGCGGACATGATGGCCGGCACGGGGGACGCGGCAGGGTCAGACAAGCTGTATGTGGAACTGCTGGCAGCACATCCGGACGATATCGACCTGCTGATTGCACACGGGCAGGACCTGACCCGGCAACTCAAGTACGCCGCGGC
>DASSHM010000201.1:0-5051 GCA_035692885.1 Occallatibacter sp.
GGACCCGCGGCAATCTATCGCATTGATCCGGGCAAATCCGCTGCCAAGCCCGAGGAATTCTTCAAGTGCGATGAGCAGCACATCCGCTCACTGGCGTGGGACGCAAAAGGCAATCTGATTGCGGGAACGGATGGAAGCGGCCTGGTCTATCGCATCAGTCCCGCGGGCAAGGGCTATGTGCTGTTTGATGCGCCAAGGCGCGAGATCACATCCGTGGCCGTGGGCAAAGACGGCACAATCTATGCAGCCAACGTGGGGGACAAGAGCCGCAATCCGCTTCCGCCGCTGCCCATCCAGGGAGTCGGCGTGGTCACATTCACGGTGGTGCAGCCAGGATCGCTGCAGGCGGCGAATGCGAGCACTTCAACGCCCGAGGGAACCGAGATTTACGCGTTGAAGGATGGGCAGGCGCCGCTCAAGCTCTGGTCAGGAAAGGATGAGATTGTCTATGCGCTGGCCGCTCAGCCGGACGGCGTGCTGGCGCTGAGCGGAAATCGCGGCAAGGTCCTTCGAATCGAGGCAGGCGGCCATTTTGCCGATGTTGCGCACCTGCAGGCCCAGCAGGGATTGAGCATGACCTCTGCGACCAACGCGGAGGGAGCAAGCGGTGTGCTGATTGGCACCGGCAACACGGGCAAGCTTGAGTTCCTGGGCGCCACCGCGAAGCACGAGTACGCGAGCGACGTGCTGGACGCGGGGGCGCTGTCGCGGTTTGGCCGCGTGGAGGTGGAACCTGGCTCCACGGGCTATGAGCTGTGGACCCGCAGCGGCAACGTGGAGCAGCCGGTGCGCGGATGGAGCGACTGGGTACCGCTGAAGGCGGGGGAGGTTGCATCTCCCGCGGGGCGGTTCCTGCAGTGGAAGGCGGTGCTGCAGCCGAACGGCAGGCTGGGAAGCGTGGGGGTGAACTACCTGCCGGTCAATGCGGCTCCCGTGGTGGACAACCTGGTGGTGGTAGCCGGCGCACGGCTAAATCCACAGGCGCAGCAGGCAAATCAGCAGGCGGTCACCATCACATTCCCCTCACCCGGCGCGGATCCGCCTGCGGCGACCGGCTCGGATGACGGCGCAGCCGCGCCGCTGGTGGCACTGAAGGATCGCACGAGCATCACGGTGCGCTGGGCGGCGCATGACGATAACGGCGACGATTTGAGCTACAAGCTGTTTCTGCGCGGTGACGGCGAGCACGTGTGGCGTCTCCTGAAGGACAATTTGCGCGAGAAAGCATACAGTTTTGACGCCACGCTGATACCTGATGGCGGCTACGAGGTTAAGGTGGTGGCTTCGGATGCGCCGTCGCACACGCCGGGCGAGGCGCTGACCGGCGACAGGATCAGTGACCGCTTTGTGGTGGACACCACGCCACCCGTGGTCACCGGATTGCAAGTGGCGGAAGAAGCCGCGCATTGCGCCACGCAGCCCTGTGACCAGCAGGTGACTGTGATCTTCGACGCAGCCGACACGACCTCGCCCATTGCGCACGCGGAGTATTCGCTGGACGCCGGGGAGTGGCAGTACATTGAGCCGGTGGGCGGACTGTCTGACGCTCAGAACGAACACTACGATGTGAAGATTCCTGCCTCGGCCTTCAAGGAAAAGACCGGTGAGCATCTGCTGACCGTGCGCGTCTATGACCGTTATGAGAATGTGGGCCTGGCCAAGACCGTGTTCGGTTCGGCGGCAAAGTAGGCGCGGATGCGGTTCGAGCTATTTGTGGCGGCGCGATACCTGAGGGCCAGACGGCGGCAGGCCGTCGTGGGCGTGGTCACCAGCATCTCGATTCTCGGGGTGGCGGCGGGCGTGGCCGCACTGATCATTGCGCTGGCCATCACCAATGGCATGAGGCGCGACCTGCAGGACCGCCTGCTAGGCTCCACCGCGCATGTGGAGCTGATGCGCGTGGCCGCGGACGGCATCAAAAACTGGCGGCCGCTGCTGGAGCGGTTGCGGCACGTGCCGCACGTAGTGGCTGATGCACCGGGGCTCTACGGGCAGGTGCTGGTTTCACGCGGACCCCACGCCGGCTTTGCCCTCATCAAGGGCATCATTCCCGCCGAGGAGCGGACGGTGAGCAATCTGCTCGACACGATTACCGCCGGCTCGGCGAAGGATCTGGCCCCCGGGCCGGCCGCCCCGGTTCAGATCCCCCCGGGAGACGGCGATTCCCTTCCCGCGCCGGTGGATGTGCCGTATCCGCCCCTGGTGCTGGGCAGGGACCTGGCCCAGCAGATCGGCGCTGGCGTGGGAGACACGGTGCTGGTCACGAGTCCACAGGGCGAACTGACGCCGCTGGGCCTCGCGCCAAAGTATCAGCGCTTTCGCGTGGTGGGCATCTTTCACTCGGGCTTTTACCAATATGACGCGGCGATGGCGTTTATGCGGCTGAGCGACGCGCAACGCCTCTTCAGCGAGCCTGACCTGCTCTCGGTAATCAGCTTCAAGGTGGATGATCTGGATCGCGCGCCGGAGGTTGGCAAGGCCATCGAGCAGGCCGCAGGCCAGGGCTTTATGACCACCAACTGGATGGAGCAGAATCGCGAGCTCTTTCGCGCGTTGAAGCTGGAGCAGGTAGTCACGTTCATTGTGATTGCGCTGATCGTGATTGTGGCCGCGCTGAACATCCTGATCGCGTTGACCATGATGGTGATGGAGAAGACCCGCGACATTGCCGTGCTGATGAGCTTTGGCGTGGAGCCCCGGCAGGTGCGGCGCATCTTCCTCATGCAGGGCTTGCTCATCAGCATTCTAGGCACGGCGCTGGGACTGGTGCTGGGCTATGTGGCATCGTGGGCGGGCGGTTACTATCACTTCATTCACCTCTCGGCCGAGGTGTACTCCATCGATACCCTGCCCTTCGCGGCGCGTCCGATTGACGGCGTGATTGTGTCTGCGGTGTCAATCGGAATCTCGCTGCTGGCGACGCTCTATCCCTCGTCGGCGGCCGCGCGGATTCTGCCGGCCGAGGCCTTGCGCTACGAATAATCGCTACTGCGGTGTAATGACGCCGCCAACGGCGTGACGGCGAGGCAGTACGATGCCGCGATGATCCACCTCGGCCGGATGCTGCGAGAGGCCGGGCAGGCTTCCACGCTCAACAATTGCCCCGCCGCATGCCGGACACCAGTCGGCGGGCTGCTGCTGCGCGAGTATGGCGTGGCACTGGGTGCAGACGCGCTCCATGACGTTAGTATAAGGCAGCGAAAACGCAGCTGCGGCTCTCGCAGATGTTGGGATCCATTGGCCCCGATACACTGGAGTCATGCATCCTCCCGTTCGCCTGGTGGCCATCGACATGGACGGCACCCTTTTGCCAAGTTTTGCCCAGGTGGTGAGCCGCCGTAACGCGCTGGCGCTGAAGGCTGTGCACGAAGCGGGAATTATGCTGGCCATCGCCACCGGGCGGCGTACCGCTTATACCGTTCCTCTGCTGGATGGGCTGGATCTTCGAGCGGATATGCCTCTGATTACGTCGAATGGTGCAGTGACACGCACACTGGCAGGAGTTCCAATCGACCATTCGCACCTTGAAGCGCGTGTTGCCCGCGCCTTGTGCGGAACCCTGCGGCCATTCGGTACGCTGGTTTTTACGTTTGACCGTGTGGGCCGGGGTGAACTGGTCCTTGAGGATCTCGATCAGGCGCATGGTCGCATCGCTCTGTGGGTGGAGGCAAATAGAAGCGCGATTGAGGTGGTAAAGCCGCTGGAGAACGCGCTGTCGGACGGAGAGAATCCGATTCAGGGCATGGTGGCAGGCAGCCTGAGCAATATGCGAACGGCGGAAGAGGCTTTGAAGCAAAGCGCATGGAGCGCATCATGCGAATGTGTGAGAACCGAATATCCGGGACGTGACCTGTCGATTCTCGATCTGCTGCCATGTGGCGTGTCAAAGGGCCGGGCGCTGGAGCGGCTGGCAGCGACTCTGGATATCGACCGCACGGAGGTCATGGCGATCGGAGACAATTGGAACGACGTGGCCATGCTGGAGTGGGCCGGCCAGAGTGTGATGATGGGGAACGCGGCACGTGAGCTGCGCAGGATGGCCCGGCTGCGCGGATGGAAGCAGGCTCCGCCGAATGACGAGGACGGCGTAGCTGTGGTGCTGGAGCGAATGCTTGCGCGGCGTGCCCGGGCGGGAATGGCGCGGCCATGGGCAGGGGAGAACCAATTTTGACCAGGCGGATGCGACTCATCTTTTCGGCAGCGGTTTGCGCAGCCTCGACGCTGATGGCGCAGGCGGGCGAGCGCGTGTTGCTGAAGAACGGGTTCGAGATGCGCTGCGACCACCATGTACAGGCTGGCGCGAGCACGCGCCTTTATCTCAGTTCAGAAGGGAACAATTACATCGAGCTGCGCAGCGACGAGATTGCTGCGGTTGCTCAGGTTCCGGATGCCGCTCCGCACTCCCAGGATACGCCTGATGACGCTGTTCTGAGCCCGGCCGACCTGCACGAGATGCTGGCTCGCGCGGGCCGCGATCACAATCTGGATGTGGATCTGCTGGCAAGTGTGGTTAAAGCTGAAAGCAACGGCAACACGAGGGCGGTGAGCCGGGCCGGGGCACGCGGGCTGATGCAACTGATGCCCTCGACTGCGGTCACTCTGGGCGTGAAGGACAGTTTTCAGCCCGATGACAACGTTCAGGGAGGTTCGGCCTATCTGGATGAGCTGTTGACGCGCTATCACAACAGCCTGGCCAAGGCCTTGGCCGCCTACAACGCAGGCCCCGGCGCGGTGGACCGCTATCACGGGATTCCACCCTACCGCGAGACGCGCACCTACGTGGCACGGGTCATCCACGAGTTCAACAGACGTGTAATGGCGCGCGAGGTCCGGTCACGGCGTGCGGCGGAATCCACTCAGACAACTTCCTCCAGCGAGTAATTGTGTTTCAATCGCCTGAGAGACCCAAAGACTGCACCTGCAGCCCGGAGCGCGTTTGAAGAGAAGGCAGCTCATTCTCGGCCTGGTGGCGATTGTGGCGCTGGCGATCCTCATTGTCTGGGGACGTCAGCGGATCCATTTTGATTTCCATACATTTGTCGCCCAACTGA
>DASSHM010000202.1:0-5462 GCA_035692885.1 Occallatibacter sp.
GATGGCATTTCTGCTGTTTGCCGGGCGGCCGATGCTGGGCGAGACGATCACCATCAACGGAACGGCATTTACCGTGGTCGGGTCGGTGGAAAAGATCACCCGCGGCAACCGCAACGACTACGACGACCAGAAGGTCTACGTCCCGGTTACGACGATGCAGGAGTTGTTTCCCCTGAAGGGCGATAACATTCCCCAGGACGCGCTTACGTCGATCCAATACCAACCGAGGACCAAGGGAGAGATCGAGGCGGCAGTGGCAGCGGCGCACCGAGTCATTGCGGAGCGGCATGGATTTGACCCGTCGATGGCGGACGCCTTCAACGAGTGGAACGTGGTGGAAAGCGAGAAGATGATCGGCGCGATCTTCTCCGCGATGGATATTTTTCTGGGCGGCGTGGGTGTTGTGACGCTGGGACTGGGAGCAGTGGGCATCATCAACATCATGCTGGTGTCGGTGACCGAGCGCACGCCGGAGATTGGACTGCTGAAGGCGCTGGGCGCAACGCAGAAGAGCATCCTGTCGCAGTTCTTCTGGGAGGGGTTGCTGCTGACGGGCATCAGCGGCCTGATTGGCATCCTTCTGTCGGCCGGATTCATGTGGATTCTGCAGGAACTGCTGACGGGCAAGATGCCGGGGTGGGACCCGCCGCGACTGGTGCCGTGGTCCGCCGCACTGGCCGTGGGATCACTGGTGCTGAGCGGTGTGGCCGCCGGACTGTATCCGGCCAGCAAGGCAGCAAAGCTGGACCCGATTGAAGCCCTGCGGCGCGAGTAGCGGCGGGAGGGCGAGGACACGATCATGGTCAAGGACATTCTGGGTCAAGCCTGGGAGGCAATCATCCACAACCGGCGGCGCACGGCCATCACCATGGCCGGCATGGCGTGGGGCATTGCCACGGTGGTGCTGCTGCTGGCCTATGGCGCCGGATTCAGCAACGCCATTGAAGTGATCTTTGCCCAGTGGGGTACAAATATGATCGGCACCTTCCCGGGGCGGACGAGCGAGCAGGCCGGCGGCGCAAAGTCCGGGGTGGTGGTGCAGTTTACGCAGGACGACGTGGACCGGCTGGCAAATTCAGTTCCGGGCATCCTCCGTATTTCGCCGGTGGTGCAGAAGGATGTGACCGTGCAGAACGATCTGCACACGTATACGTGGACGGTGAACGGAGTCCGATCCTACTTTGACAAGATTCAGAACATGGACACGGAGAGCGGCCGGTTCTTTAACGGGGCCGAGGATCAGCGGCGCGCGCATGTCTGCGTAATCGGTTCCGAGGCGAAGGCCAAGCTCTTCTCAGGCCGCTGGGCGGTGGGCGAATCAATTCGCCTGAACGGTGTGCTGTTCACGATTGTGGGCGTGCTGACGCCCAAGATGCAGGAGGGCGGCGCGCAGAACGACGTGAACCGGCAGATCTACGTCCCTTTCAGCACCATGAGCGATATGAAGGATACAAAGTACCTGGACGCGATCTGGTTCACATATCGCGGGGATAATCAGCTGGTGGAGAAGGAGATGCGCGAGACACTGGGCGCCGCGCACCACTTTAGCCCCACGGACCACAACGCCATTTACGTGGCGAATATCATGACGCAACTGCACCAGTTCCGCATTCTGTCCATCGCGCTGCAGGTGTTGCTGTCGCTGGTTGGCGCGCTGACGCTGGGCATTGCGGGCATCGGGCTGATGAACATCATGCTGGTGGCGGTGCAGCAAAGGACGCGCGAGATTGGCGTGGAAAAGGCGCTGGGCGCGCGGAAGCGGCATATCCTGCTGCAGTTTCTGGCGGAGGCGCTCGTGATTACCGGCGTGGGCGGCGTGAGCGGCATTGCTCTGGCGTACCTGGTCTCAGTCCTGGTGGGGCGGATTCCGTTCTACAGCAAGATGGCGCTGCATGCGCACGCGGCAGACATCTATCTGAGAATCTCGCCCGCGTCCCTGTTAGTGGCCACGGGCATTCTGATGGTGACGGGGCTGGTGAGCGGCATGATTCCGGCGATTCGGGCATCGAACCTGGACCCCATCGAGGCGCTGCGGTACGAGTAATGGCAGAGGGGGCAGGCTGGTGCCGTGTTCCTGATCGGGAATGTTAGGGGGAGAAGTCCTGGTGCGCAGTTTAGGCTCGAATGCAGTCATCCACGGTTTGCATTTTTTAAGATAACTTTAGTCCGCGGGAGTGTAGAAGATGACAACGACGGCTCAGAGTTACAAACGAACCTCCCAGCTAGCCGCTTTATCAGCAATTGCTGGCGTTTTGATGATCGGCACTTCATTTGGAATCAATCAAGGGCCTCCGATGAACGCTGATGACGCCCAGATGATCGCCTTTGCTCAAACGCACTTTCATCAGGTGATGATCGGCGCATGGCTGCAGGCCGTTGGGCCTCTTCTCATCATGGTATTCGCCGTGACCATTGTAAGTCTGGCAGCGGCGATGAAGCGGATTTCAGGCTGGATGACCTTGCTGGGCGCCTCAATCCTGATGATGGTGAGCCTTTCGGAAGTGGTGGCCTACATCTGCGCGCTAGATTCTTCGCCCGCTTCGATGGGGCAGATTGGAAACAATATCGGCCACGCGATCCAACATCTATATTTCTTTATCGCGGCGCCCTCGCTGTTTCTTCCACTGGGAGTTGTGCTGCTGGGCAGCCGGGTGCTGCCGAGGGCATACGGGGTACTGGCAATTCTTTTAGGGAGCTGCTTCTTCATCCTCGGCCTGACGTCGCTCTACAATCCGATTTTGTCGCCGGCGGTGACTTCGTTCGCCGCCATCCAGGCATTCTGGTGGCTCGCGGCCGCCATTGCGCTGCTTTGCCGAGCCGGAAGATTGGGTGAGTTGATTCCTCTGGAAGAGGTCACGGGGTGAGACGTATCGCGTAGGCAACGCTGAGTGTCGACCACGGCCCAAATGAGGACGATGGCTTTTAGGGGTTTGCTGCTCGACCACGGGTACGCAACCTGCGAAGTTGCTGCTCGACAGGGTCTACTTCCGTTGGAATTTTACTGTCAGGAGATGGAAGCCCGCACCCCAGACCTGCATCAACATGCTGTCTTTAGTGATTCAAGTGAGTGTTTGCGCTACCGCCCGATATTCGCCGTGAGCGCAATCAGATGCTGTTCCTTGTCTGTTTTGTACACAGTTAGGGAGCCATCGTTCGCGCATGCCAGCCAACTGCCATGCGGGCCAAGGTTAAGTCTTCTTTGCAGATGTCCATCAAAGGGATTCACCTCGTAGAGGACAAAATTGTGTGACTCCGGCCGCATGTCGATGGGCTTTGTATTGGAAAGTCCAAGGCGCTTGAATCGCGCTATCCAAAGACCTGTCGAAGGAATCATACTGTCAAACGCGTAGCCTTCCGGCGTTTTGATCTTCATCTGCCGGAATGCGGAATAATCGCCAAGCTCGGTGATGGATTGCACGCCGGGAATCCACAGAAGGATGTGACTTCCGGCGGATGTAAATCTGGCTCTCCCTACCGCCGCCGAACCGCCCAGCGTTTCCATGTCAGAGCGAAGGTAACCGGTTCCCGGCTTCAGAGTCGAAGGTTGTTTGGCACCCGATGTTACATCTTCCAGCGCGTCGGGTAGCTGGAGTGCGCGCACTTCCTCTCCGTCGGAATCTCTCAGAATCAGCTTTGCCACCGCATTGTTCGGATCAAACTCCAGAGTTATCAGATCATGTGAGGGGAGCAGCGCAAAGCGGGAGTAAATGTTGTGCTGCGGCAGCTCAATGAGTCTTTGAAAATTGCCATTGTGCTTGAACAGGGCTACAAAAAATCCCGGCGATGGAGGAGACTCATCCTCTACGCTCGTGCGCACCGCATAAAGTAATACTCCCAGGAAATGATCAGAATCAAAGACATCCACTACCTGCGGCTTCAATATCCCTATAATTGAGGAGAGCGAGATCGCTCTGCCGCGTGACTTGCTGACCATGTAGAGAGCGGTTCGCCTGAAATCAGGGGGCATCAGCATTTGTAGCAGCGCAAAGCCGTCTGGACCGCAGTGGATAGGGGTGGCGATCACAGGCGACGCCACAACGTTCTGCAACGGTTTTCCCTGCTCGAAATCAAGGTTCACCTCAGGAAGAATCGCATGCGCGCCGGAGTGCTGATCGTTCGCTTCTGCTGACGTCTTATGGCTTGAATTCGATAGCTGTTGTGCGAGGAAAGCGCTGGGAGCCAACAGCAGTGCAATCGTGCAGGAGAGACAACATCTGTAAAGCATACTAGTTACCTCTACCCAGACGGCTAGTTAAGTTGAGGGCGTGCGGAGCGAGTCTAGGTAGTGAATCTGGCGATTCACTATCCCTTTCGAAATGAAAATAGTCGCCGTTGCAATTAGCCACGAGAAAACCCCGTGTCGATAGCGCTGATTTCAGATTATTCAACGTTTTCGGATCACGAAGACTTGCAAACAGACAATACGTGTAGGGGACATAGCTGACGAAGTCCACACCGCAACAATACTCGTCACTTTCAACGTATTGCCAAACAGGATTCAGAATCGGTTGTGTCACCGTGACGGAGGAATTGCATACATCCGTATTGCAGTTATACGTTATTTGAAAAGAGGTGCTTCCGCATTCGTCCTGTGCTGTCGCAGGCGTCATCCCTGCCAGTGCTAGGACCACAACAGTGATTGTTGCAATTGTCCATTTCATGAGGTAGCTCCTCATAGAAAGGTATAAGCCAGAAAATATCGCTGTTAAATTGTGATGTAAAGCAGATTGAAGGCTTGTAAGTCACTTAGTGTTGACTGCGTTAAAAGAGGTGTTGACCAGTCAAAAATCATGTCTCGGAATCTTGATGCCTATTTAACGGCACAGATACTTAATCCACTCTCGTTGGAGTTATTGTCTAAATAATAGATACCTAATTCAAATGTGCCCGTAAATCATGGGTTATGATGGGCGTGTACGGTGCTAGACGGGCGGCAGGGCATCCACAACGGGCACGCCCGGCGGCGGAGTGAACTGAAAGGCATTTGCGGGGATGGGCAGATTCGATTCCTCGCCGGTGAACTCGAAGCGGGTGAGGGAGCCGTCAACTTCCTCAATCTCGATGGCGGTGATGACGCCGTTTGCCGTAACGGTGAGGGTGACGCGATGGATGCGGTTCTGCTGGCCTTTGGGCACGCCGCTCAGGGTGTAGAGGCCTCCCGGGGCTGCCGCCATTGTGAGGTGGTCAATTTCCTTTTCAAGCTGCGTGTGGCCGAGCAGAAAGCGCAGAGGCGAGCGCAGGTCATCCACCTTCTTCGCCGAGATGCGCTGCACCTGCGCGTCGCCCCGGGTATAGGCCCAGGCGTATTTGCCGTCGAGAAGAAAGAGCTTGCCGGGGGGCGAGGTGTAATCCCACCGCATGCGGCCGGGCTTGCGCAGTAGCAACGTTCCGCTCTCGGTGCGCTTCATGCCCAGGCCCTCGTAGCTTTCAACAAATGTGCACGTGAGCGAGCGAAGGCTGTT
>DASSHM010000203.1:0-4931 GCA_035692885.1 Occallatibacter sp.
GCATATGAGCAGACGCTGAACGTGAATGCCTGGGGTCAGTTGCCGCAGATCTCCATTGACACGCGCTATGGCTTTACCATCGGCAAGCCTTCGCGGTTCGGTGCGGGCAGCTATCCCGATGAGCGGATGATCCAGGCCCGGCAGCAGGTGGACTGGTCCCACGGAGGAGTGCTCTTGCAGGCCGGCTTTGACCTGAGCCATAATCGCGATGCCACAAGCCTGCTGCATAACCAGACCGGAACATACTCCTATTCGAGCGTGGAAAATTTTGTTTCGGATGCATTGGCATTCGCTGCCTTTGGCCTGAATGGCCAGTTGGATCCATTTGACCAGCACAACTGCGACCAGACCGGCAGAGCGTGGCGCGATGCCAATGGAACGCTGCACGGGCTGGGCTATCTGCCCTGCTACTCGTACTACGCGCAGATGATGGGTCCCTCCAACTGGAGCCTGAGCACCAACGACTGGGGCGGCTATGTGGCCAGCCGGTGGCAGTTGCGCAAAGCGGTAACGGTGTCTGCCGCGGTCCGGTGGGATCGCCAGCAAGTGCCACGGGCCATCGCCGCATTGCGCAATCCGGATCTCCCTCTCACGGAGCAGTTGCCGGACCTCGGTGACGAGTGGGGGCCGCGTGTAAGCCTGGCATGGGGCACGCGCAGGAGCCATCTGCCGGTATTGCGTCTTGGCTATGGCCTCTTTTTTGGGCGCACGCCCAACGTGACAGTCCTTACCGCATTAACGCAGACCGGATCGCAAAAGGGTGATCTGAACTTTTTCATGCGCCCCACTGACAATCTCTACGGCGGCGGAGCGCCCCCATTTCCCTATGTGCTGGCGGGGGAACCCGCCGCAGTGGTCAAGCCCGATGCGGTCGAATTCAGTCCGTCATTCCGCAATGCCGAGGTGCACCAGGCTGTGGCGACACTGGAGGAGAGCCTGCCGGGCGGCATGGTGCTGTCCGCAGGCGGAGTGGTCAGCCTCGGACGACGCCTTCCGGTTGCATTCGATGCCAACATCGATCCCGCATCCAATCCGCAGACCATTACCTACGCGGTGGTGGACGGCAACGGAACGGGGCCCATCCGCACGCCGATCATCACCGTTCCGTTCTATGCTTCATGGCCTTCAAACACATCGCCCACCGGGTTTTCAGGGCGGATCAACCCGGACTACCGCCAGGTGTCAGAGCTCGTCAGCCGGGCCAATTCAACCTATGAAGCCGCGGTGGTGCGGCTCACGCGCAACAGACGCCACGGTCTCAGCCTGCGCGCGCGCTATTCCTATGCGCATGCCATGGACTGGAATCCGGACGTGAGCACCCGCGTCGACGGGCCCAGCGTGCTCGATCCGGGTGACTTCAGTCAGGAATACGGGGCGAGCGACCTGGATATGCGCCACTCGGCCACAACATCGGCTGTCTGGGCGCCTCGCTGGAAAGTCCGCGGCTGGGCGGGGCGTCTAGCCAACGGCTGGATGGTGGCGGGGATTGGATACTTCAGAAGCGGGCTTCCCTACTCGATGCGAACGTCTGGCGCCCTGGCTCGCGAGTTCACCACATCGGGCGTGGCAATTGAAGGTGTGGGCACGGGGATGAACGGCTACGGCGGCGAAAATCGCGTCTACGGCGTGGGACGCAATACCTACCGGTATCCTGCTACCTGGAAGGCCGACCTGCGAGCGGGCAGGCAGTTCAGTCTGGGCGGTGACCGGCAGTTGGAACTTCTGGCCGAGAGCTACAACCTCTTCAATCGTCGCAATGTGAACAGGGTTGAAACGGTGGGCTACACAATCGGGTCAGGAAGCCCCGGCGGAGGCCTGCCCACGCTCAGCTTCCTCACTGGATTGAAGACGGGTCAGACTGAGTTTGGCCGACCGCTGAACGCGAATGCAACCCGCTTTTATCGTCCGCGCCAGATTCAGTTCGGCATGCGCCTGCACTTCTAGTTGCCCGGGCGCATAAGAGCTTCGGAGGCCGACGAAAGCGATCTCTGCCCACAGAGGGAATCGACATCGACTCTTTTGCCGTCCAGCCGGAAGCAGGTGGCGCCGTCGATGTCAGTGGAGTAGGTTTTTACGCCCGCGGCCTGCAATTCGCTCAACACCTCCGCGCGCGGATGCCCGTAGCGGTTGTGCAGGCCGCAGGAGATGACCGCCCAGCGCGGTGCAACGCGAGCCAGGAACTGGGGCTGCGTGGATGTGCTGCTCCCGTGATGAGCCACTTTGAGCAACGTGCTGTTGAGGCCGGGTTCGGCGAGCATGGCTTCCTCGACCGGCGCTTCGGCATCTCCTTCAAGCAAGGCGGAGGTGGCGCCATAGGCGACGTGCAGGACGAGTGAATCATCGTTGGATGGCTCAGGGCCCGGCTTGTAGCTGGCGAATGGAGCCAGCACCTGCACCTGCGCGGCGCCGAGTGCAACGCGATCGCCCGCGCGCAGCCCGCGTACATGGATGTGAAGCTGGGCCGCCTGCTCGAGCAGAGCCGTATAGGCAGCGACGGGCGGATTGTTGCCCACCCACAGCTCGTGAGGATGAAAGTTGCGCAGCACGGCCGGCAGTCCACCCATGTGGTCAGAGTGTGCGTGACTGAGCGCAACCACATCGAGCTGCCTGATGCCACGCGCCCACAGCGTTGTTGAAACCACATCCTCGCCGATGTCGAAGTTCTGTGGTGACTGGCGATATCCGGCGTACCCTCCACCGTCAACCAGCATTGTCCTGCCGTCGGGGGTAATCACCAGCAGCGAATCGCCCTGCCCCACATCAAGGGCCTCCACGAGCAGTGCGTTCCGCGGATGCTGCACAGGCCGGGGAACGACGGCCACCGCCGCGGCAAGCAGCATGGCGGCCAGGGCGGCCCGGCGGTGCCAGCGGCTTCCGCGGGCCAGCAGCAGGCTCGCCGTCAGCAGAACGCAGAACCCTGCCGACTGCCACGCCAGAGGCGTGGGAACGCGGAGATCGGCACCCGGGAACGCCCCAAAGATTCTGACCAGTCCAACACCGATGTGGATGAGCAGGGCAGCGGCTGCACCGGGAAGCACGGCCGCGGATGGCCATGCAACCAGCGCCAGAAGCATCAGCAGAGCGACGGGCATGATCACCGTGAGCAGCGGCAGGATGAGGATATTCACCGGCAACGCAAACACAGTTACGCGGTGGAAGTAGATGGCCATGGGCAGTGTCATGGCGAGTTCCACGACACAGGAGACAACCAGCGCCTCAATACAGCCGAGCAGCAGCTGCACGGATGCGGGAAAGAGCCGCCATGCAATACGCGCTGACGCAACCCTCTGGAGCCGCTCAGCAAACATGCGCAGAGACACGCGAAACTGCGCAAAGCGCGGCGGCAGCTTGGCATCGATGGCGATGGTGGAGAGATCGCGGGTGGCGGTGAGCATGGGATGCAGAGTGGACCGCAGCAGCGGGACAGCGACTCCGGCGATGGCAATAACGGCCAGGAGCGTCATCTGCAGGCTGGTATCGAAAAGACTGCGCGGGCTTATCGCGAGCAGGCCAAGAGCGGCAAGACCGATGCTGTTCAGCGCGCTGCGCTCGCGATAGAGGAGCCGCCCAAGCAGATAGATTGCGATCATCCAGAGCGCGCGCTGCACGGGCGTGCCAAAGCCTGTAAAGAGCGCGTAGGCCGTGGTGGCGGCAATGGTGGCGAGGGTTGCGGCCACGCGCGGAATGCGTAGTTTTCGCGTAAACCAGAAAATGCATCCGGCCACTATGGCGAGATGCAGGCCCGAGACAACCAGCATGTGAAAGGAGCCCGTGCGCTCAAACCCGGCGCGCAATGCATGGGTGAGATAGGTACGGTCGCCTGTCGTCATCGCCGCGAGGATGACGGCGTCCTCGGAGCTGAGCCGGAGGGCGGGTGGCAGGCGGCGCATGGCCTGCGGCAGAGCCAGCAACCGCGCGCTGACGGCGTGCTGCAGTTCGCCCATGCGGCAGGCGAGGAAGGTTCCCGGCATCATGCCGGTGGAATCGATTTCATCGCTACCGGCAAACGCCGTGGAGGTGATGCCCTGGTCAAGCAGGTAATCGGCGCGGCTCCATGCGCCCGGGTCGCGATAGATCCGAGGGCGTTGCAGCCGCACAACGGCACGCACGCGCTGGCCACAGTGGAACGGCCTTGGGCTCTGCTCCGATGAGGTTGTCTGTGGCCAGAAGACGGTCAGCCGCACGCCGCCGGCGGCACGCGCAGGTTCATCTTCAGTGTCGGTGACGACTTCGATGCTTGAGATCCGCAGGTCGAGGCTCTGTGTCCACTCTGAGGATACGGGCTCATCCAGGTTATCCACGGTTTCAGAGCGAACGGGGCCGTCGGCGACGATGGTTCCCTCGACGGTACGCGCAAGACCGTCTGAGAGCGCTGCCACCGTGACGGCAGGCGCCGGATGCGGCTCCATCTCCGCGCACCATGCGCCCAGCAGGATCCACAACACCGCCACGGGCACCCACACAACACGTTGCGCGCGGCAGGCGGCAAGACAGCAGAGTGCCGCCACGGGAACAAATGCGATGAGCACGCACGCAGGCCGCAACCACAAGGCCTGGGCCAGCACAATGCCGGCCGCAAACAGCCAAGCGGCATGAAAGAGAGGAATCGCGCTCACCCCCGCTGCTGCGAGGCGCAAATCACGCCCTCCGGAGTTGTGCGCCTCTGGTTGCATCCTGCGAGAGAAAATGCTCTTTGATGGTCCAGCGTATCAGGCGCGGCGCAGGCGGACCAGAGCTTCAATATGGAAGGTCTGCGGGAACAGGTCAGCCAGTACAAGAGATTCGATTGCATAGCCGGTGCTGGTCAGTACGCGCAGATCACGCGCCAGCGTGGCCGGGTCGCACGATACATACGTGATGGCAGGCGGCGCGATTTCTGCAAGCCGTGTGGCAGCCTCTGCGGAGAGGCCGGCCCGCGGCGGGTCAACGAC
>DASSHM010000204.1:0-6870 GCA_035692885.1 Occallatibacter sp.
TTGATCGCAATACCGCCGCCCGGCTCGGCGTAAGCGCCGCCGCCATTGACCAGACGCTCTACGACGCCTTTGGCCAGCGCCAGGTCTCCACCATGTACACGGGGCTCAATCAGTACTTCGTGGTCATGGAGGTCGATCCCAGGTACCAGCTCAGTCCGGACTCCCTCAACGGGATCTACATCAAGTCATCCACCGGCAACATGGTTCCGCTCTCGGCCATCGCCAGCTACAAGCCGGAGCGCACGCTGCTCGCCGTGAATCATCAGGGCCAGTATCCGGCGGTCTCGCTCTCCTTCAACCTTGCGCCCAACGTCTCGCTGGGCCAGGCCGTGGCGGCGCTGCAAAAGGTCGAGGCGCAGATGGGAATGCCAAGCGCCGTTCATGCCAGCTTCATGGGCACCGCGCAGGCCTTCCAGGAGTCGCTCAAGAATGAGCCCTACCTCATTCTCGCCGCGCTGGTCGCCGTCTACATTGTGCTCGGCATTCTCTATGAAAGCCTGATTCACCCTCTCACCATTCTTTCCACTCTGCCGCCTGCGGGCGTCGGCGCCATGCTGGCCCTGCTCGTCACCGGCACCGACCTCAGCATCATCGCGCTTATCGGCATTATCCTGCTCATCGGCATCGTCAAGAAGAACGCCATTATGATGATCGACTTTGCGCTCCAGGCCGAGCGCGAAGAGGGCCTGCCGCCCGTCGATGCCATCTATCAGGCCTGCCTCATGCGCTTCCGCCCCATCATGATGACCACCATGGCCGCGCTCTTCGGCGCGCTTCCGCTGGCCATCGGAATGGGCATTGGCTCCGAGCTCCGCAAGCCCCTCGGCATCACCATCGTCGGCGGCCTCATCGTCTCGCAGATGCTCACCCTCTTTACCACCCCGGTCGTCTACCTCTTCTTTGACCGCCTGCAGTGGCGCTTCATGAAGCTGCACCGCATCGGCGCCGAGCTCGAAGCCAGCCACGGCGACTGATTTTCTGGCGCCGTATCAGCTTCCGTCCGGCTTCCGCGCAAAAGAAAAGCGAACCGGAATCGGTTCGCTTTTCTCATCCATCTCACTATGCCGTCAGTCGCGCGCCTGCGCCACGAAGGCCCTCTCTTCCACCACCGCGCTCTCCGCCAGTCTCACCGGGTAGTATGAAGTCCGCTTGTACTGGTTCACCATGCGATTGGTGTTGAAAAACGAGCCGCTGATCGCCAGTGTCGATCGCATCAATCGCGCCCAGCGCTCCGGCGACTCGTGATACAGCGGCAGAATCACCGACTCCAGCTTGCTGTAAAGTGACGCGGCCTCCTCCGCATCGTTGGCGCCGTCCTCAATCGCCCATCCGGTCACGCCCTCGATGCAGCCCTCAATCCACCACCCGTCCAGAATCGACAGGCTGGGCACGCCGTTCAGCGCCGCCTTCATGCCGCTCGTACCCGAGGCTTCATAGGGCCGCCGCGGCGTATTCACCCACACGTCCACGCCGGCGGTGATGGTGGCCCCCAGGCTCCAGCCGTAGTTTTCCAGGTAAACGATGCGCAGCTTGTCGCTGGAGAGGCGATTGGCCATCTTGATCACGCACTGGATCAGGGCCTTCCCGGCCTCGTCCTGCGGGTGCGCTTTGCCGGCAAAGATGATCTGCAGCCCGCCCGCTTCGCTGGCGATCTTCACCAGCCTTTCAGGATCGGTGCACATCAGGTTCGCGCGCTTGTACGCCGCCACCCGCCGCGCAAAGCCCAGCGTCAGCACTTGCGGATTGAGCGCCAGCCCGGTGCGGGCCTCCACCTCGGCCAGCAGCGTTTCCTTGGCCCGCCTGTGGGCGTTGAGGATCTCCTCCCCGGGCAGATCAATCGCATTGCGCAGTTGCAGGTTGTCGCGCCGCCACGCGGGAATATGCGCGTCCAGCAACTGCTGCATCGGCTCGCTGATCCACGTGGCCGCATGCACGCCGTTGGTGATGGAGTCGATTGCAAATTGCGGAAACATCGCCCGCGACACCTTGCCGTGCTGCAGAGCCACGCCGTTGGCATAGCGCGAGAAGCGCAGCGCCATCAGCGTCATGTTCAGCATCCCGTCGTGGCAGCAGCCCAGCTTCTCAACCCGTGCCGCGCGCTCCCCGCCCAGAATGCGGGTTGCCTGCTCGTTCGAGAACCGGTCGTGCCCAGCCGGCACCGGCGTGTGCGTTGTAAACACGCACTGGCGCCGCACCTGCTCCACGTCCGCCCCGGTCACCTCGCCCTCCGGGCCGCCCGCCATCACGCTTTCAAGCAGCGCCTGCGTCAGCAAGGCTGCGTGGCCCTCGTTCATGTGATAGACATTCACATCCAGGCCCAGCGCCCGGGCCATGCGCGCTCCGCCCATGCCCAGCACAATCTCCTGCTGCAGGCGATAGCTCGTGTCGCCGCCGTAGAGGTGATCCGTCAGGCCGCGGTCCGGGCCGGAGTTTTCGTCCAGATCCGTATCCAGCAGATAAATCGGCACCACATGCCCATAGCGTCCTGCCAGGTCATAGCGCCAGGCGCGCACCGTCACCACGCGGTCTTCAATCGAAACCGTCGTCAGCGCCGCCTCCTCCGTGCAAAAGTCGGAGGGCTCCCACGGCTGCACCTCCTCAGTCTGACTGCCGTCGTCGTTCAGGTGCTGCTCAAAGTATCCCTTGCGGTGCACCAGCGTGAAAGCCGCCAGCGGCAATCCCAGGTCCGCGGCTGAGCGGAGCGTGTCCCCGGCCAGCATGCCCAGCCCGCCGGAGTACGTCGGCATGGTCGGCTGGATGGCGATTTCCATCGAAAAGTACGCAACCAGACCTGAAGTGGGAATGGCATTGAAGGTGAAGGGATTGGAGGTTGGTTCCATCTTCGTGTTTTGTCTCTCAGCAGCCAGTCCGCGCTGCCGGCCACAGACCGAGGGCGCGAGATTCAACTTTCCTGCCTGAGTCCGCGAACCTGCCCGGTCCGCTGTGTGCTCCGGCTCTTAAGATTTTAACAAGCGATATGCAAATGAGTTGTTATCTGTTACTCACGGCTACTCACCACAGTCACCTGCGCCGTATTTCATTTTTGCCGGGATTCATTGAAACTGATTCTTCCACCTGCAATAAAATAATCAGCTTAGCTCGACGCGATGGGCTCCGCCCGAGGCATGGCAAATATGGATCTCCGGCACAATTCCAATCTCCTCGGCATATCGCGCCGCAAGCGCCTCGGCAAATCCTGAGGCCTGTTCCTGCTCCACCAGGTTAATGGTGCATCCGCCGAATCCGCCGCCCGTCAACCGCGCGCCGATCAGCCCTGGCAACTCCCGGGCCAGAGCCACCATCGCGTCGGCCTCCACGCAGCTCGCCTCAAAATCACGGCTGTAGCTGGCGTGAGCCTCGGCCATCAGTTGTCCCAGCTCATGCAGATCATGGTTCATCAGCGCCTCGGCCGCGGCCACCGTGCGCAGGTTTTCGGTAATGACATGCCGCGCGCGCTTCAGCGCATTGGGGCTCATTTCGTTGCCCCATTTCTCAAGGTCATCCACCGTGGCGTCACGCAAAAAGCGCACTTCCGGCCTGTGTTTGGCGATGGCTGCGCATGCTTCCTCCACCTCGGCGCGCCGCGTCGTATATTCTCCGTCCGCCACGGAGTGCTTGACCATCGTGTTGGCAATCACCAGCGCCACGCTGTGCGGAATGGGCGCCAGCCTGTAGCTCAGGTCCCGGCAGTCCAGCAGCAGCGCGTGGTCCGCAGCGCCGTTGGCCGAGATGAATTGGTCCATGATGCCGCAACTTGAGCCCACAAACTCGTTCTCCGCCCGCTGGCACAGCCGCGCCAGCACCGGCCCCGGATAGCTCACCCCAATCACCGATGTCATGGCAAGCGCCGTCGCCACCTCAACGGCCGCGGAGCTGGAAAGTCCGGATCCCAGCGGGACATCCCCCCACAGGGTCAGGCTCAGGCCCGGAATCGCATGGCCCTCGCCCGCCAAAACCGAGGCCACGCCTATGGGATAGTCGCTCCAGTGCTTTCCCGGCCCGGCCGGCAGCGCCGCCGCATCAAACGCGCGCTCGTCCCCGTAGTTCTCTGAGAAGATGACGATCCTGCCGTCGTTGCGCGGTGAAATCGCTGCCAGCGTTGCAAAATCGATGGCCGCCGGCATCACGAAACCTTCGGCGTAATCGGTATGCTCGCCAATCAGGTTCACGCGGCCCGGCGCGGCAAAGATGGCCGGTTCGGCCTGAAAGCGGGCCATGTGAAAGGTGCGCAATACGCCGGCGTCAAGCATGGGTCTCTCCCTGAATCACCTCAAAATCAACGCAGACCGACCACCGGTTGCTCTCTCCCGGCGCGAGCACCCTCGTCCACGGCCCTGTCTTGGCCAGGGAGTCTGCCGGAGCCGTGCAGGGTTCCGGCGCCACGCACATCTGCTTTGCTCCCGGTCCCTCTGGCCAGCCGCCGTAGCAGAGCCAGAGTCCCAGGTACGGCGTGGCCGCGGTGTCAAAACTCATCCTCATCCGCAGACCCGCCTTCGGACGCTGCACCACGCACCAGTTCTCTTGCGGTTTGAGCAATCGCGTGAAAAGCTTGTCCCCAATGCCCGACGCAGCCTGCCCGGCAACACGCAGATCCACGCTGCCGCCTCCAGCCAGCTTCGCCACCGGCCAGTCCACCGAGGCGCCTGCGCTGCCAAGCCTTTCTCCTGCCGAGCCTTCCACCGTCAGGGTCTTGATGGAGCCGGGAAGCTGAATTGTGTCTCCCGTATCAACCGCGAACAACGGATGCGCTGACCACGACCACTGCACCGCCATCCGGCCCCGGTTGGTCAATATATAGTTCAACTGGAGCCGCCAGTTGTCACCCGATTCGCTTAATTTGAGTGATCGCTCCAGCTCCAGCGGCAGCGAGAAGCACTTCGCACGCAGGGTTGCCTGCGATCCGTTTCCGTCCACGGGCTCCCAGGCGACACGCCAAACATCGCCATGGTCAGGCACGTTCACCACGCCGCCGGGTGTCTCCACGGTGCAGGGGGCGACGGTCGGCAGGCATTCGTCCCATCCGCCTGCATCGCCTTCGGCAAACGCCATGTCGCGCGTCCGCTCTGCCAGCGGGGCCAGCGCCGTCTGCAGCAATTCCCGGCCTTTGATGCGGATTGAGGCAATCTTGCCGCCGAACTGCGGAAGGATGGTGACAGCGCATTCACCTGCCCGGATGAGAACGTTTTCTTTTATTGGCACAACAGCGCCCGCCTCGTCCATCTCCGCTATTCTCCCATGACCCCTGCGCACGCTGTTGAAATCTTGCCCCAGATTGCTCCCAGCCAGGCCTCGTGCTCCGGCTTCATCAAAACCGACCGCAGGCACGTCACGTTCCCATGTCCGCTGCCGGAACTGCCCACCGGCCCAAACCAGGATTGCGGCAATTGTACTAGGGCCAGGTGCAATCCATCTACTGCGCAGGCATCAAATAGCCTCTGCGCCCGCCTGGAAGACTCTTCAGCATGACCTGCCGCCACCTTCCACGCCACAATATCAAGTTCCGGCCTGCCCGCAGGCAGGGGCGTAAATCGCTCATCCTCGCGCAACCTCCGGTCCAGCTCAAGGGCTGCCGCCCGCCCCTGAGCCAGCCCCTGCGCAAATTCGCCGCCCGCCTTGAGCGGCAGTAACCGCTGCGTGGCCCACAGCGCCACAGCCGCCGCTCCCGCCCGCGAGCACTCCAGGCTGATCTCCCCCAGGTGCAGTTCATTCGACGTGAAATAGGTGTATGGGGAGTCGTGTCTGTAGAGCCGTCCAACCCCCGGGTCGCGAAACAGCACGCACCCACACCCATATGGCTGCAGCCCGTGCTTGTGGGGATCAACCACAATCGAGTCGGCCCGCTCCATTGCCGCGTATGCCCGTCTGGCCGGCTCCGCCAGCTCATCGGCAATCAGCCGAAAATATCCGCCATAGGCGGCGTCAACATGCACGCGGAATCCATATTTATCGCGCAGAGCCAGAATCCCGTCGAGCGCATCCACGGCGCCAATGGCCGTTGTGCCCAGCGTTGCCACCACCGTGCCCACGCCGCCTTTGCGCAGCTCATCTTCCAGCGCGCCCAGCCTCATGCGCCCGCGGTTGTCGGCGGCCACCGGCGCGTACTCCAGTTGCAGAACGCCGCTGATGCGTTCGTGCGTATAGTGCGCCTGCTCCGAGCCCACAATCCGCCGCCCCGGCATCAGCCGCCCCGCCACCCACAGCGCCTCCAGGTTGGCGATGGTGCCGCTCGATGTCAAATGTCCCAGAAACTCCGGCCATCCAAACATCCCGGCCAGTTCGCGGACCGCCTCAATCTCCATTTCTGAGCTCGCGCGGCCCCCGTCGCGGGCATGATTGTTTGGATTGATCGTCATGGCCAGTGCATACGCCACTTGCGCCACCGGATGTGGAGGCTTGAGCATCTGCCCTGCATAAAGTGGATGGAAGTAAGGATAGTTGTCGGCCAGCCGGTGAGCCACTTCATCAAGTACGCGGGCCATCGCCTCCGCATCCCGCGCGGAGTCTGCCGCCCTCGTGAACTCCGGCAACGCGCCAAACCCCGCTTCCAGCGTCTTCTCCGCGCGCGCCAGCAACTCCGCAACCTGATGGTCAGGCATGGTGGTTCCTCGACTTATACTTGCTCTAGTTCGCCATTGAGAGCTATTTTGTTGATATATTGATGGTTATGGCGCTTCAGAGCGCCTCTGCCCGCTCTCCCGGCAAAACTTTAACGCCCTGATTTTCCAGAGGAATGCTACACTATCACCAGCGTTAGAAACGAACCGGGCGTGAGCAGTACTCGCCCAACCAAGCAAGATTCTGCCAGTGGTCGCTCCGATTCATCCAGCGCAATTCAAAATCAGGAAACACAATCAAATGGAACAAGGTACT
>DASSHM010000205.1:0-6403 GCA_035692885.1 Occallatibacter sp.
ACTCTCGACGGCTCACCACGAGCGGGTGCAGGCCTGCGGAGAGGGGCCCTCTGGAGAAGATCATTTCAATCAATTCCTCGTTTCCAGAATATCACTGGAACCCGCATTTTATAAGGGCTTTTTAGCATTTTGTCCTCGTAACCAAGTCCGGAAATGCCTCCCTTTTTAACGGGGGAAAAGCCAGGCGACGATCCGTAAGAATGCCCGGTTTTCGGTGCCGGTTCAGCTTTAGGAAGGCACTCCTTCGAGCGATGTGCGAACGGTTCAGGCAGCGAAATTTCATGCCTGCTAGGGACTTCAATTTGTCTCTTCGACGATTGGGATGGGTACATCATTTGGCGGCTCTTGATGTGGCAGAGTGAGCGCACGAGCCGCCAGCATCAGCAGGTGAGGCTCAAGCAGGATTGGAGGAGAGTTGAGATCCGGCCCTTGGAGGAGTGTGACGGAGTTCGAGGTTGGTTCAATTGGCTCAATGCGCTGCGCATCGCTAGCTGACGGAACCAGTTCGAAGGTGTTCGAAAACGGACACTCAGTTGCGGATGCGGTCATAATCAGGTACGAAGCCGCCACCGGTCATATCGCTTAAATTACTCATATATATAAACATGGGTGGCTGGTTGAGATTGGCAAAGCAACTGCTTGTTGCAAGGCGTGATGGATATCGCCCGGCCGGACATCAAGAAAAAGAAGAAGCGCCGCCTGATGATGTGGGGCGGAGCGGGGGTTTTGGCTCTCATTGTAGTTGTGGTCGCCGTGGCGCGGCTGAAGCCTGCCGCGCCTACGGTGGATCGGGCGACCATTTGGCCCGGCACGGTCAAGCGCGGCCCGATGATTCGGCAGGTTCGCTCCTCGACGGGAACGCTGGTGCCCCGCGAAGACAAATTGAGGCTCATCCCGGCTGAAACCGAGGCGACGGTCACGCGCATTCTCGTCCTTCCCGGCGCTCAGGTGCAGCCCGGCACCGTCATTATGGACTTGGCCAATCCTCAGCTTGAGCAGGAGGCGCAGAGCGCGGGTCTTGCGCTGAAGGCCGCGGAGAGCGAGTACCACAATACCCAGGTGAAACTCGAAAACGATCTGCTGGCTCAGAAGGCCGCCGCGGCTACGGTGGGGGCCGACTTCAGCCAGGCGAAGTTGCAGGCGCAAACGGACAAGGCGCTGTACGACCTGGGCGTGATCTCCGGCCTCGCATATCAAGCCTCGGCGAGCAAGGCCACGGAACTGACGACACGCAACAAGATTGAAGGCGACCGCCTGAGCATGAACCAGAAGGTGATGGCGTCACAACTGGCGGTGCAGCAAACGCTGGTTGATCAGGCGCGTGCTCTGTATGAGCTAAAGCAGCAACAACTGGCTGCACTGCACGTGACCGCCGGCATTGCGGGCGTGCTGGTGGATCTGCCGCATCAGGTGGGCGAGCACGTGGCGCCCGGCGCCACTTTGGCCAAGGTGGTGCAGCCTGACCAATTGAAGGCGGCGCTGAAGATAGCGGAGACGCAGGCCCGCGACATCCAGATTGGCCAGCCTGCCTCAATTGACACGCATAACGGGATAATTCCCGGGCGCGTTACCAGAATTGACCCTGCAGTACAGAACGGAACGGTCACGGTTGACGTAGAGCTACTTGGGCCGCTGCCCGCTGGCGCGCGGCCTGACCTGAGTGTGGATGGAACGATTGACCTGGAGAAGCTTTCGAACGTGCTTTATGTTGAGCGGCCCGCGCTGGGCAACGAGAATTCCACGCTGAGCCTGTTCAAGCTTGACCCCGGCGGGAAGAGCGCGACGCGCGTTTCAGTCAAGGTCGGCCGGGCCTCAGTGAGCTACATTCAGGTGCTCGCGGGGCTGAAGGAGGGCGACACGGTGATTCTTTCTGACATGTCGCGCTATGACAACGCCGATCATGTCCGGCTGGAGTAACGGAAAAGATGACGGCACGAGGGATGCACGCCGAGCGGCACCAGTGAAGGCCACTCGCAACGGAATGAAGGGGGAGGAATGGCAACGAACGGCAATCTGATTGAAATTGAGGACCTGACCAAGGTTTTCTATACGGACGAGGTGGAGACACACGCACTGTCGGGAATTCACTTGAACATTGAGCGTGGCGAATTCGTGGCCATGTCCGGCCCCTCCGGCTGCGGCAAGTCAACGCTGCTTTCGATTCTGGGGCTGCTCGATACCCCGACCGGCGGCCGCTATCGGCTGAACGGCAAGCCGGTGGAGAGCCTGACCTTCAGCGATCGCTCGCGCATTCGCAACCAGGAGATTGGCTTTATCTTCCAGAGCTTCAATCTTATCGGCGATCTGACTGTCGAGGAGAACGTGGAATTGCCATTGACGTATCGTGCCGGAATGCCTTCGATGGAGCGCAAAAAGCGTGTGAAGGACGCGCTGGAACGGGTGAACATGGCGCATCGCATGCGGCATTATCCGGCTCAACTCTCCGGCGGCCAGCAGCAGCGTGTTGCAGTTGCGCGCGCGCTGGCTGGGACTCCATCAATTCTGCTGGCGGACGAGCCAACCGGAAATCTGGACTCAAAAAACGGCGAAGCTGTGATGCACCTGCTGGCGGACCTGCACCGTGAGGGGTCCACAATCTGCATGGTGACGCACGATCCGCGCTTTGCCAAGCACGCGCAGCGCGAGTTGCATCTGTTTGACGGCAAGGTTGTATCAGAGGCAGACATTACCAGGCTGATGGCAGAGGCGGAGGCCTGAGCATGCTGAGCGATGTGCTGAAAGATGTTCGTTTCGCACTGAGACAGTTGCGCAAGTCTCCCGCGTTCACCGTGACCGCTGTAATCACGCTTGCGCTGGGCATTGGCGCCAACACGGCGATTTTCACGCTGGTGCAGGGAATTTTGTTGCGCGTACTTCCGGTGGGCGATCCGGGACAGTTGTATCGCATCGGCGATAAAGACGACTGCTGCGTGGAGGGCGGATTTCCGGGAGCAGCAGGGCAAACCGGCGACTTTTCGATCTTTTCCTACGATCTCTACAAATATCTCCAAAGCAATGCTCCGGAGTTCGAGCAACTGGCGGCGGTCCAGGCCGGCTTTGGCAGGTTGAGCGTGCGCCGTGGACAGGCGCTGCCGAAGTCGCTGAGCGGGGAATTCGTATCAGGAAATTATTTTTCGACGCTGGGGCTGAAGGCATTCAGCGGGCGCGTGTTCAGCGACAACGATGACACCCCGGCGGCGCCACCCGCGACCGTGCTGAGCTACAGTGCCTGGAAGGGCGAGTTCAACGCGGATCCCTCGATTGTGGGTTCCACCATTTACGTGCAGGCCAAGCCCTACACGGTCATCGGCGTCGCGCCTCCGGGGTTTTTTGGCGATCGGGTCACAGTCCGGCCGCCGGACCTTTGGATGCCTCTGGCAACTGAGCCCTATATGCGCGGAGCCGGATCTCTGCTGCACCATGCGGATAGTCACTGGCTCTATCCCATCGGGCGGGTCCGGGCGGGAACCAGCATTGGCGCCCTGCAAGCCAGGCTTTCAACCCTGTTGAGGCAGTGGCTGCGCACGCGCCCTGCCTACACGGCAAATGGAGCGTCCACACTGATTTCGCGCCAGCATGTCGTGCTGGCCCGGGGCGGAGGGGGAATCCAGAACATGCAGCAAAACACGGGCAAGGGCCTGATGATGCTGATGATTCTCTCCACCGTCGTGCTACTGATTGCATGCGCCAATATTGCCAATCTGCTGTTGGCGCGGAATGAAGCCCGGCGAGCCGAACTGGCCGTACGCATGTCAATGGGCGCCAACCGGATGCGCCTGGTGCGCCAGGTCATCACGGAGAGCGTGCTGCTGAGCTGCATTGGCGGCCTTGCCGGACTGGCGGTAGCCTATGGCGGTTCACGCACGATTCTGTCCCTTGCGTTTCCTGACGCGACCAACCTGCCCATCGACGCCAGCCCGTCATTGACCGTTCTTGGCTTCACGTTCCTGGTCGCGTTGGCAACAGGCGTTCTATTCGGCACCGTCCCGGCATGGATTTCATCGCACGCGCAGCCCATCGAGGCCTTGCGGGGCACGAGCCGCTCCACGCGAGACAGGTCAGGGTTGCCGCAGAAGGCCCTGGTGATCTTCCAGGCTGCATTGTCGCTGGTGCTGCTGGCGAGCGCGGTCCTCATGAGCCGCTCTCTGGCGCGGCTGGAACATCAGGACTTTGGAATTGCCACTCAGAACCGGTACGTTCTGCATATTGATCCTGCCGGAGCGGGGTATGGCGTCGAGCGCCTGCCGGCGCTCTATCGCGAAATTGACGCCCGGTTTTCAACGCTGCCCGGCGTGGCACACGTTTCCATGGCCCTTTACAGCCCGTTGGAGGGCGATAACTGGGGAGAATGCGTGATTCAGCAGGGGCATCCACAGCCGGGACCGAACGAGCGCTGCGGCTCGACGTGGGACCGCGTGAGCGCGAGCTTTCTCAGTTCCATCGGCGTTCCCATCGTGATGGGGCGTGACTTCAACGAACACGATACAGCCACTTCGCCTGCGGTCGCGCTGGTGAACGAGGCGTTTGTCAAGAGGTTCTTCACCAACCAGAATCCAGTTGGCCGGCATTTCGGCCTTGACAAGGTTGAGTACTCGGGGACCTTTGAGATTGTTGGCGTATTCCGCGACTTCAAACTCAACAATCCAAGCGAAGATATACGGCCTGTCTTTCTGCGGCTGCTCACACAACCGGTGACGGACTACAAAGAGCCAATAATGGACACAATCGAGACACAGTCCATGTATATCAACTCGATCATTCTTGATTTCAGTCAGCCGCAGCAGAATGTGGACGGCCTGATTCGCGGCACTCTGGCGGGGATCGACCCGAATCTGACGGTGATGGATCTGCGCTCTCTGGACGCACAGGTGGCAGGCAATTTTAACGAAGAGCGGCTGGTGGCGCGGCTGACCACTCTGTTCGGGATACTGGCCCTGATACTGGCCTGCGTCGGACTTTACGGCGTCACAGCGTATTTTGTTGCGCGGCGCACCGGTGAAATCGGCATACGCATGGCGCTGGGCGCTTCGCGCGGCAATGTCATCAGCCTGGTGTTGCGCGATGTTCTGGTCCAGATTGGTCTGGGCCTGTTGCTTGGCATTCCCAGCGCCCTGGTGGCCGCGCACTTTATGCAGAGTCTGCTCTATGGGGTGCATGCATACAATCCGCTGGCTTTTGTAGCAGCCGGGCTGATGCTGGCGGCCTGTGCCGGATTCGCGGGATTTCTTCCGGCGCGCCGGGCGGCCTCCATTGATCCGATGAGCGCCTTGCGCGTGGAGTAAGCCCGATACCCACGAAGGACCGGCATGAGGATTCAGCTTAGAAACGTCGAGCGCAGTTACAAGGCAGGCTCCAGCGAGGGCTGGGCTCTGCGGCGCATCGGGCTCAGTATTAAGGATGGCGAGTTTGTCACCGTGATGGGACCGTCAGGGGCAGGGAAGTCATCGCTGATGAACCTTCTGGCGATGCTGGACGATGGGTGGCGCGGAGAGTACTGGTTCGGCGAAACCGCCGTGCATGAACTCAACCGCAAGCAGCGCGCGGAGCTGGCGCGCCGGCAAATTGGCGTCGTCTTCCAGAGCTATCACCTGCTGGAAGATTTGACCATCGCGGAGAATATTGATCTTCCGCTCTCGTACAAAAACCTCCCCTCTCGGGAAAGGAGCAAAATGGTCGCGGAAATCCTTGAGCGATTTCAGATCGGCGCAAAGAAAGACCAGTTTCCATATCAGCTCTCAGGGGGACAGCAGCAACTGGCGGGTATCGCGCGGGCCGTGGTGCACACGCCAGCCCTGCTGCTGGCCGATGAGCCGACCGGCAACCTGCACTCGACGCAGGCACACGAGATCATGCAGCTTTTTTGCGAACTCAATCGCCACGGAACGACCATTCTGCAGGTTACGCATTCTGATGAAATTGCGCGCTATGGATCGCGCATCATCGAGCTCAAGGACGGCGAGATTGCCGATGATCGGGCCTCGCAGACGCCAACTTATGAGGCCGCCGCAAAATGAACATGATTCCCAGTCGCAGTTTCATATCCTCTTCAGCCCGGAGCACACTCGCGCGGCTTCAGGCGGCTTTGGTTATCCTTCTGTTGCAGGCGAACCTTGCATTCGCCGTTGATCCCGCTGCGGGTGAGGTCTCTGCCAAGCCGCAGCCTGAGACGCCGGCCGCCCCCGCGGCGAGTATCCCCTTCGCGCAACTGCAGAAGCGCTCGCTCAATCCCTTCGACGCGTATCGTGGAACACTTGTGCCGCAGCCCATCATGACCAACTCCGACCGCCTGCAATCGCTGGTGCGGAACGGCAAGCTCTATCTTTCCCTCGATGATGCAATCAGTCTGGCGCTCGAAAACAATCTGGACCTGGTTATCGCACGTTATAACCTGCCGATTGCACAG
>DASSHM010000206.1:0-5797 GCA_035692885.1 Occallatibacter sp.
CGTGGAGCAGGGCGAACGGCACCTCCCGGCCAAACGAGAGCAGCACAAAGGCGGCTGCGAATCCGAATGCGCCGAGGATGAAGCGCAAACGGCCCGAGCGCGGCAGGGTTTCATCCAGCTCCGCCAGCAGCACGCCGAAGATGAAGCTGGCCAGGTGAGGCAGAGGCGTGTATTTGAGCGCCTGAAGCCATGGACCGTAGCTCCAGCGGTCGGGGTGCGCGATGCCGTCGGGACTGAAAAATATGTAGAGCGCGCCGGGGATGAGGCCGAGCATCCAGATGCCGCCAAGCCTCCACAGATGTTGGCGCAGGAGGACAGGCTTCTTCCATCGCGCCATCCAGGGAAAGATGACGTAGAAGAATGCCTCGGCCGACATGGTCCACGCGGGCGTGTTGAGGAAGGTGGCGATGGAGGGAACCCATCCCTGCAGGAGGAACGGGGAGAGGACCATGCCCAGCCAGAACATATGGTGGGTGCGAGCGGCGTACTCGGCCGGCACCATTTGCCAGGCCAGCAGCAGGCTGAGCAGATAGATGGGGTAAATGCGCGTGAAGCGGGCTTTGTAAAAGCGCACAGTGTCAAACTGTCCGGCCCGGGCGCGCTTGTTGTAGTTGTAGCCGAGCACAAAGCCGGAGAGCAGGATGAAGTAACTGACGGAGGCGTATCCCGCGTTGACGATGGGCGCGAGGAAGCCGAACCAGCGCGGGTCGGAAAAATGGAACAGAACGATGTTGACGGCCGCAAAACAGCGTAGGCCGGTCAATGCGTTCAACGGTGCTGGCTTGTGCTGTTCCACTGGTGGATGGACGGCCACGGGCGAGGTCAGGCAGTGACCAATGACCCGACCTTTTCGCCGAGCACGACGCGCCGGATGTTTCCCGGCTGATTCATGTTGAAGATGATCATGGGCAGGTTGTTGTCCTTGCACAGGCTGACGGCGGTCAGGTCCATGACCTTGAGGCCCTGCTGCAGGATTTCCATATAGGTAATCTCTTCGTATTTGACGGCATCTTTCACGTGGATCGGGTCGGCATTGAAGACGCCCTCGACCTTGGTGCCCTTGAGCAGGACGTCGGCCTTGATCTCCATGGCGCGGAGGCTGGCGGCGGTGTCAGTGGAGAAGAAGGGATTGCCGATGCCCGCCGCGAAGATGACGACTCGTCCCTTCTCAAGATGGCGGACGGCACGGCGGCGGATGTAGGGCTCAGCCACCTGATTCATGAAAACGGCGGTCATCACCCGGCATTGAACGTCCCGGTGCTCTAGCGCGTCCTGCAGGGCAATGGCATTGATGACGGTGGACAGCATGCCCATATTGTCGGCCGCCACGCGGTCCATCTCCCGGGCCTGCTCGGCGACGCCGCGGAAGAAATTGCCGCCGCCCACGACAATGCCGATTTCGACGCCAAGAGCATGCACCTCAGCCAGTTCAGCGGTGATGGCGGTTACTTTTTCGGCATCAAGACCAAAGCCGCGCGGCCCAGCCAGAGCCTCTCCTGAGAGCTTGAGAACGATGCGCTTGTACATGCTTGTTTGAGTATCGCATAAAGGCAAGTAGGGCGCGCTGCGCCGGATCAGACAGAACCGGCACTTTCATAAAAGCTGGAAATTCTTCGCAAAAGTGCTGTGGAAAACCGCAAATATTTATGGGGGGGGAGGGGGTACCCCCTGCCCGGCTGGTCACCGCTAGCGACCCGCGAGACGGGAAGCGCAACGGAACACATGACACGATGGCCGATTCCATAGTGGCATGGGAGAAGTTAATTTTCTGCAAATAAAATGGCCCGGGGCGAGGGCTCCGGGCCGGATGATGTGGGGCAGGCTGCCGGAAGGCTATTCCGCGGCTTCGACGGCTTTGGTCTGGGCCACGGTCCAGTCGGGCGCGCCCACCTTGAAGCGCGCGAAGCGGCGGACAGTGATGTTCTCGCCGAGCTTGCCGACCTTCTGCGCAATGAGCTCCTTGATGCTGATGGCCTGGTCCTTGATGAAAGGCTGCTCAAGCAGGCAGACCTCCTCGTAAAACTTGGCCATTTTGCCGTCAACAATCTTCTCGATGACCGGAGCAGGCTTGCCGGTGGCAGCGGCCTGCGCGCGGTAGATCTCCTTTTCGCGCTCCAGGTCGTCCGAGGTTACATCCTCAGGCTTGACGTAGCGCGGATCCGAGGCCGCGATGTGCATCGCAATGTCCTTGAGCAGTTCCTGGAAGTCCTCGGTACGGGCAACGAAGTCGCTTTCGCAGTTGACCTCGATGAGCACGCCGATTTTGCCGCCGGCGTGGATGTAGGTGCCGACGGCGCCTTCATTGGTGCTGCGGGCGGCCTTTTTCTGAGCTGAGGCCATGCCGCGCTTGCGCAGCACGACAAAGGCATCCTCAATGTTCCCCCTGCTCTCCTGCAGCGCCTTCAGGCAGTCGCCCATGGGCGCGCCAGATTTTTCGCGCAGATCCTTGACCAGCCTGGCATCAATTTTTTCACTCACTGTCGTCATCTCTCTTTTTCTCTATTCTCGCTGGTTCGGGCCGGGCGATGCCCGGCAAAAGAAAAGCGTGGCACTCAACCGATGCGGCCACGCTTGTCTTATGAAGCGCACGCCTGTGCGCAGATAAGATTACAGAGCGCCCTCGGCCGCCTCGACCTCGTCGAGCGTGGCAACCGCCGCGGGAGCCTTGCGAATGCCGCCTCCCATGGCCGCCTCCATGTCTTCGACTTCCTCTCCGCCCGCGGCTTCCACTTGGGCAGCAGCCTCTTCACCGGGCTCCGGCAGCTCCTCGGCGAAGGCCTTGTCGCCCACGAGATTGACGCCCTCGGCTGCCGAGTCGGCAATTTTGGAAGCGAACAGTCGGATGGCGCGCAGGGCGTCGTCGTTGCCGGGGATTACGTAATCGACCACGGTGGGGTCACAATTGGTGTCGACCACGGCAACCACGGGGATGCCGAGCTTGCGGGCTTCCTTGACGGCGATGGCCTCGTTGTTGGAGTCGATGACAAAGAGAGCGTCAGGCAGACGCTTCATGTTCTTGATGCCGGCGAGGTTGGCCTGTAGATGCTTGCGCTCGCGCTCAAGGCGAATGACTTCCTTCTTGGTGAGCAGCTCGTAGCGGCCGTCAGAGGCCATGTCATCGATTTCCTGGAGGCGCTTCACCGACTTCTGCACGGTCACCCAGTTGGTGAGCAGTCCGCCCAGCCAGCGCTGGTTGACGTAGGGCATTCCGGCGCGGGTGGCCTCCTCGGCGACGGCGTCCTGCGCCTGGCGCTTGGTGCCGACAAAGAGAATCGTCCGGCCCTCCGCACACAGGTCGGTGACAAACTTGGATGCATCCTTGAAGAGCTTGAGCGTCTTCTGCAGGTCAATGATGTAGATCCCGTTGCGCTCGCCGAAGATGTAGTCCTTCATCCGGGGGTTCCAGCGCTTGGTCTGATGCCCGAAGTGAACACCCGCTTCGAGCAGCTCCTTCATGGTGATCGTGGCCAATGGGCCTCCTTCTTGGATTGCATCCGGGCTAACCTTCGTCTGGCCCGGATTGAGCCCGCTTCCGCGGGAGATTGAACAACTCTCTTGCGCCCCGGGACCGGCCCCGAAGGCAAAACTCTAGCGCTTGCTGAACTGGAACCGCTTGCGGGCTCCCTTCTGGCCGTACTTCTTGCGCTCCTTGACGCGCGCGTCGCGGGTCAGCAGGCCCTCGGACTTGAGCGTTTTGCGCAGCTCCGGGTTGAACTGGATCAGGGCTCTCGCCGCACCCATTTTTACGGCGTCGGCCTGCGCGGCCACGCCGCCGCTGTGGACGGTGCAGAAGACGTCAAAGCTGGAAGCCAGCTCGGCGAGCGCCAGCGTGCGCTTTGCGGAGGCGCGCTGCTGCTCGGTGACAAAGTAATCGTCAAAAGCCTTGCCGTTCACCTTCCACTCGCCCGTGCCGGGACGCAGGAACACGCGGGCGATGGCCGACTTGCGCCGCCCCGTCCCGTAATACTGAACCAGATCTGCCATTCTCTGCTCTCTCCGCCGGGGTCTGATGCCGCCGGCCAAACCTATTCGCTTTGCCGCTTACGCGACGTCCAATACCACCGGCTTCTGCGCCTCGTGGGGATGCCGGTCACCCCGGTAGACCTTGAGCTTGGAGCCCATCGCGCGGCCCAGCTTGGTCTTGGGCAGCATGCCCTTGATGGCCTCTTCAAGAATCTTTTCGGGCTTGCGGGCCAGCAGGCGCGTAAACGACTCCTCACGCAGGCCGCCGGGGAACCCGGTATAGCGGCGGTAGACCTTCTTCTGGCTCTTAAGGCCGGTCAGGCGGACCTTTTCCGCATTGATGACGATGACGTGGTCGCCCATGTCGATGTAGGGCGTGTAGCGGGGATTCGTCTTGCCGCTGAGCACGCTGGCGGCGCGGGTGGCCAGCCGGCCCAGCGTCTGGCCGCTCGCATCCACCACATACCACTTGCGGTCAATATCCTTGCCGCTTGGAACAAAGGTTGACATCTCTCTCCTGCCTTCCAATCCCCTGCCTGCATCTGCTGCCGGATAAACCGGCACATCAGGCGAACTGAACCATTCCCAACCATCAAACCGCAGCGCAGAGCGCTTCTGCCCACATGAAACATACGGGCCACGCAAAGCACACGGGCCCCAAAAATCACCCACAGCCAAACAAACCGTTCGCGTGAGGATTGCGGGAGCTGGCCCGAGTCATCGGGCTCTGGCTGAACTGGACGCGGACTGAAACCCGCTTCCAGCAGCCGGTGACCTGTTCCGGCCAAGACTCATTCGATGAGGCTTTCCGGGCGGGCAGGGGTATGCACACACCACCCCAGGCGCAACACCGCGCAAGAACTTCAGGATACTCGAATTGCAGGGCGGAGTCAACGAATCCGCGGGCGGTCAGGCACGGCCTTCGAGGCGCGCCACCACCTGCTTCACAATGCGGTCGAGTTCGCTGTTTTCAACGGGTTCGGGGCCGGCGGGCTCGTCTGCCTGGGGCAGGCGCTTATCGGGCATGCCCATGCGCCGCTTGAGGGCCAGCAACTCCTGAATCTTGTGATCGGGGATGGCCTGGATGGGCTCGCCAATCTGGCGGGCAATGAGGTAGGTCTTGCAGTAGGTTTCGAGAATCTCGACCAGCCACTCGGCGTGGGTGGGAGTATCGGACCAGCAGACGACTCCGTGGTTGGCCAGCAGGATGGTGTTGTGGTGCTGGAGAAAGGGCAGCACCGACTCGGCAAAGGCCTGGGTGCCGGGGGTTTCGTAGCGCGTTACCGCCAGCGGACCGATAAAGACTTCGAACTCCGGGGAGAGGCCGGCGGGGGGCACCGAGCCGGTGAGCGCGAACGCGGTGGCGTAGGGCGGGTGGCAATGGACCACGGAGCGGGCGCGGGGGTTGCCCTTGTAAATCTGCAGATGCAGCAGGAGCTCGCTGGTACGCAGGCGGTCACCGGCGAGGATGTTGCCATCCAGGTCAGAGAGGCAGATGTCGGCAGGCTCAAGGTCGCCCTTGCTGAGCATGGTGGGCGTGCACAGTACATATCTGGACCCGAGCCGGACGCTGATGTTGCCGCCATTGCCATCGACGTACTCGCGCTCCCAGAGCTTGCGGCCGACCGCGATGATTTCAGTGCGCAGCGACTCAGCCTCAAAGGAGTTGGCGGCGGCTGAAGGCGATGCCTCATCAGCGCGGGGCAGGCGCAGCGCCTCCACCACGGCCTGTGCCACCTCTCTTACCTGCGCGGCCGTCAGCACCGTCTGCTGCTCCATGGCAAGACTCCCCGCGGCGGCTTTACCGGGAAATGAGCCCACCGCCGCTGCTGAA
>DASSHM010000207.1:0-15377 GCA_035692885.1 Occallatibacter sp.
CGAGGTCCCTGAACCGGTGCGCAAGAGCATGGCCATGTGGGTGGGTTGCATCGCCGGGGCGCTGGATGAGGCCGACTATCGAAGCAGGCTGGCGGAGGCGGGCTTTCAAGATATATCAATGGAGCCGACGCGCGTGTATGAAGTGGAGGATGCGCGGCAGTTTCTTGAGGACGCGGGCATCAACGTGGACGCGATCGCGGAGGAGACTGCCGGTTCGCTGATGAGCGCGTTTGTGCGAGCCACCAAACCCGCAGGCGCATGCTGCGGACCCAGTTGCTGCAAAAGCTGAGCGGCCGGCGCGCGGTTGAGTCGAGACCCCTTGCGCTCGCCGCTTCTACTTGAACCTGACCGATGCGGCGCGGGGTGAGATGCCGCTGATTTCGGCGGCGCGCGCCTCGGCGTAGGCGGCAGCGCCCAGCACGGCGGCGCGGCTCTCAAGAATGACGCGCACGGGCATGTTGATGAGCAACTGGCTCATGCGGCCCTTGTCAGCGAAGGCTTTGAGGAACGTTCCGTCCTTCAGTTTTTCCAGGATGCGCGGCGCGATGCCTCCGCCGATATAGAGCCCGCCGACGGAGAGCACCTTGAGGGCAAGGTTCCCCGCCTCGGCGCCATAGGCGGCGACGAACATGTCGAGCGTCTTCTCGCAGATTGCGCTTTTGGCTGAGAGCGCCAGCTCGCTGATGACGGCGTTGGCGTCGGGGGCCGCTGCGATGCGCTCGGCCAGCCAGGCCGGCTCCTCCATGCCGCGCACCTCGCGCAGAAACTCGTAGATGTTGGTCATGCCCATGCCGCTGACCACGCGCTCAAAGCTGATGCGCCCGTTGTACTTCTGCTTGAGAAAGCGCAGCAGGTCGATCTCGTCTTCGTTGCGGGGGGCATAGTCCACATGTCCGCCTTCAGAGGGGTAGGGGGTGTGGGTGCGGCCGTTCCAGGTAAGGATGCACTCTCCCAGGCCGGTACCGGCCGAGATGAGGGCGCGGTTGCCCATCTGGCTGGGGTCACCCTCGCTGAGGGTGTAAATCTGGTCGGCTGAGAGCTCGGCGATGCCGTAGCCGTTTGCCTCCAAGTCATTGATAAGAAAGACGTGTTGGATGTTGAGG
Source organism: Occallatibacter sp. (assembly GCA_035692885.1). GTDB lineage: Bacteria > Acidobacteriota > Terriglobia > Terriglobales > Acidobacteriaceae > Telmatobacter. Next base: position 1,104 of record DASSHM010000207.1, read on the forward strand.
CTGGTGGAGAGCTCACGGCTGTCCAAGGTCCACGGCAGGTTGGTCAGGCGCAGGCGGCCATCGCGGACGGGACCGGGTACGCCGAAGCAGGCCGAGGTGACAGACTGCGAACCGAGGAACTTGCTGACAATCGACTCCAGCCCGGAAAATTCCTTTGCCGGGAACCTCTCTTCGCGGGAATGTGTGAGATTTCCATCGGCAAAGTCATACAGCGCCAAATGAACTTTGGTGCCGCCTACGTCTCCAGCCAGAATCATCTTTCCCTCTCCAAAAACCCGCGGCCCTCCCCGTCTGCCGCGGGAAGCAGCATGGCAGCGGCCTGATCAAGGATCAGTGTGAGTATACCGCCTGAGGGCCATATCAGTTGACTGGGCAGGCGCTCGGGATCGCGGGGCCCGGTGAGGACATCGCGCAGAATCCGGGCCTTGTCAGCCCCGGCAATAAGGAAGAAGACAGAGGAGGCATGATTGATGACCGGCCAGGTGAGAGTCACGCGCCACGCATCCTTGTTCACGACGTGATTGGCGGTGACCAGGCGTCCCATCTCGTTGATGGCTTCAGTGTGAGGAAAAAGGGAGGCCGTATGCCCGTCGGGGCCCATCCCCAGCGCGATGAGGTCGAAGCGCGGGCTCTCGGCGCCTTCAAGCCGGAAGCTGTCACGCAGCAGCGATTCATAGCGCGCGGCGGCAGCCTCCGGGTCAAGTTCGCCCTCGATGCGGTGTACCTGCCCGGGCGGCAGGGGAACGTGGTCCAGCAGGGCCTCGCGGGTCATGCGATAGTTGCTGTCGGGGTGGTCTGGCGGCACGCAGCGTTCATCGACCCAATAGAGGTCGAGCTTGCCCCAGGGCATGCGCGTAACGAAGGGCCGGGAGGGGTCGGCCAGCAATTGAAATGTGGCCCGTGGCGTGGAGCCTCCGCTGATGGCGATGCGCGCGCGGCCATGCTGGGCGACGGCCTGCGATGCGACCTGAACGAAGTGTTCGGCGGCAGAAGCGGCCAACGCGGATGCATCCGCCGCCACGTGGTATTCGATTCTGAGCTTGGGCATCGGAGACTTGACCTCGCGCATGTTCAGTTAGATGCATCGGTGGCGGCGCGGTGAAGGGATGCATGAACCGCATCTTCACGGCCCGTCAACCGGAGCGGAGCCGCTGATTATCGTCCCAGATAGGCGCGGAACTGGGTTTCAATCACGCCAGCAGAGCGCGCAAGGGCAAGCTTGGCCATGTTGTAGCGGTAAAGACTCTGCACCAGATTGCTCCGGGCGGCCGCCAGTGTGGCCTGCGCCGTCACCAGCGGAAGATTGTCGTCGACGCCGGCCTTGACGCGGTCGCTCTCGTCGCTGAGGGCGCTGGCGGCAAGGTCCACATTGGAGCGCGCCACCGCCACCAGCCGGCCTGTCGCATTCACATCCAGCAGGGCGTCGCGCACCTGCTTTTCAATGTTCAGGCGCAAGTCGGCGAGTTGCGCCGTCACCGCGGCAAGTTGCGCCGCGGAGGCGTCTTCGTCGCCGCGCAGCGAGGCCTCACGGAACAGCGGCATGCTGAGCGTGCCCACGGCGGCAAAGTTGCCGTGGGTACCTGCGCCGTTGACGGTGTCAACGCCATAGAAGCCGCTGAAGCTGAGTTTGGGCAGGCGCTGGCTTCGATAGGCCGCATGGAGTGCCCGGTCTTCAATCACCTGGTGCTGCAGGTTCTGGTAGTCCTGACGATTGCGGTAGGCCTCTGCCAGCACGTCCCCTGGAGCGCGCAAAGCGAGGTCGTTATAGGGGGTGGGGTCAGTGAGCTCAATCCGCTGGCCGGGATCAATGCCAATCTCGCGCTTGAGCAGAATCAGATTCTTCAGGCGCGCGTCCTGGGCCGCAATCAGGGCCTGTTGCTGCGCCAGCCACTGCACGCGCGCGCGCAACTCATCCAGGTTCGAGGCCGTGCCCGCCTCATGGGCGGCATGCGCCTGATCAAACAGCAGGTGGTCGGCGGCTTCCTGCGCGGTTGCGTTGTCCACCTCACTGCCGTCCGCCACCGACATCAGGTAGGCCTGAGCGACCTGCTGCACAACCTCGCCCCGGGCCGACATTTTTGAGAAGTATGCAACCTGCTCAGCCGCGCCAGCAGCGCGCCAGCCCGCAATCACCGGGCCGGAAAAGAGCGTCTGCTCATAGTTGACCTGCCCCTGGGTCAGGTCATCGCGCGTAATCAATGAGAAGCCGGCCGGAACCGAGCCGGGAGGGAACTTGCTTGCGATGCCGGGGCCAAAACCCATGGCCGCAAGGTTATGCTGATAGACACCCGTTCCGCCGGAAAGAGTGATGGTGGGCAGAAACTGCTGCAGGGCCTCGCTCTTCAGCCCGCGGATGGTGCCTTCCGCGTCTTCGGCTTCTTTCAGCCCAAGGTTGTTCTCGAGGCCCATGCGAATGGCGTCGTCGAGGGAGAGGCGCAGCGTCACGTCAGTGGCGGCATGTACCGTCACGCTACCAAAGAATGGATTCATTGCCGAGGTTGGATTGGCGGCCTGCGCATGGGCCACCGGTACTGCCCCGGCCAGCCCCAGAATTGCCCCCAGAATCGCGGTTAATCCTGTCGCCCTCCCCTCGCGGAGGGTGGAGATTGCTGCCTGCTTCACATCCATCATTCTCTCAGATGACGTGGAGGGCGGGAGGATTCCGGATTGACGCCTAAAATCCCCCAAAATCCGGCTGGCCAGGCAGCCGCAAGCTAGGCTTTGGGCAGGAAATATGCCTCGACAGCCTGCATCAGCGCGGGCAGAGACAGCTCGGGCCGGCTTCCCTGGTACTTGGCCGACCACAGCACCTGATTGATGAGGTCGCGCGGGACGCAGCCCCGCAGGTCCTGCTTGAGCGTGTCGCGAATGATGTGGATGAGCTCCACCAGCGCTGAGCGGTCTACGGCCAGGCCGTGTTTCTCAGCGACGCGGTAGAAGATCTGGGCAAATTGCTCCTCGGTGGCCGCGCCAAGGTAAATCTTGGTCTGGATGCGGCGCAGGAAGGCGGGGTCGAGCATGGTGGCCGGGTCAAGGTTGGAGGCAAAGACGACCAGCATTTCAAACGGAATCTCGATTTTGCGGCCGCCCGCAAGGGTGAGGAACTCGATGCGCCGGTCCAGGGGCACCACCCAGCGGTTGAGCAGATCTTCAGGATGGATGCGCTGGCGGCCGAAGTCGTCGATAATGAGCACGCCGTTGTTGGCCTTCATCTGCACCGGGCCCACGTAATAATTGGTCGCCGGATTGAACTGCAGATCGAGCATGTCGATGGTGAGTTCGCCGCCCACCATCACGGCGGGACGCCGGCAACGCACCCAGCGCTCATCGCGGGTGTCAGGCTCCAGCTCCTTCATGCGCCGGTGAATCACCGGATCGTAGATGGTGATGATCTGGCCCTCCACCTCAACCGCGTAGGGAATCCAGACGTCATCCTCGGCCAGTACGCGCGACAGGGTCTCAGCCACAGCGGTTTTTCCCACCCCGGGAGGGCCATACAGGAAGATAGCCTCGCCGGAGTTGAGGGCGGTGCCGAACTGGGCCAGAGTCTTGGGATCAATGACGAGGTGAGAGAATCCGCGCGCGACCTCAGGATAGTGAACTTCAGCATCGGTGACGCGCTGCTTGCGCACCTGGTCCACATAGCTCTCGAGAGACACCGGGGCGGGGCCCGAGTACTGGCTCTGCGAGAGCATCTCCAGCGCGCGCGCCCGGCCCTGCGATGTGATGGCAAGGTCAGGGACGTTGACGCTCATGCCCGTGACTTCGCACAGCATTTTGGCTCGCAGGCGGTGGAAAAGCTCGTTGGCGATGTCAAAGCCCAGCCTCGTGTGCTCGGCCAAGTCCAGCACGGAGAAGGGGCCGGAGAGGTAGAGCGCCTTGAGCGCGAGGGCCTCAAGAAGCGAGTCACGGACCCCGGCCTCAGCGATGGTGGTGGGCTTCTGGGTGGGTCCCGATATATGAGCGGTTTTCAGAAAGTCGTGTGGGCTGAGGAAGTTATCCATGGTCTGTCCCGATTGCGAGCTAGTATAACCGGTTCCTTGGGTAAGCGCTATCCTCTTCTCAGCCGTCCGATTACTGTTGGCATAGTCCCGGGCGGGGGCAGTTCCGGGCCGCACGGCCGTCCCGGCTTTTGTTGGCCGGGCTGTCCGGGTGGAATCCCATCGTACGGGCCTCCGGACGCATCTCAGCTTTTAGAATCCTGTTATTGCAGGGAGTGTCACGGATGAAGTGGTCCCAGCCGGGAAGGATACTGAAGCTTTTGTCACGTATTTCGATGTTGACCGCCGCCGGGGCCATCGCGCTCACCCCGGGTACCGGGCTCGCGCAGGAACACACTGCGGGATTTGGCCCCTCAAATCCCTTCTATGCGCCCAGCCCGCTGCCATTTCACGCGCCACCTTTTGACAGGATCAAGGACGCGGATTTCCAGCCGGCAATCGAGGCGGGCATTGCGCAGAAGATTGCCGAGATTCAAGAGATTGCCGACAATTCCGCGGCGCCGACATTTGAAAACACCATCGTCGCCATCGAAAGGGCCGGGCAGCTCTATAACAGGGCAACCCAGGTCTTCGATGGCCTGATCTCGGCCAACAGCGATCCGGTGCTCGAACAGGTGCGTACCGAGGAAGCGCCGAAACGCGCCGCGCTCAGGGATGCCCTGTATCTGAACGGCAGGCTGTTCAAGCGCGTGGCCGCCATCTATGACCGGCGCCACGCTCTGCATCTCGATCCGGAGTCGCTGCGGCTGGTGGAGTACGATTACAAGAAGTTCGTGCACGCCGGAGCCAAGCTCTCTGACGCCGACAAGGAGCAACTGCGGAAGCTGAACGAGGAGGAGGCGAGCCTCTCTGCCGTCTTCACTTCGAAGTTGCAGGCGGCGACGAAGAGTGCCGCCTATGCCACAACCGACAAGGCCGCGCTGGCGGGCCTGAGTGACGCGCAACTGGCGGCAGCCGCGCAGGCTGCGCACAGCCGCGGACAGCAGGGCTGGGTGCTGCCGCTGCAGAACACCACCCAGCAGCCCATCTTGCAATCGCTGAGCAACCGCGCCACGCGCAAGGCGGTGTTTAAGGACTCGTGGACGCGCGCCGAGCGTGGAGGGCCCAACGACACGCGCGACACCATCGCGCGGCTGGCGCAGGTGCGGGCGCTGAAGGCGAAGCTGCTTGGCTATGACAGCTATGCCGCGTGGAAGCTTGAAGACCAGATGGCCGGTACGCCGGAGGCGGCGATCAAGTTCATGAATGCGCTGGTACCCGCGTCCACGGCCAAGGCCCGGGAGGAAGGCAGCGAGCTGCAGGCGATCATCGACAAGCAGCACGGCGGCTTCAGGCTGCGGCCGTGGGACTGGAACTTCTATGCCGAGCAGTTGCGCAAGGCCAAATACAACCTGGACGAGGAGCAGACCCGGCCCTACTTTGAGCTGAACAATGTGCTCCACAATGGGGTGTTCTATGCCGCGCATCAGCTCTACGGGCTCAGCTTCAAGCAGAGAAATGACATCCCGGTCTACAGCCCCGGCGTGCAGGTCTACGAGGTGTTTGATGCCGGCGGCAAGCCGCTGGCGCTGTGGTACTGCGACTACTTCAAGCGCGACAACAAGGACGGCGGCGCGTGGATGAGCGGTTTCGTCAGCCAGTCGCGGTTGCTGGGCACGCTGCCAGTTATCTATAACGTCGCCAACTTTCCCCCACCCGCGCCGGGCGAGCCTGCGCTGCTGAGCTTTACCGACGTGACCACGATGTTCCATGAGTTCGGCCATGCCCTGCATGGCATGATGTCGACCGTTGAGTATCCCTCGCTGTCGGGAACCGACGTGCCGCGCGACTTTGTGGAGTTTCCCTCGCAGTTCAATGAGCACTGGGCCCTGAACCCCGTGGTCTTCAGGCATTATGCGCGGCACTACAAGACGGGCGCCCCCATGCCCGCGGAGCTGGCGGCGAAGATCAGGAAGGCCAGGACCTTCAACCAGGGCTATCTGCTCACCGAGATGCTGTCAGCGGCCGAACTCGACATGCAATGGCACACGCTGCCTGCCGATGCGCCGCTCGAGAATCCCGACACATTTGAGACCGAAGCGCTTGAGAAGACGCACCTCGCGCTCGCCGACGTGCCGCCCCGCTACCGCTCCAGCTACTTTATGCACATCTGGAGCAACGGGTACGCCGCGGGCTACTACGCGTATCTGTGGAGCGAGATGCTGGACGACAACGCCTACCAGTGGTTTGAAGATCACGGCGGGCTGACCCGCGCCAACGGGGACCGATTCCGCAGGATGATTCTTTCACGGGGCAATACGGAGGATCCGGCCACGATGTATGAGGCATGGTTTGGCGGCAAGCCCGGCATCGGCCCCATGTTGAAGGAACGCGGTCTGGAGCCGGAGAAACCGGCCCGGTAGACCGTGAAGGGGATTTAGCCACCCGGCGCGGCCTATATCGCGTGGAGTTGTTCACTGGCGCGGCCGGTTGAGCCGGTCTGCTCCGGGCCCGGGACATCATGGATGCCGCCCTCGCGGATTACTCCTCTTCCTCCTCCACGGGGCGCTTGGCGCCGGCCAGAATCTTTTCAGCCACGGCCTGCGGAACCACATCGTAGTGATCCATCTCCATGTGATAGCTGCCGCGTCCCTGCGTCATTGACGTGAGCTGGGTGCCATAGGCCAGCATCTCGGCCATGGGCACCTCGGCGTTGATAATGGTGGTGCGGCCCCGGGTCTCCATACCCTGCACGCGGCCCCGGCGGCTGTTCAGGTCGCCCATCAACGTTCCCGCAAAGTCGTCTGGAGACTCAATCTCCACCTTCATGACGGGCTCAAGCAGGCACGGCCGGGCCTGCTCCATGCATTTGCGAAAGGCGATGCGTCCGGCCATCTTGAAGGACATCTCGTTCGAGTCCACGTCATGATAGCTGCCGTCATAAACGGTGACCTTGAAGTCCACCACCGGATAACCGGCCAGATAGCCGCGCGCCGCCGATTCAACGATGCCCTTCTCCACCGCCGGAACGAACTGGCGCGGGATGGCGCCGCCGAAGATTTCATTGGCAAACTCGAAACCGCCGCCACGGGGCAGGGGCTCCATGCGAATCTTGCAGTCTCCGAATTGTCCGTGGCCGCCGGTCTGCTTCTTGTGGCGGCCCTGCGCGTCGGCGCGGCCCCGGATGGTTTCGCGGTAGGGCACTTTGGGAGCCTTGAGGGTGACCTCGGCGTGATAGCGCTTCTTAAGCCGCGAGACGATGGTCTCAATATGCGGCTGGCCGGCCCCCGCAATCAAAAACTCGTTGGTCATGGGGTCGCGGTAGAAACGGATGAGCAGGTCCTCCTCCATCAGCTTGTGGATGGCCGGCGCGAGCTTGTCCTCGTCGGCGCGGGTTTTGGGCTCGATGGCGTAGGTCATAGCCGGCTCCGGCATGGCTACCAGCTCCACCTGCATCTCGCCGCCTTTCACGCCCAGCGTGTCGCCGGTGAAGGTTTCACGCAGCTTGGCCACGGCTCCCAGGTCGCCCGCGTGCAGCTCCGGCACCTCGACGGCCTTGCGCCCCTGCATCACGCTCAGGTGGCTGAAGCGCTCCTGGGCGTGGCGCGTGTAGTTCTCAAAAGTGACATCGTTTCTGACCACGCCGCTGACGACCTTGAAGAAGCTGATGCGGCCGGCGAACGGGTCGGACATGGTCTTGTACACCAGCACGCCCGCGGGCTCGCGGTCATCCACCTTGCGGAACGAGACGCCGCTGCCGGCCGTCCCGGAGGTCTCACCGTTGCCCGTTGCGGCCTGCAGGGCAGGCGGCTTCACGGCCATGGGAGCGCGCTCAACCGGCGCGGGAGCGTACACCTTGATGAAGTCGAGCAGATGGTCGCAGGCCATGTTGGCCAGACCGCTGGAAAACAATACCGGGAAGATGCGGTCCTCGCGAATCGCCTCATGCAGAGCGGCGATGAGATGCTCCTCGGGGATGGTGCCCTGGGCGAAAAACTCCTCCATCAGCTCGTCCTTGCCCTCCGCCACCAGCTCCACCAGCGCCTCATGCGCAGCCTTGGCCTGCGCGGCGATGGCGGCTGGAATCTCGCCGGTGCTTTTGCCGTGGCCGTCGCCGCCCGCGGTGTAATGGAATGCCTCCATGGTCACCAGATCCACCACGCCGTGAAATCCGCCGGCGTCGGAGATGGGTATCTGCACGGGGACGCAGGTGCGGCCCCAGCGATTGTGCAGGTCCTCAATCAGCGCGGTGAGTCCGCCGCTGCCGCCGGCCTTGGGATGGTCCATCTGGTTCACCAGCACAATCCGCGGCACGTTGGCCTCTTCGGCATAGCGCCACACGCGCTCGGTCACGGCCTCCACGCCATTCTGCGCGTTCACCACCACCACGGCCGACTCCACGGGCAGCAGGGCCGCGCGAGCCTCATGACTGAACATGTGAAAGCCAGGCGTGTCAATGAAATTGATCTTGTTGCCCTGCCACTCGGCAAAGGCCACCGCGTTCTGCATGGTGGTGCCGCGGGCAATCTCCTCTTCGTCATAGGCGGTCACGGCCGTGCCGTCGCCCACCCGGCCCTGCGATGGGGTTGCTTTGGCGGCATGCAGCAGAGCGGCAATCAGCGTGGTCTTGCCGCATTGTGCATGCCCCACTACAGCTACGTTGCGGATCTCACTTCCCTGGTAGGTTTTCATGGTGTTTCTCCTCGATGGTGAGAACGGCGGCGCGAGACAGGCGCGGCGGGAGGCATGGCTCCCGCCGCGAAACGAGTTGTATGTGGAGGATGGATTCGGGGCAGGGAGCCAGTGAGGGCGTCCGGCAGGACGTCAGCGGTTCCGAATTGCGGGGCCGCAGGGCCCGTTCTGCCGTCTTCCTCATCCATAGGGAGGGTTCCCGGCAGGCGCCTGGCGGCGTACAGAGCAGCGCTGCCAGCCGTCTTCCTTAAGAAAGCGGATGCTATCACAAGGAGAGCGGGAACGTCCCGTGCCGAGCGGATTCGGATGTGGTAGCGTAATACATCGGTCCCACGCTGTCAGCACCGTGAGGTGGATCCGGATGCCCAACCCCGGCGAAATGGCTGCCCGCGTGGCTCCAGCCAGATCCACGAGCGACTCTGCCATCGGCGCTTCAGCCCAGCGCAAGGCGGCATGGCGCCTGCTGCCCATCCTTGCGATCGGCTATGGCATGGCCTTCATGGACCGCATCAATATCAGCTTTGCCTCGCTGCGGATGAATGACGACCTGCACTTCAGCGCCACGGTGTATGGCATTGGCGCCGGCGTCTTCTTCATTGGATATGCGCTCTGCGAGGTGCCGTCCAATCTGCTGATGCTGCGTTTTGGCGCGCGGCGGTGGCTGATGCGCATCATGTTCACCTGGGGCCTGCTGGCCACGTCCATGATGCTGGTGCGCACCCCGCTCCAGTTCTACACCGTCCGCCTGCTTCTGGGGATTTCAGAGGCAGGGTTTTTCCCCGGCGTCATCTATTACCTCACGCTGTGGTTTCCTGCACCGGTCCGCGCGCGCGCCATCAGCCGCTTCTATATTTCAGGCCCCATCAGTCTGGCGGTGTCAGGGGCATTGGCCGGATGGCTGATGGGGCTCGACGGCAAGCTCGGACTTACAGGATGGCAATGGCTTTTTCTCGCTGAGGGTCTGCCGACGGCCCTGTTCAGCGTCCTGGTCTTTCTGCTGCTGCCGGACTCTCCGGCGCATGCGGCCTGGCTGACCTCCGAGGAGAAACAGTGGCTGCAAAGCCAGCTCTCAGCCGAAGCGGCCGAGGCTCACATTGGACGCGAGGCCGGCGTCATGAAGGCACTGCTTTCGCCCAAAGTGTGGATGATTGGCCTCTTCCTGTTCTGTGCCTGCACGTGCTTTTACGGTTATTTTTTTTCTGCGCCAGCGATTCTTGAGATTGCGACCGGCTGGAAACTCACGCAGGTGGGCTTCCTTGTAGCCGCCATTGGTCTGGGCGGAACGGTGGCGATGCTGCTGGGCGGCATCAGCTCTGACCGCACGGGAGAGCGCTCGCTGCACTGCATGGTTCCGTGCGGCATCATGGCGATCTGCTTTGTACTGGCCGGCTTCGCTCGGCCAGGATGGCTGGTGGTGGACTCGCTGGCCCTGATGCTCCTGGCTTTCTCGGCGCTTCTCGGACCGGCAACCGCCCTGCCGACGCAGTTTCTTGCCGGGCCTGCGTGCGCCGCGGGCATCGCGGCCATGAATAGCATCACCATGTTCAGCGGATTCGTTGGTCCCTATTGGATGGGCAGGATGAAGGACCTGACGGGAAGCTACTGGCCCGGCCTGCGCGGCCTTGCCATTCCGGCGCTGGCCGGGGTGGGTATCATGGTTGCGCTCACGCGGAGCCTGGCGCGAGGCCGTCCGCCGCAACCGACGGCCGAACTGGCTGACGAGCCGGCCTGACAGTGAACTAAAGGCTGGCCGTGGCCGGCAGAATCTCATCCACATCCACCCACTGGGTGGGATAGTTGCCGGTGTAACAGGCGGTGCAGTAGCTGTTTCCCTCGCCGCCGTTGCAACTTTTAAGCAGGCCGTCGAGGGACAGGTAGGCCAGCGAATCCGCCTCAATGAACCGGCGGATCTCCTCGATGGACCGGTTGGCGGCGATCAGTTCGCGCTTGCTCGGCGTATCCACTCCGTAGAAGCACGGCGAGATGGTGGGCGGGCAACTGATGCGCAAATGTACCTCGGTTGCGCCGGCGCCGCGCACCATGCGCACAATCTTGCGGCTGGTGGTGCCGCGGATGATTGAGTCGTCGATGAGCACCACCCGCTTGCCTGCGAGCAGATTGCGCACTGGATTGAGCTTGAGCCTCACGCCAAAGTCGCGCACGCGCTGCTCCGGCTCAATAAAGGTGCGGCCCACGTAGTGGTTGCGGATGAGGCCGAAGCGGAAGGGAATGCCGCTCTGGTCGGCGTAGCCCAGCGCCGCGGTCACGCCCGAATCCGGCACCGGGACAACGACGTCGGCCGGCACGCCGGATTCACGCGCAAGCTGACGGCCCATCTGGTCGCGGCTCTCCTGCACCCAGCGGCCAAAGATGCGGCTGTCAGGCCGCGCAAAGTAAACATGCTCAAAGATGCAGCTTGATTGCGGCACGCCGGTGGCATACTGACGGCTGGTCATCCCGTCCCCGGTCACCATCACCAGTTCCCCGGGCAGCACATCGCGCACAAACTCCGCGCGCAGCAGGTCAAACGCGCAACTTTCACTGGCAAACACAATAGTGTCGGGGCTGCCGGGATTCTCGATGCGGCCGATGGAGAGCGGCCTGAAGCCGCGCGGATCGCGCGCCGCGAAGATGCGGTCGCGCGTCATCATCACGATGGAGAAGGCGCCCTCGACGCGGGAAAGCGAATCGGCGATTGCATCCACGAGCGTGCCCGCCCGGGAGTGCGCGATGAGCTGGACGATAATCTCTGAGTCGGAGGTGGTCTGGAAGTATGCGCCTTCCCGCTCCAGCATCTCGCGCAGGTTGCCCAGATTGACCAGGTTGCCGTTGTGGGCGATGGCGATGAGGCCCTTGGTGGAGTCCACGCGGATGGGCTGCGCGTTCAGCAGCGCGGAGTCGCCGGTGGTGGAGTAGCGCGTGTGGCCGATGGCCATGTGGCCGGGCAGTTTATCCAGCACGTCGTCGGTGAAAATTTCACTCACGAGTCCCATGCCCTTGATGTTGGCCAGGTGATGGCCGTCCGCGGTGGCGATTCCCGCCGACTCCTGGCCGCGATGCTGCAAAGCGTAGAGCCCCAAAAATGCCTGGCGCGCCGCGTCAGGGTGGCCGTGTACGGCGACCACTCCGCACTCCTCGCGCAGCTTGGGATCATCGTGGCAATGACCGGCGCATGCCGAACCGGGCGGGCCACCAGTGTTGCCCCTGCCGGCGTGGCAGCGCACGGGCAGACGCAGGGCTTCAGACCGGTCAGCGACACCTTCAATGCCTTGATAGAGCCGTCGGCTCATGCTGTTACCTCGTCATGAAGGGTGGCTTGCAGGGCGCCGGACCAGATCCCGCCGAGTTCCGCGAGCGGCGCGGAGATAAACGGTTCGCGATCGACTGAGATTTCCATACGGTTGCCGCCGGTGGTTCCGATGCGCGCGGCAAAGTAGCCAAACGAGTCCGCGAGGTCTTCAATCTCGCTCACGTGGCCGTGCGCGGCGGTCAGGATTACGGTGGAGGAAGGCTCGGCGAAGAGACCGAAGAGCGGATGCACCATCAGCGACGAGTGCTGCTCCACCCGGGCCCCGATGCCGCGCGGCAATGCCGCCTGGGCCAATGCCACGGCGATGCCGCCGTCTGAGATGTCGCGTGCCGAACTGGGCAGCCTGCGCCAGGCCAGCTCGGCCAGCAGCTTATGCAGATTGGCTGCGAATTCCAGGTCAATCTGCGGCGGCCTGCCCCACAGCTCGCCCAGCGCGACGTGCGCAAATTCCGATGAGCCAAATACGGAAAGCTCCGCCCCGGCCTCGGCCTCGGTGGCGTCCGCTTCCTCCTGCGCCACCGGCTCGCCCTGCACCGCCGGCAGCGGATATTGGCTGATGGGCGGCGCCTTGATGGGAACCTTGAGATTCGGATCCGGCTGCTCGCCGCGTGGTTGAGCCCACAGCAGCAGGATGGCTTCGCCCGCGCGCTGAAAGTCAGAGGGAACCGTCCGGGTCACGTCGTCAATGATGCCCACGATGCCGAGCACCGGAGTGGGATAGATGCCCTCGCCTCTCGTCTCGTTATATAAGGACACATTGCCGCCGGTAATGGGTGTTCCAAGCGCCGTGCAGGCCTCGGCAATGCCGTCAATGGCCGCGGAAAGCTGCGCCATAATCTCCGGCTTCTCGGGATTTCCGAAGTTGAGGCAGTTGGTGGCGGCCACGGGAACCGCCCCCGTGCAAGCCACCTTGAGCGCGGCCGCGGCCACTGCGTGCCTCGCGCCAAGTTTGGGATCAAGGCACGTCCAGCGCCCGTTGCCGTCCAGCGCCATGGCCAGCCCGCGCTCGTGCCCCCCGGAGCCGGAACCCTTGATGCGCATCACGCCCGCCTTGCCGCCGGGCCCGCGCACCGTGTTGGTCTGCACCATGCTGTCATACTGCTCGTGAACCCAGCTCTTGCCGCAGACATTGGCGCTGCCCAGCAGCTTTTTCAGGTCGGCGGTGAAGTCGCGGTCGCGATTCAATTCCGCCAGCGCGGACTCCGACGGCTCCGGCACGACTGGCGGCTGCCATACGCCGACAGGGCGGTGGTAGAGCGGCGCATCGTCGGTGAGCGACTGGTTGGGAATGTCGGCGGCGAGCACCCCATGATGCCGGATGCGCAGGCGCGGCTCGGGAATCACGGCGCCCACAATCACCGCATCCAGACCCCACTTCGCAAAGACCTTCAGAACCTCGTCTTCGCGGCCCTTCTCGGCCACCAGCAGCATGCGCTCCTGGCTCTCTGACAGCATGATCTCGTAGGCGCTCATGCCCGTCTCGCGCTGCGGCACCAGGTCCAGCTCCACGTCCAGGCCCACGCCGCCGCGCGCGCCCATCTCGCAGGTGGAGCAGGTGAGACCCGCCGCGCCCATATCCTGTATGCCCACGATGGCGCCTGTCTTCATCGCCTCCAGGCAGGCCTCCAGCAGCAGCTTCTCCATGAACGGGTCGCCCACCTGCACGTTGGGCCGCTTCTGCTCCGAGCCTTCCCGGAACTCCTCGCTGGCCATCGTTGCGCCGTGGATGCCGTCGCGGCCCGTCTTGGCGCCGACGTAGATCACGGGATTGCCGGTTCCGGTGGCCTTGGCGTAGAAGATTTCGTCCTTGCGCACCAGGCCCAGGGCAAATGCGTTCACCAGCGGATTGCCGCTGTAGCAGGCCTCGAATTTGGTTTCGCCGCCCAGGTTGGGCACGCCAAAACAGTTGCCGTAGCCCGCGATGCCGCTCACCACGCCCTCGACAATGGCGTGATTCCGCGCCGTCAGCTCCGGCCCGGTCCCAGGCTCTGCCGTGAGGGGCCCAAAGCGCAGGGAATCCATCACCGCCAGCGGCCGCGCGCCCATGGTGAAGATGTCGCGCAGAATGCCGCCCACGCCCGTGGCCGCCCCCTGGTAGGGCTCAATGTAGCTGGGATGGTTGTGGCTCTCAATCTTGAAGGCGCAGGCCCAGCCGTCGCCCACGTCGATGATGCCCGCGTTCTCGCCCGGCCCCTGCACCACGCGGTCGCTCTTTGTCGGCAGCCGCTTCAGGTGCACGCGGCTGGACTTGTAGGAGCAGTGCTCGCTCCACATGACGCTGTAAATGCCCAG
>DASSHM010000208.1:0-11462 GCA_035692885.1 Occallatibacter sp.
TTCCGCCGTGATGTCCCTCTGTGGCATTCCCAGCATCTCAAAGCCCACCATGAACTTTCTCACCGTGGCCGAGCGTAGCAGCGGCGGATAAAAGTGCGCGTGAAAGTGCCATTCCGGATGATCTTCTCCGTCGGTCGGCGACTGATGAAAGCCCATTGTGTAGGGGAAGCTGGTTTCAAACAGGTTGTCGAAGCGGATGGTCGCGCGCCGCAGCGCATCGGCCAGCGCGTCCCGCTCTTCTCCGCCCAACTGCGGCAATGCACCCAGGTGGCGCTTGCTCACCAGCAGCACCTCAAACGGCCACACCGCCCACCACGGCACCAGCACGATGAAGTGCTCATTTTCGAGCACCACGCGCTCCCGTGCCGCTCGCTCCGTCTTCACGTAGTCGCACAGCAGGCACTGTCCGGTCTTCGCCATGTGCCCACGCTGCGCCACCGTCTCGGCGGCAGGCTCGTCAGGCACGAACCCCGTGGACCAGATCTGGCCGTGCGGGTGCGGGTTGCTGGCGCCCATCATGGCTCCGCGGTTCTCAAAGATCTGCACATACTCGATCCAGTCCACGGCCCCCAGCCCGTCATATTCACGTGTCCACGCATCCACAACGCTGCGGATCTCAGCCTTCGTCATGCGTGCCAGGGTCAGGCTGTGATTGGGATGAAAGCAGAGCACCTTGCAAATCCCCCGCGCCGCCTCGGCCACCAGCAGCGGCGGCAGGCGCGTCGCGCCTTGCACGGCAGGTTCCGCAGCGGGAAGATCCGGCAGCAATGCGGCGTAATCGTTTACAAAGATGAACGTCGAGCCGTAATTCGGGTTCTCCGCGCCCCCTGCCCGCTTGTTCCCCGGGCACAGGTAGCATTCCGCATCATACGTCACCTCTGAAGGCGTCGCCTTCTGCCCCACCTCTCCCTGCCACGGCCGCTGCGTCCGGTGCGGAGACACCATCACCCACGCCTGCCGCAACGGGTTCCATCGCCGGTGTGGATATTGCCAGTCTTGCGCCATGCCTGCTCCCTGCTCCATTTTACGGGTTCCATCAGGCCATGTGAGGGCGACTGGAAACGCTCATCGCCTCACTGGAAATACATTTCCCAGCCTGCATTCGCGTAGATAAATTCCGCCCCACATCAGAATCCCAAGCAGCACTGGAAACACGCACTCGAACATCAGACTTCCGGCTCGATACTGAATCGCGACCGCTCCGCCCAGAAATCCCGTCAGCAACACCGCGCCCAGAACCGCCGTGCGCGGAATTGCATAAAGCACGGTGCAGCACAGCAGCAACAACCCGATTGAAGGGCTTATCGCGGTTGGAACGCCCAGCCGGTCAAACGCCTGGTGAACCTGGGCCATTTCCGCCAGTTTTACCACGGCATCAAACACTAGAAATAGAACCACCAGGATGGTCAGCACGCGGCCTGTCAAGACCTGCCGCCGCCGCAATCGTCCGGCCTTCGCTTTTGCAGCATCCGGCTTCTCTTCCTCGGCCATGACATCCAGCTCCAGTGCTCGCGTGGTTCTACCTGCTTCCTCAATCACCCGGGGCCGGCTGAGTGCCTGGCACCGGCCGCATCCAAGGCCAAAGCGGCGGAAATGGACCCGCGAGTCACGATAGTTCTACCATAGTTGTTGCAGGCATCGGCTCCAATTTCGCCTCGGGACCTCACGCAGCATGCTCTCGGCCACTGAGATCGTCAACCAGCATGACCAGCTAACCCGTGACTGGCACCGCGAGCCGTCTTCCACACCGCAATCTCCTGAGGAGTCCAACTGGCTGAACCGTGTTGCCCGTCACCACCGCGCCAACTTCGACCTGTGGCACATTGAAGACGAGGCCCGCGCTCCCGGCGCAACCGACGCCGAAATCGCCGGTGTAAAGCGCCGCATCGACCGTACCAATCAGCTTCGCAATGATCTTGCCGAGGGCCTGGACCAGGCTCTGCTCGCCTGGCTCGTGCCGCAGGGCCTGCCCCGCCAGTCGGTGCCGCTCCACTCCGAATCACCCGGCCTCATCATCGACCGCCTCTCGATCCTTGCGCTCAAAATCTTCCACACCCGCGAGGAGGCCGAGCGGCCCGGCGCTCCCGCTGGCCACGCCCAGCGTAACCGCGACCGTCTTGTCATCCTCCTTGAGCAGCGCACTGACCTCGCAACCTGCCTTGACGCACTCTGGAAGGACGTGCTGGCCGGCGTTCGCCGCTTCAAAATGTACCGCCAGCTCAAGATGTATAACGATCCGTCTCTCAACCCGGCCATCTACCGCCCGGGCGGCGGAAAGTCCGGTACCTGAGGGCGTCCGGAACGCCCCCCATTGACGTGCAACGGGTGAACCAGTATAAAAAGGGCTCAAGCTGCGCTCCACGGTAAGTGGTCGCTGCTGGCGTTGACCAGCCCCGATCCTGCGCTCGTGGAACGCGCCTCCAAGAAGACCCCATGAAGCAAGAGGCTCGTTCAGCGGCTCGCAGCCGCAAAAAATCTACCCCGGCTCCCGCGAAAACCGGCGGCCACTCCACTGAAGCTCCGGCGTCGGTCTTTAACCATTATCAGAGCGCGGTCCAGCTCCTGCAGCAGGGCAAGTATGAGAGGGCGCTGGCAGCGTTTGAAAAGGTGCTTCCCGAGGCTCCCGTGGAGATTGTGGAGCGCTGCAGGATGTACATGAGCACCTGCCAGCGGCAGCTTGAGCACAAGGGCCTGGCCTTCGTCACGCCCGAGGAGCGCTACGACTACGCCGTATCTCAGATCAACGCCGGCGCATTCGAGGATGCCGGAGAGGAACTGCGCGCGATCCTGGCCGACATTCCCACCGCCGACTATGCCTATTACGGTCTGGCTCTACTCGATTCGATAACAGGACGGGCCCAGGGATGCCTCGACAACCTTGCTCGCGCGATTGAGCTGAATCCCAAGAACCGGCTTCAGGCTCGCTCCGACAACGACTTCCAGAACATGGTGGATGACCCGCGCTTTACTGAACTGCTGTATCCTGAAGTTCCGTAAACGAAGGGTTGCTGTGAACTCTCCCGCCTCGAAGGCCGCATTGCCGTATCCGGCATCAACGTCGTCTTCAGTAAGTATTCCTGAGCCCTCCGCACGACCTCTGCGGGTGGTCGCCATCGGCGGCGGCACCGGCCTGTCCACGCTACTGCGCGGGCTGCGCCGCCACGTCAGCGTCCCCGGCGGAGCCGGTGCCGACGCGGCCCGGATCTCCGACCTCGCCGCGGTCGTCACAGTCACCGACGACGGCGGTTCCTCCGGCCGCCTGCGCAAGGACTTCAACATGCTCCCACCCGGCGACCTGCGCAACTGCATGGTCGCCCTCAGCGAAGAGGAGGATGTGCTCGTTCGCCTCTTCTCTCATCGTTTTCGTTCCGGCGACGCCCTTGAGGGCCACAACTTCGGCAATCTTTTTGTCGCTGCGCTCACGCAGGTTACGGGCGACTTCGCCCATGCCATCCAGCTCGCATCCACCATTCTGGCCACGCGCGGCCGCATCTATCCGGCCACCACCGCCAACGCCACCCTCGTTGCGCTCATGAGTGATGGCTCCTCCGTTCGCGGCGAAACCAACATCACCGCCAGCCGCCAGCACATTGCCGAACTCACACTTGACCCTCCTGACGCCGCCGCCATGCCTGAAACCCTCGACGCGATCGAACGCGCCGACCTCATCACCGTCGGTCCCGGTTCCCTCTACACGTCCATCATTACCAATCTGCTGGTCAAAGGCATGCCGGATGCTCTGGCCCGTGCCCGCGGCACACGTGTCTTCATCTGCAACCTGATGACCCAGGCCAATGAGAGTCTCGGCCTCACCGCCTCCGAGCACATTCAACGCATCTACGAGCACACCCGCGCGCCCATCTTCGACTACGTCATCGTCAACACCACACCCTTTTCGTCCGGGACGCTCGCCCGCTATGCGACTGAGAACGCGTCCCCCATCCAGGCTGATATCGAGCGCATTCAGGCCCTTGGAGTGCGCTGCATCGCCGGAGACTTCGCCAGCGTGGAGAATGTCGTCCGCCACAATGCCTCCCGCGTCGCCGACGCGCTGCTCGCCCTCGGCCGGGGTGTGACTCCCGTCGCCTGAGCCATTCCGTGCCGGGAAATTTTGCGCTTCCTCCGGCAGCTTCCGCCGTTGTACAGTGATGCCCGTAACCTCATCTGCCGCTTCATCTGGAGGCTCCATGCGTTTTTATCGCAACCTGTCTGTCGTGGCCGCATGTGTTCTGGCGCTCGGCCTGTTTGCCTGGGCTCAGGGCCGCAAGGCGGGCCTTTGGGAAGTCACCTCGGAGATGACGTGGCAGCAGTCTCCATTCCCGGCGGGCATGCCTTCGATGGGCAACCACGGGCCCATGGGCGGCCCCCACACCTCGCAGGTCTGCATCACCCAGCAGCAGCTTGACAAGTACGGAACCATCCCGCCGCAGACACGTGGCGATTGCAAGGTCACGAACGTCGACAAAAAGGCTGATGGAGTCACTGCCGAGATGGAGTGCACCGGCGCCATGCAGGGCAAGGGCACCATGCAGGCCACATGGGCCGATGACTCCCATACCTCAAGCACCGTGCACTTTATCGGAGAAATGCAAATGGGTCCCAACCCCCATCCGGTCGAGTGGACCATGCACTCGCGCTCCGTCTACAAGGGCGCCGACTGTGGCAGTGTCAAGCCCCTCGTCGTCAAATAGCGTCTGAAGCCGCTTGGGGGCAGCGGTACGGGCCTCGTCAGCTATCCCTCCACCGTGCGCTTCAGTTGTCCGCACGCGGCATAGATATCGCGCCCTCGCGGCCTGCGCAGATAGGCCGCCACCCCGGCTGCGGACAGCGCGCGCTTGAAAGCCTCCACCCGCTCCGGTTGCGGCATCTCATAGTCGATGCCGGGCCCCGGGTTCCAGGCAATCAGATTCACCTTGACCGGCAGCCCCGTCCGCCTGGCCAGCCGGGCCACCTCGGCAGCGTGTTCCGGCCGGTCCGTGACACCACCCAGCAGGACATATTCGAAGGTGACCCGCTCTCTGGGCCTCAGGCGCACCTTCCGCACCGCTTCCATCACTGCATGAATGGGCCACTTGCGATTGATCGGCATCACTTCGCTGCGCACCTTGTCATTGGGCGCGTTCAGGCTGATGGCCAGCTTTGGTCTTACCGCCAATGGCTCCTCCGCGAAGCGCTCAATCCCCGGAACGATCCCCGAGGTTGAAACCGTCATCCGCTGTGGACTCATCCCCACCTCGTTCACCAGCAGCCGCACCGCCCCCATGAAATTGTCATAGTTCAGAAGCGGCTCGCCCATGCCCATGAACACCAGATTCACGCGGTCCCTGCCCACCTGCACGGCGTGGCGACCCAGCACCGTCACCACTTGCCCGGCGATCTCTCCCGCACTCAGGTTCCACTGTAGTCCCAGCTTCGCCGTCAGGCAGAACCGGCAGTTTACGGCGCAGCCCACCTGGCTCGACACGCAGATGGTTGCGCGCCGCCGCCCCTTCGCCTCGGTACCCGCGTTGCTGCCGTCGCCCGCCTCGCCCCCATCCCCATCCGGCATCCAGACGGTTTCCACGGTTTGCCCGTCCGCGCCCCGCAACTCCACCAGGTACCGCTCTGTCCCATCATGCGAGACAAACGTCTGTGCCAGCCGTGGCCTGCCCACCCCCCACCCGTCGCCGGTGAGCCTCCGGCGCAGGTCGAGGGTTAAAGTTGTCATATCTGAAATTGAAGCAACCCGCTGACGGTAAATGGCTTCTGCGATCTGGCTGGCACGCCATGCAGGCTCGTCCATCCCCGTCATCAGCCCCGACAGAGCCTCCACATCCAGCCCGAAAAGCCATCGCTGGCTTCCCTCTTCAGGGCGGTTGGTGTCTAATCGTACGAGTTGGCTGGATTCGGCAGACACGGCTGGGCCCAGCATAGTGCATTTCGATCCCCCATGCAGCCCTCCGGGCCGGACGAGAAAGTCCGGCCACTGCTCCTAAGCGGTTCGATGATTCAACACAGGCAGTCATCGCAGGTTTCACACACCTTGGAACTCGCAAGCGACACACCAATCCAATGACGACGGGCACTGAGCGCAATCTTCGGCGAACCGTGTTATCCAGCGGCCTGACCGTTCTCACCGAGCGGATGGAGCACCTGCGCTCCGTCGCCATGGGAGTCTGGATTAAGTCCGGATCCCGGTGTGAGCCCGCCGAGAGCAACGGGATATCGCACTTTGTGGAGCACATGCTCTTCAAGGGCACCCGCTCCCGCTCTGCCCAGCACATTGCCCGTGAAATGGACTCCATAGGTGGCAACCTCGACGCCTTCACCGGCAAGGAGACGATATGCTTCAACGTCAAGTCACTCGCCGATCACGTGCCCATCGCCCTCGACGTCCTCGCCGACCTGGTGCTGAACCCTGTCTTCGCCGCCTCCGACATCGAGCGCGAACGCGGCGTCATCCTTGAGGAAATCAAGATTGACGAGGACAATCCCGACATCCTTGTCCATGAACTCTTCACGCAGAACTTCTGGAGGAACCACCCACTCGGCAAGCCCATCCTCGGCACCTCCTCCACCGTGGCCCAACTCGACCGGGACAAGCTCTTCGATTACCACGGCGGCCGCTTCCGGGGCGGCAACATGATCTTTTCGGCGGCCGGCAACCTGGACCATGATGCGTTTGTCGAATCTGTCACAAACAGGTTTGCGCCGCTGCTGCCCGGCACGGCCATGAGCGAGGAGCAGGCGCCCGAAGCCAGTACCCGCATCGTGCTCCGCAATAAGAAGGCCCTCGAGCAGGTGCAGATATGCCTCGGGGTTCCCGCGCCGCCCGTGACCGATGAAAATCGTCACGCCACGCTGATCCTCAACACCGTGCTCGGCGGGGGCATGAGCTCGCGACTCTTCCAGACCATCCGTGAAGAGCGCGGCATCGCGTACTCGGTCTACTCCGACATCAGCCCCTACCGCGACACTGGAACGCTCTGCATCTTTGCCGGAACCTCCTCTCCGCGCGCGCTCGAGACCATCAGCCTCATCCTGGGCGAACTGCGCAAGCTCAAGGAGAACCCTCTCGCCGACGAGGAACTGACCCGCGCCAAGAACCAGCTCAAGGGCAACATCCTCATGGGCCTTGAAAGCTCCAATTCGCGCATGGCAAACATCGCGCGGCAGGAGATGTACTTCCAGCGCTTCTTTGGCGTCGACGAGATTATCGCGCGCATCGATCAGGTCACCGCGGAGCAGGTGCAGTCCATGGCGAAGCGCCTCTTTCAGCCGGACCGCATCGCCGTCACCCTGCTTGGCCGTCTCGACGGCATCCGGCTCACCCGCAGGCATCTGGACTGCTGAGCGTCCCATTTCCCTTCTGCGTCTAACCGTTGTAGCATTTTCTTCGGATGGGCCGCAGGTGCCGGCCTGCCGCATGAGGCTTGCAATCCAATGAACCCATCGCCGTCCCTTCACCGCCCGCCGCGCCACATGCGCAGAATCAATGGCTTCACGCTGATGGAACTGCTCATCGTCATCTCCATCATCGTGGTGATTATGCTCATCGCCATCCCCTCGGCGTCGCGGATCAGGAAGCATGTCAACGAGGTGTCGGCCCAGAAATCGTTGCAGACCATTGAAGAAGCTCAGTCCATGTACCAGTCCAACTATCCCACCCAGGGTTTTGCCTGCAGCCTCACGGCTCTGGGCGGCGATGCGGGCTCGGGTCCGCCCACGCCCAACTCCGCCCAGATGCTCACCGGCGAACTGGCCACCGGCATCAAGGACGGCTACATCTTCAACATCACCAACTGCGCCAAGGTCACGGTCAACAACACTGAGCGCGTCACCAGCTACACCGCCACGGCCGTGCCCGCCACTCCCGGCAAAACCGGCGACCGCGGCTTTTGCGTGGAGGCAGGCGGAGCCATCAAGGCTGACCCGGCCGGCGGCACCAACTGCACGCAGATGGTGCAATGACCGTCCGCGGCATGCTCCGGCGCGGCGTGCTGCCCGCCATCGTGCTCCTCTGCGCCTCGGCATTCGGCGCGCCGCAGCGCCCGCTCACCACCAGAGATCTGGCGCAAATCGTTGACCGCCACTACAACAGCCTTCGCTCGCTCAAGTGCACATTTGTTGAAAGCTACGAGGGCCTGGGCATGAAGCGCACCGAGAGCGGAACGTTGCTACTGCGCAAGCCCGGCCGCATGCGCTGGGATTACACCTCACCCCCCGGCAAGCTCTTTCTTCTCGACGGCAAATACGCCTGGGCCTATACCCGGGGCGACGCGCAGGTGCAGCGCATCTCGGCAAAGAAAGTGGATGACCTGCGCTCGCCTCTGCGCTTCCTGCTCGGCCATACGCAGCTTGAAAAGGAAATTGACCACCTCAAAATGGCGGCAGCCCCCGGAGGCCTCTACACCCTGAGCGGCGTGCCCAAAGGCCAGCAGAACCGCATCCATCGCGTCACCCTTACCGTTACGGCAAACGGCGTCATCACCGCCATCGAAATCGAGGAAGTTGACGGCTCCCTCACCCGCTTCGAGTTCACCGGCGAGGAACCGAATCTGCCCATCCCGGCAAATGCCTTTCGGTTCACTCCGCCGCCGGGCGTGCCCGTCGTTGATGCCCTTCCGCCCGTCTAGCTGCTCAAGCAGCCATCATAACTCTTGATTTATAAATGACATATAGTTCCCTATTGCATAATTAAGCAATGATTGCTTGTCGCGCGGTAGTGAGCATCGACATGCCACAACTGCTTCGCCCTTCCAAGCATGTCTCGATAGCAGTCAACTAGAGCCCTTGATGTAATCAACATGAAATTGCTTCAGGTATTCATCACAATTCCTATTTTAATAAAACGGCGATATAGTTTGCCTGTTCGACTTTTCAGAAGGAGGCACGAAACGAGATTAACGCTTACGACAATCAGTTTTCTCTCAGTGCTAGTGCTTGCTGTCTGCACTCCGGCACACGCTCAGGATGAATGCGGGAGTACATCTTTTCAGATAACCTACAACTGCAATACAGATGTTTGCAACTTGTCTGTCACTGTAACACAGCCAATACTGAACCCCGTGTGGCAGTATGTCGAAAGTGATGAGTACTGTTGTGGTGCGCAGTTCACGAACTACGTTCCTTACACATATTGCTTGTTCGATTCTCTTCGCAATCCAAAAGTGTTAGCAAATCTTAAGATAGCGCTTTCGACGCGGGATTTGCTCGTGGCTAGTTGCAATGGTAACTATTTCCATTTTAAAAGGAGTGCCGGATCTCCAGAGCGACGCCCCAATCTTAGCCCACTAGCCCTCCATTTCAACTAGCCATGGAATGGAGGAAAACGATGCCTTGCCGACCTTGTCATGTTTGCGCAATAGCTTTGATGCTGTCTTCCAGTGCGTCCATCGCTCAACCGACCTTGCATACAAGCGGCAACGCACCTGCCGCGAAGAGTACTCAGCACGCCGACGCGCCGGAGACTCTCCCTGAGGTCAATTTGGACTTCGCGCAGGAAAAGCTGCTGCCAGGCATTACGGCATCACCCGTCATTGCCATGCCCATCCACTGCGGTCCAGATGGGTCTGCGCTGCTGCAGATGCTGATGCCTCCTGATTTCAAGAGGACTGCCCTGTATCTGGTCAGCAAGTCCCGGGCCATACCTATCTCTCTTTCAGCAGTCACTGGAATATCAAAGCCACAGGTGCTTGACGTTTTTGACTCGGAGAGTCGGTTGGGGCTGTTGCTTTATGGCCTGCCCAAGAGCAACGACGGCGATTTACCGTCAACTCCAGGATTCTTTGTAGCCGAGTTCAAACACGACGGCATGTTTCAAAAGCTCGTCAACCTGCCGCGGCCGGGCATTTACTCCCGGTTTGCGCTGCTTCCTTCTGATGATCTTGTAACTTTGGAGTTCGATCCCATCAATGCCGTGGCAAAGCTGATACTGAGAGATTCAGACGGGGAAGAAGAACGCGCTTTGCAGATTCCCGGCGCGTTGGAAGACGTGGCCTCAGGCGCGAACCGGCCTGCAACCCTGAAACAGCGGCCCAGTTTTCTTCGTTCGGACATGGAAACCCTGAGCGGTTCAGCGGCGGTGGGCAAAGCCCGGTTTACCTCCTTTGGGGACCGCGTCCTATTGTGGATACCCAATGTGCAATCCGTGACCGAGCTTGGCGATCATGCGGCATTCCGGCAGATACAGATTGACGCACCAAAAGGGTATGCATTCGACAGCTTGATTTCATCGACGGACCGCTGGATAGCGCGATTCAAGCGCATGGGACTTTCCGGTACAACGCCCATTGACATGCGCCCGCAGTCACAGAATTTTGTTCTGTACGAAGTAAATCCCTTCGATGGGCATCTGCACGAAAGATTGAACCTCGGTCCTCATGGCAGTTGGCTGGCGTGCGAGAGCGATGGCACTCTAACCGTCTTTAAGACGGACAAGAAGCAACACCTGATTGCGCTCACGGCGGATATCGGGCGGTAGCCTCAAGCCCTTGCTTCAA
The DNA here is from genome assembly GCA_035692885.1 of Occallatibacter sp. Lineage (GTDB taxonomy): Bacteria > Acidobacteriota > Terriglobia > Terriglobales > Acidobacteriaceae > Telmatobacter. The sequence goes on from DASSHM010000208.1 coordinate 10,482, forward strand.
TGATTCAAGGGCTGGCGCGGAGCAGGAGGCACAATGAATCTGGTTTGACTTACTCGTACCGCAGCGCCTCGATGGGGTCCAGGTTCGACGCCCGAATCGCCGGAATCATGCCGCTCACCAGCCCAGTCACCATCAGAATCCCCGTCGCCACCACCAGCGAGGACGGCGATATTCTGAGATAGATGTCCGCCGCGTGCGCATGCAGCGCCATCTTGCTGTAGAACGGAATCCGCCCCACCAGGACTGAAACAAGGTACGCCAGTGCAATGCCGCTCACGCCGCCGACACCGGTAATCACAAGCGCCTCCGCCAGAAACTGCAGTAGGATATGCCGCTTCCGTGCGCCCAGAGCCTTTTCCACGCCAATCTCGCGCGTGCGCTGCTGCACCGACACCAGCATGATGTTCATCAGCCCTATGCCCGCAATTCCCAGCGTCAGCGCGCCTACCAGCGACAGCAGCACCTGCAGCGCGATGGACAGAATGCGGAACTGGTGCAGTTGCGTCATGATATTCGCCACGTAAATGGCGTTGTGATCCGTGGGGCTAAAGTGGTGCGCGGCTCCCAGAGTCTCGCGCATCTCTTTTTCCACCAGCTGATTATCTCCGCGATATGTGAACCAGATCGCGTCCAGGTACTTGGTATCTTTCAGGTCGCTCATGGTGCTGAAGGGGACGTAGATCTGCCGGTTCACGTCGTTCTGCGCGCCGCCCTCCTGCATCTTGGGCGTCAGCACGCCCACAATCGTGAACAGCACACCGTTCAGGCGAATCGACTCGCCCACCGCCCAGCGGCCTGAGAAGAGCTTGCTCTTCGCCTCGGAACCGATTACGCAGACATGCGCGCGGCGCTGATCCTCGGCCCCGTTAAAGAACCGGCCGCTCTCCGTGTCCATGTTCTGAATCTTGTCAAAGTAGGATCGGACTCCGCTCACCGTCCACGTATACGTGTGCAGATCGTTCTGCACGGTCACATCCTTCT
>DASSHM010000209.1:0-7579 GCA_035692885.1 Occallatibacter sp.
GACACCGTCGCCTATATCCGCTTCGCCAGTGTCTACCGTGACTTCAAGGACGTCCGCGAATTCAAGGAGGAGCTGGAAGGCCTGCTCGACAGCCGCCGCGGCCCCAGAACAAGGAAGCCGGGACAGGAACACCGGTAAAAGGAAATCACGAATGCCCGAAACCAGAACCCACAGGATTACCCTCATCCCCGGCGACGGCATCGGCCCCGAGGTCACCCAGGCCGTCATCCGCATCCTTGAGGCCACCGGCGTCCACTTTGAGTGGGAGCGCTTTGCCGCCGGCGCCGAGGCCTTCGAGGTTTTCGGCGAATACATCCCCGCCGCGCTCTACGAGTCCATCGAGCGCAACAAGGTCGCCCTCAAGGGACCGGTAACCACCCCCATCGGCAGCGGGTTCAGGAGCATCAACGTTACGCTGCGCAAGAAGTTTGACCTCTTCGCCAACTTCCGACCCATCAAAAATCTGCCCGGTCTCGAAACCAAGTACCCCAACGTCGATCTCATCATCATCCGCGAAAATACCGAGGGCTCCTACGCCGGTCTGGAGCACGAGGTGGTCCCCGGAGTGGTTGAAAGCATCAAGGTCATCACCGAGCGCGGCTCCACCCGCATCGCCCGGTTTGCATTTGAATACGCGCGCAGGCACGGCCGCAGAAAAATCCATTCCATTCACAAGGCCAACATTATGAAGCTCTCCGACGGCCTCTTCCTGCGCTGCGCCCGCAAAGTGGCCGAGGAGTTCCCCGGCATCACCTACGGCGAGCACATCATTGATAACACCTGCATGCAGCTCGTCATGAATCCCTATCAGTACGACACCCTGCTGCTTGAGAACCTCTACGGCGACATCGTCAGCGACCTCTGCGCCGGTCTCATCGGCGGCCTCGGTCTGGTGCCCGGCGCCAATCTCGGCCAGGAGTGCGCCATCTTCGAGGCCGTGCATGGCTCCGCGCCCGATATCGCAGGCAAGGACATGGCCAATCCCACGGCACTGCTCCAGTCAGCTGTCCTCATGCTCCGCCATCTCGACGAAGGACCGGCCGCCGACAAGGTTCAGAAGGCGCTCGAAACCGTCTACGCCGGGCGCCGTTCACTTACCCGCGACGTGGGAGGCAACGCCGGCACCAGCCAGTTTGCCGACGCGGTCGTTGCCGCCATGGCGTAGGCAGAAAGGAAGATTCCGCGCATGCATTATCTGCTCTTCTACGAGTTCGTCGATGACTACCTCACCCGCCGGGGGCAGTTCCGCGACCAGCACCTGCGCCATGCCTGGCAAGCCAGCGGCCGCGGCGAGCTCGTGCTCGGTGGCGCTCTCGCCAATCCCCCTGACAGCGGCGTCCTGCTTTTCAAGAGCGGCTCGAGTGACGTGGCTGAGAAGTTCGCGCAGGCTGATCCCTACGTGATCAATGGAGTGGTCAAAAGCTGGCGGGTACGCGAGTGGACCACCGTGGTTGGCGAGGGCTGCTCCACCCCTGTGCATCCCGCCTGAGCCGGCGGCGTCAGGCCCCGCGCCTCACGATTCCCGCCGCTCGGGCTCCGATGGATCGGGTTGATGACGCTCGACCCGGTCCTCGCGATCCTCCGGCTTTTCCAGTTCGCGGCGCTTCTCGCGCTCTTCCCGCTCCTCGCGGCCGTCGCTCATTGCCCTTCTCCTTACGCCAGTCTAAAACTCCGGCTGGCCTGCCTCATTGCCGCGGAATGTCCCCCTCCGCCCGTCTGCTGCCCGGCAAGCCGCATTTTGCTGATTTATCACCCGCGCCTCCTGTACACTGGAGTGTTTACGGCCATGCAAAACAAGCATCCCATTGGCATCCTCGGCGCGACCGGAATGGTCGGCCAGCGATTCATTCAACTGCTCGAAAACCACCCCTGGTTCGAGATTGCCTGGCTTGCGGCCAGCGACCGCTCCAGCGGCAGACCCTATGGCGAGGCAGCCCGGTGGCGTCTTGATACCCCGCTGCCCGAGCGCATCGCCCGCATGACCGTTTCGCCTGCCGAGCCCTCGGGCGCGCCCAAAATCATCTTTGCCGCGCTCGACGCGGCCATTGCCCGCGAAATGGAGCCAAGGTTCGCCGCCGCGGGTTGTGCCGTGGTGTCCAACTCCAGCGCCTTCCGCATGGCCGCCAACGTGCCGCTGGTAATTCCCGAGATTAACGCCGATCATTTGCATCTGATTGAGGAGCAGCCCTCGCGCCGCGAGTCCGGCGGCTACATGGTCACCAATCCCAACTGCTCCACCATCGGCCTGGTGATGGCGCTCAAGCCCCTGGCGGAGCGCTTCGGCGTGGAGCAGATCTTTGTCGCCACCATGCAGGCAGTCAGCGGCGCAGGCTACCCCGGCGTACCCTCCATGGACATCCTCGGCAACGTCGTGCCCTTCATCGGCAGCGAGGAGGAAAAGATGGAGGCGGAGACTCTCAAGCTGCTCGGCAAGCTCGAGGGCCACTCCGTCACTCCCCTCGCCGCGCGCATTACGGCCCACTGTAATCGGGTCGCGGTTGAGGACGGGCACACCGAAAGCGTCTCCATCAAGCTGGGCAAGCGCCTGGGCCGCCCGGTCACGCGCGAGGATATTCTCGCCGCGTGGAATGAATTTCGTCCGCTGGCCGGGCAGCATCTGCCCATGGCGCCGGAGCAGCCCGTGGAGTTTGCGCCCCAGCAGGACCGCCCCCAGCCCCGCCTCGACCGCAATCGCGGCCGCGGCATGGCCGTCACCGCCGGCCGGCTTCGCCCCTGCTCCCTGCTCGACTGGAAGTTCACCGTGCTCTCGCACAACACCATTCGCGGCGCCGCGGGCGCGGCCATTCTCAACGCTGAATTGCTTGCAAGTCTTGGAAAACTGGAACCGGTTGCCGAGGCCGCCACGCGCGCCTGAGGCAAAACCAGCGTGGCCATCCCCGCTGTACCATTGGAATTTCTTGCATGAGCCTGGTAATCATGAAGTTCGGCGGCACTTCGGTCGAGGATCCGGCCGCCATCGCCCGCACCGCCACCATCGTCGCCGGCCGCGTGGCCATGGGCAGACGTCCCGTGGTCGTGGTCAGCGCCCTCGCCAAGGTTACCGACCAGTTGCTGCGCATCGCCAACTGCGCCGCCAAGGGCGACCGCACCGGCGCACTGGCTGTGTGCTCGCGGCTGCGCTCGCGCCATCGCGACACCGCCGCCGCGCTCGTCAAGGATCCGGACGCCGCCTGCGAGATTCAGCGCTTTATCGACGAGAAGTTCGATTCGCTCGACGAGGTCCTCCGCGGACTGGCCGCCATCCTCGAGCTCACCCCGCGCATCTCCGACCTCATCGTCAGCTACGGCGAGCGCATCTCCAGCCGCATCGTCACCGCCGCCTTTCGCGAGCATGGCATCAACGCCGTCCACGTGGACGCGCGAGATGTCATCGTCACGGATTCCCAGTTTCAGAAGGCCGCGCCGCAGGACGCCATGATTGAAAAGCGCGCCGGGGAGAAGGTCCGTCCTCTCGTCGATGCCGGGCAGGTTCCCGTCATGGGCGGCTTTATCGCGTCAAATGAGGAGGGCATCACCACCACCCTCGGCCGCGGCGGGTCAGACTTCACCGGCGCCATCGTGGGCGGCGCTCTCAGCGCCGACGCAATTGAAATCTGGACCGATGTGGACGGCATCATGACCGCCGATCCCCGCGTCTGTCCCGATGCGCTCCGCGTCAAGGTCATCAGCTTTGAAGAGGCGGCCGAGCTGGCCTACTTCGGGGCCAAGGTTCTGCACCCGGCCACCATTCTGCCCGCGGTCAAAAAGAATATTCCCGTGCTCGTGCTCAACAGCAGAAATCCAGGCTGCGAAGGCACCCGCATCACCTCCCTGGCGCCGCACTGCAACAGCCCCTTCAAATCGATTGCCGTCAAAAAGAAGCTCAGCATCATCGACGTTGTGGCCAGCCGCATGCTCATGACCCACGGCTACCTCAATGCCATCTTCGCCATCTTTGACCGGCACAAGTGTCCCGTCGACATGGTCTCCACCAGCGAGGTTTCCGTCTCTCTCACCGTGGACTCGAACGAGAAGCTGCCCGCCATCGCCGCCGACCTGAGCGAGCTTGCCGACGTGAAATACGAGGGCAAAAAGGCGCTCGTCTGCATGGTAGGCGAAGACATCCGCGGCCAGAACGGAATTGCGGCCCAGGTGTTCAGCGCCATCCGCCACATCAACGTGCGCATGATCTCCCAGGGCGCCAGCGAGATCAACATGAGCTTTATGATTGACGAGGACGACGCCGACGAGGCCGTGCGGTCGCTGCACGCGGCCTTCTTCAAAGAGCCCGATCCCGAGGTCTTCGACGTCGAGGCTCCCAGGCTAACCGCCCAACCCGCGAGGTAGCCGTGCTCTTTCTCGTTCTCGGCAAAGGCAAGACCGGTTCTCTCGTCGCGGAGATCGCCCGCGAGCGCGGACACGGCGTGCGCGCGCTCGACATCGTTGAAAATCAGCATGCCTCCTCGCTCACGGCGCCCAATCTGGCCGGAGTCGATGCGGTCATCGACTTCACCGCTCCTGATGCGGCGGTTGAAAACATGCGCGCGGTCCTTGCCCTCGGCGGGCGCATCGTGGTGGGCACCACCGGCTGGTACGGCCACCTCGACGACATGAGGGCGCTCGCCCTGCGCCGCGGCGGCGCGCTGCTCTACGGCACCAACTTCTCTATCGGCGTGCAAAAGCTCTTCGGCCTTACCGCGGAGCTGGCACGGCTCGACGGCTACAGGTTTGCCATCACCGAGACCCACCATACCTCCAAGCTCGACGCCCCCTCGGGCACGGCGCTTACCCTCAGGCAGATCATTCAGTCCGTCAAGCCCGGCATCGAGGTGAACATCACCTCCCAGCGCGTGGGCGACGCCAAAGGCGAGCATCTGGTCACCGCCACCAGCGAACACGACGCCATTGAGATCCGCCACAATGCCTTCTCGCGCCGCGGCTTCGCCCTGGGAGCCGTGCGCGCCGCCGAGTGGGTCACCGGGAAGCAGGGCGTCTGGGAGTTCCGCGACATCTTTGGCCTGATGTAGCCGTGCTGCTAAAGCTTGACGCTCCCTCCTCCCTCCTGTACGGTTCCCAATACCCATGAATCGTACGCAAACCCTTGCCTGTACGCTCTTCGCCGTCGGCCTCGCCGGGCTGGGCGTGCTGGCGCTTGTCTACGGAGATTTCGCGCTCGGCTGGCAACCGGTGCCGCAGGGGCTCCCTGCCCGGCAGGCAGTTGCGTATGCTTCCGGAGTCCTGATGCTGCTCCTCGCCGCGGGACTGCTCTTCCGCGCCACCCTTGCCTGGACCACGCGAATCCTACTTCTCTACCTGCTCCTGTGGGCCGCGCTCAAGGTTCCCGCGATCTTTGTCGCTCCCAAAATCGAGGGCGTCTGGCTCGGCCTGGGCGAACTCACCGCCCTGCTCGCCGGCGGCTGGACACTTTATGCGCGCCTGTCCGGACTTCCATCCCGGCTTGCCACCGGCCCCCGGGCCGTCACCGCCGCGCGCATCCTTTTTGCCGTGTCGCTGGTGCCCATCGGCATCTCGCATCTCTTTTACACGCCGCAAACCGTTGTGCTTATCCCGCATTGGCTTCCCTTCCGCCACGCGCTGGCAATTTCCACGGGCATCGCCCAGGCTGCCTGCGGCGTGTGCATCCTTGCGCACGTTATTCCGCGGATAGCCGCCACGGTTGAAGCCATCCTGATCTCCCTCTTTACAATCCTCGTCTGGGCAACGGCCACGGCGGCCGCGCCCGCCACCCGCCTGCCCTGGACCGCCTTCTTCATTTCCTGGATCATTGCCGCGGCAGCCTGGACCGTGGCGCTCAACTTCGGCGCATCGTCAGCCTCGGCCGAAGAACGCCAAACATGATTCGATTCAGGGGCCGGATGCGCCTGTCTTTCTCCACAGGTCACCGGTATACACTGCTCTGTAATGGAGACGACGGGTTGCGGCACGGCAATCGTCACGCCTTTTCAGGCTGACGGCACAATCGACGAAGCGGCGCTCCGGGCGCTGGTGAACTGGCAGATTGACAAAGGGATTGATTTCCTCGTTGCCTGCGGTTCCACCGGCGAGGCTGCCACGCTCGACGAGGATGAGTGGCTGCGCGTCATCCAGCTCGTGGCCGACGCCTCCGGCGGCCGGGTGCCGGTCTGGGCCGGGTGCACCCACAATTCCACCCGTACGCTGCTCCGCCTCGCCGCCCGCCTGCGCCAGGTACGTGGCGTCTCCGCGGTGCTCTCCGCCAACCCCTACTACAACAAGCCCACCCAGGAAGGCCAGTTCCAGCATTTTCTCGCTCTCTCCGGGGCAGTCGATCCCCTTCCCGTCTGCCTCTATAACGTTCCCGGCCGCACCGCCGCCAACCTTGAGCCGCAAACCGTTCTCCGCCTTGCCGAGGCCGCGCCCAACATCCAGGCCATCAAGGAAGCCAGCGGAAAGGTGCCGCAGATTGCGGAACTTGTGCACACCCTGCCCCGGGGATTCAAGATCTTTTCCGGCGACGACAATCTTTCACTTGCCGCCGTGGGCGTAGGCGCAAGCGGGCTCATCAGCGTTGCGGCTAACGAGGCTCCCGCCCAGGTTGGCGCCATGATTCGCGCGGCGCTCGGTAACGACTGGGCTACGGCCCGCGACCTTGACCGCCGCTACGGGCGGCTGTTCGCGGCAAACTTCTGGGAGTCGAATCCCGGACCCGTCAAGACGATTCTCAACCTCATGGGCCGAACCACTGACGTGGTACGCCTCCCGCTGGTGCCCCCCACCCCGGCTACACGTTCCCGGCTTGAGCAACTGGCCGGCGAACTCGGCCTGCTCAAGCATTCGCCCATCCCCGAAGGGTACGTCGGGCGCGCCTGATTCCGGGTTTGAGTTGCCACCTCATCAAATCGAACCCTGACGGCGCACTTGCCTGAAGTCCTCAGTGCGCTATAGTTGCGTTAGCAGGGTTCGTTGAAGCCCCGGCGGAACGGTCTATCGATGCTCTTTACACTGATGAACTGGCTCATCAACACGCTCCAGGTTCTGTTCTTTGTCGGCCTGGCAGGCTGTGCGGTTGTCGTGACCATCAGTTGGATTCAGGTCTCCCGCAGCGCATTCTCTAAGGATTGACGGCTCGCCCCGCGATTAGCCGTAGTCCGGCCCTCAGCATCCCCACAATGACAGCAGCATCGTCATCGATGAGCACATCGATGAGCGGAAACGTATATCTGACCGGGCTTCACCGGTGAGCGGCGGTTCGGCCCGGCCCGCTCTCAGCTTGCCAGGGCAGCCTTGACGGCTTCGCTCACCAGCCGGCCTTCAGCGCGTGCCCCCATCGCCTCCACCTTGGCCTGCACTGACTTGATGACCGGGCCCATTTCCCGGGGCCCCGGCTTCTGGCCTGACGTAGATGACAACTCTCCCACGGCTTCTGCCACCAGTGTCTGCAGGGTAGCCTCATCCAGCGCCTTGGGCAGGAATTCCTCAATCACGGCAATCTCCGCCGCCTCTTTTGCCGCCAGTTCCGGCCGGTTGCCCCGGGTGAACTGCTCGATGGAGTCGCGCCGCTGCTTGATCATCGTGGCCAGCGACTGCTGCTCCTCCACCG
>DASSHM010000210.1:0-4049 GCA_035692885.1 Occallatibacter sp.
GGCCATCGCCGATGTGGCGCGCAACGTGGAGCGTTGGGTCGATGTAATCGTGCTGCGCACCTACGCGCACGACACCATCACCGAGATGGCCGCCAACTCCCGCGTGCCCGTCATCAATGCGCTCTCGGACTTTGAACATCCGTGTCAGGCTCTGGCCGACTTCATGACGCTGGAGGAGCACTTTGGCTCCGTGACAGGCCTGAACTTTACCTACGTTGGCGATGGCAATAATGTGTGCCACTCGCTGATGGTCGCCGGCGCCCAGCTCGGGGTCAATGTCACGGTGGCCACGCCGCGCGGTTACTCGCCTGATATTGAGATCGTTACCATCGCCCGTGAAATCGCGCAGTCAAATAGCTGCGAGGTGCGCCTGATGCAGGACCCGCAGGCCGCTGTCGAGGGCGCCGATGCCGTTTATACCGATGTTTGCGTCAGCATGGGCTATGAGCACGAGTCAACCAAGCGCGCCCCCATCTTCCGGCCCTTTCAGGTGAATGAGGCTCTCATGCAAAAAGCCTCGCCGCGCGCCGTTTTCATGCATTGCCTGCCCGCCCGCCGCAACGACGAGGTTACTGACGCCGTCCTCGACGGTCCGCAGTCCATAGCCTTTGAGCAGGCTGAAAACCGCATGCACGCGCAAAAGGCCCTGCTGCTCCTTCTCCTCGGCGGACTGGCAAACGTGCGGGCCTTTGGCTCCCAGCTTTGAGCCGCCGCTGCCATGGCTGAACTGCGATCGTGTAGAGCAAAACCGGATTGTCCACAAGCTGGAAGCTGTCCAAGAGGTCTTAAAGCATGTCCGTAATTCTTGAATCCCTGCCAGCCGGCCACAAGGTCGGTATCGCCTTTTCCGGCGGGCTCGATACCTCCGCCGCCCTGCACTGGATGAGGCAGAAAGGCGCCATCCCCTACGCCTATACCGCCAACCTGGGCCAGCCCGACGAAGCGGACTATGACGCCATCCCGCGGCAGGCTCTTGAATACGGCGCGGAAAAGGCCCGCCTCATAGACTGCCGTGCGCAACTCGTGCGCGAAGGCATCGCCGCCCTGCAGTCGGGCGCATTCCACATCACCACTGCCGGCGTCCCCTACTTCAATACGACGCCCATCGGGCGCGCTGTCACCGGCACCATGCTGGTCGCCGCCATGCAGGAGGACGGGGTCAACATCTGGGGTGACGGATCGACCTTCAAAGGCAATGACATTGAGCGCTTCTACCGTTACGGTCTGCTCGTCAACCCCGGCCTTCAGGTATACAAGCCCTGGCTGGACTCATCCTTTATCGACGAGCTTGGCGGCCGGTCCGAGATGTCGGAGTATATGCGGCGCTGCGGTTTCGCCTACAAGATGCCCGCGGAGAAGGCATACTCCACCGACTCCAATATTCTCGGCGCCACCCACGAGGCAAAGGATCTCGAGCATCTCTCCTCCTCACTTCGAATCGTTGAGCCCATTATGGGCGTTGCATTCTGGCGCGACGATGTCGAGGTTCGCCGTGAGGAGATTACGGTTCGCTTTGAAGGGGGCTTCCCCGCCGCTCTCAACGGCCGCGAGTTCAGTGACCCGGTCGAGCTTTTTTTCGAAGCCAACCGCATCGGCGGGCGGCACGGTCTGGGCATGAGTGACCAGATCGAAAACCGCATCATCGAGGCCAAAAGCCGCGGCATCTACGAGGCGCCCGGCATGGCGCTGCTCTTTATCGTCTATGAGCGCCTGATTACCGGCATTCATAACGAGGACACGATTGAGCAGTACCGCGACAATGGCCGCAGGCTCGGCCGCCTGCTCTATCAGGGCCGCTGGTTCGACTCCCAAGCCATCATGCTTCGCGAATCGGCACAGCGCTGGGTGGCCAAGCCCGTGACGGGCGAGGTTACGCTCGAGCTGCGCCGCGGCAACGACTACTCGATTCTCAATACCGAGTCACCCAACCTCACCTTCCATCCCGAGCGCCTCAGCATGGAGAAGACCGAATCCGCCTTCTCCCCGCGTGACCGCATCGGGCAGCTCACCATGCGCAACCTTGACATTGCCGATACGCGCGATAAGTTGCTGACCTACGCTGCCACCGGCCTGCTCACGCTCAACCAGGGCGGTGAGATGCCACGGCTCAGCAGCTCGCAGGAGAAGAAATAGCAGCGGGCACAGTGAATACGATGGCGAACCAACAACAATCCGTCAAAATGTGGTCCGGCCGCTTTCGTGAGCCGCTCGACAGGGAGTTTGAGCAGTGGCAGCGTTCCATTGTCTTCGACTGGCGGCTGCTCGACGAAGAGGTTGCAGCCAGCAAGGCACATGCCTCCGCGCTTGTGGCGGCCAATATTCTCACAGAGAGTGAGGGTGCGAAAATCCGCGTCGCGCTGGACGAGGTCGCCGCCGCGCACGCCTCTGATGCCGGCAGGACCGCGGTGCGCAACCACCCCTCCGCCGAGGACATTCATCACTTTGTCGAGCTCTCGCTCGTCGAGCGCATCGGACAGCTGGGCCTCAAGCTCCACACCGGCCGCAGCCGCAACGAGCAGATTGCCACCGACCTGCGTCTCTACGTCCGCCAGCAGGTTGGCAGTGTCATCTCCGCTCTGGCCGCGTGGGCCGGGGCGCTTATCAAACAGGCGGAAAGCGCCGGCGATTCCGTGATGCCCAGCTACACTCATCTGCAGCGCGCTGAGCCTGTTCTGATTGCCCATTGGCTGCTGGCATACGTCGAAATGGCGCTGCGCGATTGCTCGCGCCTGCGCGATTGCTCGGCGAGGCTCAACGTCTGCCCGCTGGGCTCCGGCGCCGTGGCAGGAGCCACACTCGCGATTGATCGCGTCATTGCCGCCCGTGAGCTTGGATTTGCCGCGCCCACGGCCAATTCCATTGATGCCACCAGTGACCGCGATTTCATCCTCGAATATCTGCACACGCTCACGATGGTTGGCATCCACATCTCCCGCTTTGCCGAGGAGATGACTCTCTTCGCGACCGCTGAATACGGCTTTGTTACGCTGCCCGAGGCATTCTCAACCGGCTCCAGCGCCATGCCGCAGAAGAAGAATCCCGACCTCACTGAGTTGATTCGCGCCAAAGTCGGACGCATCAACGGCGCCGCCCAGGCTGTGACCCTGCAATTGAAAGGTCTGCCGCTGGCCTACAATAAGGACATGCAGGAGACGCAGGAGCCGGCATTTCAGGTGGAATTTGTCGCGCCCATGATCGCCCTCATGGCGCGCTTCACCGCCGCGCTTGCGTTCAACCGCGACCGCATGGCCGAGGCTGCACAATCCGGGTACCTGAATGCCATGGCCGTCGCCACCTACCTCGTCCACAAGGGCGTTCCCTTCCGCACCGCGCATGAGAAAGTGGGCAACGCCGTTCGCTTTGCCCTGGAAACGGGCAGGGAGCTGAACGGCCTTTCCCTCGCAGAGCTGCGCCGGTTTGGCGATGAATTTGACACGGACTTTTTCTCTGCCGTTACGCTTGAGGCCACGCTCGACTGCCACGACGTCATCGGCGGCACCGCGCGCGAAAGGGTTCGCCAGGCCCTGGCAACGGCGGCAGAGCGCGTCGCCGCGCTCGCACAGGAGGCCGCGCATGCTGGTGCGTAAGGCCCGGCTCCAGGACGCCTCCAACGTCTACGACATTGTCAACTCGCTCTCCGGCGATGGCACCCTGCTCAAGCGCAGCTTTCCCGAGATATGCGAGAACATCCGCGACTTCACCGTCGCCGAGTCCGACGGTAACGTCTTCCTAGGCTGTGGCGCCCTTCATTTTTACGGCCCTCACCTCTGCGAAGTTCGCTCCATCGTGGTCAAGCCTGAGGCCAAGGGCAGGGGCGCGGGCGGCAGCATCCTGGGCGCGCTCATCGAAGAAGCCGAGCAGCACGGAATCCAATCCGTCTGCCTCTTTACGCGCATTCCCGACTTCTTCTTCAAATACGGGTTCCGCATCGTAGAGGACAAGTCAGAGCTTCCGGACAAGATCTTCAAGGATTGCCAGAGCTGCCCGCGACTGCATCGCTGCGATGAGGTGGCCATGGTGCGCGGCCGCATTCCGCGCATGTCCATCCT
>DASSHM010000211.1:0-19089 GCA_035692885.1 Occallatibacter sp.
CGGATGCCGCGCAGAACAGCCGTCGCGCCCAGCTCCCGCGCAAAGTCCACCATCAACCCGTTAAACGTCGCCACGGACACATTGCTGAGCGAGCTGGTTGCCTCCCGCAGCATCTCCGCCCGCTCCTCCACCGTGAACAGCGGATTCTTCACCGGGTTGTTCAGGATGGCCACCGTCAGGTGCCCGAAGAGCTTGGCCCCGCGCTCAATCAGGTCGATGTGCCCGTTGGTGGGCGGGTCAAAAGTGCCGGGATAAAGGGCTTTCACGCTCATCGGGGCTCTCCACAGGGATTCTAAGGCATTTCCCGCGCCGGTGTTTCCATGCTCACCCGGCACATGGCCGCCGCCCATTGGGCGCGCGCGCTTTGGGGCATTGGCTCCGGGACACGGCAACTCAGAAAGTGCGTCGCAACGCGCCCGGCACGGCCTCCCGCCTGTTTACCAGTTAGGCGCGGTACCTCCGGCATGTTTGTTCCGGGGTACGCATCCGCTTACTCTTGCCCTAGGCAGTTTGTACCGCGCTTGCCACTCCGCCCGAAGGATACGACCCCCAGGCATGAAATCAGGAACGGCGATCATCATCGGCGCTGGCCCCGCCGGACTCACGGCCGCGGTCGAGCTGCAGCGCCAAAGCGCCATCAAACCCATCGTCATTGAGGCCAGCCATAACATCGGCGGCATCTCCCGCACCGTCCGCTACAAGGGCAACCGCATGGACATCGGCGGCCACCGCTTCTTCTCCAAGTCTGACCGCGTCATGCGCTGGTGGCTCGACCTGATGCCCATTGAGCCGGGCGCCGAGGTCAACGCCGAACTGCGCTACCAGGGCCAAAGGCGCGACGTCCCCGCCGCATCCGGCACGCCCGACCCGCACGCCGAAGATCTCGTCATGCTGGTTCGCCAGCGCAAAAGCCGCATCTACTTTCTGCGCCGCTTCTTTGACTATCCCATCCGCCTCACCGCGGAGACCCTGCGCAAGCTCGGGCTCATCCGCTCCGTCCGCTCCGGCCTCAGCTACATGCGCTCGGCCCTGCTTCCCCAGCGTGAGGAGCGCTCACTCGAGGATTTCCTGATTAACCGCTTTGGCCGCCAGCTCTACCTCACCTTCTTCAAGTCCTATACCGAAAAGGTGTGGGGCGTGCCCTGCAACCAGATCAGCGCGGAGTGGGGCGCGCAGCGCATCAAGGGCCTCTCGCTCAAGGGCGTCGTCATTCACTTCCTTAAAAAGACCTTCGCTTCAAAAAAGGCCGGCGGAATCGAGCAGAAGCAGACCGAGACATCATTGATTGAAAAGTTCCTCTACCCCAAATTCGGCCCCGGGCAGTTCTGGGAGCACGCCGCTGACCTCGTTCGCGGAGCAGGCGGCGAAATTCACTTCGGCATCACCGTCAACTCCATTGAAGTGAGCGGCGGCAGGGTCGTCGCCGTGGCCGGCTTTGATGAAAGCGGCCGCCGCGTCTCCTTTGCGGGGGACTACTTCTTCTCCACCATGCCCGTCCGCGACCTCATCCGCTCGCTCAACGTCCCGGTGCCGGCGGAGGTCACCGAGGTGAGCGAAGGGCTCATGTACCGCGACTTCATCACCGTGGGCCTGCTCGTCAGCAAGCTCTCAGTCACCGAGGCGGATGGCTCCACGCTCAAAGACAACTGGATCTACGTGCAGGAACCCGACGTCCAGCTCGGCCGCCTGCAGGTCTTCAACAACTGGAGCCCCTGGCTGGTCGGCAGCAGCGACAAGGTCTGGATTGGGCTCGAATATTTCTGCAACGACACCGACCCGCTGTGGAAGCTCTCCGACGACGAGATGTCGCGCTTCGCCATCGCCGAGGTGGCGAAAATCGGCATTCTCAAGGCGGAGGATGTCGAGGACTCCCATGTGGTGCGCGTGCCCAAAACCTATCCCGCCTACTTTGGCACCTACAACCGCTTCGACGTCATCCGCAACCACCTCGACAAGTTTGAAAACCTGTTTCTTGTGGGCCGCAATGGCATGCACAAGTACAACAATCAGGACCACTCCATGCTCACCGCCATCACCGCCGTTGAAAATATCGTCAACGGCATCACCACCAAGGACAACATCTGGTCCATCAACACCGAGATGGAGTATCACGAGGAAAAGGCGTCGAAGTAGGCCGGCTTCCGCGCAGAAAAAATCCCACAACGCGCGGCTGCATGTCCGCCCCTTGTGGGATCTTCCACTCCATCTTGTGCCGCGGAGGCATGGGCCCCGGCAGCCTCGCGCTAACCCTTGCGTCCCCGCACAGCTTCCCTCGCCTCGGCCGCTCCGCCCGCTGGCGCCTCAGGCGCCTCAGCCTGCGAGCCGCTGATGCCAAGCTTCCTGCGCACCTCGCCGTCGAGCCTGGCAAAGATCTCCTTGTTTTCCTTGAGAAAGGCACGCGTATTTTCACGTCCCTGGCCGATGCGCTCGCCGGCATAGCTGTACCACGCGCCCGACTTCTCCACGATGCCGTGAGCCACGCCCAGGTCGAGCACGTCGCCCTCGCGGCTGATGCCTTCGCCATACAGGATGTCGAACTCCGCCTCGCGAAACGGCGCGGCAACCTTGTTCTTCACAATCTTCACCTTGGTCCGGTTGCCGGTTACCGCGTCGCCCTCCTTGATGGCGGCGATGCGGCGGATGTCAATGCGCACCGAGGAATAGAACTTCAGCGCGCGGCCGCCCGTGGTCGTCTCCGGGTTGCCAAACATCACCCCAATCTTCTCGCGAATTTGATTAATAAAGACCAGCGCCGTGCGCGACTTCGACACCGTGCCCGTCAGCTTGCGCAGCGCCTGCGACATGAGCCGCGCCTGCAACCCCACGTGCGAGTCGCCCATCTCGCCGTCCAGCTCGGCCTTAGGAACCAGTGCCGCCACTGAATCCACCACCAGCACGTCAATCGCTCCCGAGCGCACCAGCGCCTCGGTAATCTCCAGCGCCTGCTCGCCGCTATCCGGCTGCGACACCAGCAGGTTGTCCACATCCACGCCCAGTTTTTTGGCATAGATGGGGTCCAGCGCGTGCTCGGCATCCACAAACGCCGCCAGGCCGCCCAGCTTCTGCGCCTCGGCGATAATCTGCAGCGTAATCGTGGTCTTGCCCGACGACTCCGGCCCAAATACCTCAATCACCCGGCCGCGCGGAATGCCGCCAACGCCCAGCGCCGCGTCAAAACTGATTGAGCCCGTTGAGATTACCGAGATTGGCAGCAGCGCCTCGCGCGAGCCGAGGCGCACAATCGACCCCTTGCCAAACTGCTTCTCAATCTGCGAAAGGGCCAGTTCTACAGCCTTTGCACGGTCATCGGCGACTGCCATGGAGATTGCTCCTTGGAATGGGTTGCTCGTCCGGCGTGACCCTCACGGGAGAGCAAAAATCACGCCCGGTTTGGTTTGGATTTCGTTCGGATTGTAGCAGGGCCGAACACCCGTGAATAGCAAAAAGCGAAGAAAGAGAGAATATTTTGCGCCTCTGGCAATCCGCTTCACCCGTCATCCTGTGCGGCTACGCCCGGACCGTATATGCCCCGATGCGGGTCTCGCGGCTGGTCAGCGCGTCGCACGAGCGATCCACTGCCTCGTAGTCCGCATCATGATCCCTGCGGAAGGCGCGAAACGCCTCCTCGCTGGACCAGCGGTCGATGGTCAGATAGTTGCCCGGCACGTACGCGCCGCGGAGCAGCTCGGTGCCTTTGTAATCCGGCGACCTGCGGAAAAGCTGCGCCCAGGCGCCTTCCGGCCCATACGCGGCCTCGAATGCCGCCACCTTCTCCTCGGCAATTTCAAACTGCCACACCACCACGAACATGCGCAGCCTCACAATCTTTTTTCAATGGTAGCGCAGCTCCGCGTGGCGGCTGCTTCGCAATCCCACGGCGCCCCTTCAACCGCCGCAACTGCACGTCCGCGCCAGCACCTCGGCAAAGTGCAACGCCTTCTTGTGTCCCAGTTCTCGAATCTGCTCACGGCAGCTGAAGCCGTCCGCCACCAGCACGGTCGTTGGTCCGGCAGCCTCCACCGCGGGCAGCAGCCCGTCGGCGGCAATCGCCTTTGACACTTCAAACTTGTCGGCTTCAAACCCGAATGGTCCCGCCATGCCGCAGCACCCGGCCTGGATGGTTTCCACCGTCGCGCCGGCCCGCTGCAGCAGGGCAACCTCGCTGGAGGGCCCGCCGAAGACGGCCTTGTGGTGACAGTGGCCGTGGACCAGAATATGCGCGCCGTGCAATCCGTCAAACGCCGTCTCCGGCGCATGCTCCGCCAGCCAGTCCGCCAGCAGCCACACCTGCCTGCGCAGCTTCAGCGCCCGCTCGCTCCGCGGAAAGAGCTCCGGCATCTCGTCCTTGAAGACACTGGCGCAGCTCGGCTCAAGAAAAATAAAGGGCAGCCCCGCGTCGATCTCCACCGCCATCCTGTCCAGCACTCTCGCCAGGTACGACCGGGCCACGTTCAGCAGGCCGAAATCGTAGAGCGGCCGTCCGCAGCAGAGATGCCCCTTCGGCGTAACCACCTCGAAGCCCGTCTGCGCCAGCACCCTCTCGGCCGCCGCCAGTGTGGGCGGGTGGTAGTAGTTGTTCCAGGTGTCCGTCCACAGCACCACGCGCTTCCGCGCGGGCAGTCCTTCACTCGCTGTCTTCAGCCGCTCCGCATCGGCGCGAATCCGCTGGTAGCTCTCCGCGGCCAGCCGGGGCAACTGCCTCTGCTGCGCCACTCCTGCCACATATTTGATCAGCGGGGCAGTCACCGGTGCCGTCAGCAGCGCATTCGTCATCGCGGGAGTGAGTGAGCCCCAGCGCGCCAGCTTGTCAGCGTTGCCAAAAATATAGTGCTGCAGCGGGCGCAACCTGCCTTTGAAGTGCTGTGCCAGAAACTCCGCCTTGTAGGCCGCCATGTCCACCTGCGTCGGGCACTCCGACTTGCACGCCTTGCAGCTCAGGCACAGGTCCATCGCCTCGCGCACCGCCTCGCTTCTGAAGCCTTCTTCGCGCAGCGCTCCCGCCAGCATCTCCCACAGCAGCCGCGCCCGCCCGCGCGTGGAGTGCTGCTCCTGCCCGGTTGCGCGATAACTCGGGCACATTACGCCACCCTCAGCCTTGCGGCACGCGCCCACGCCCACGCAACGCTCGGCTGCGCGCTCCAGCGATCCGCCATCCGCGGCAAACACAAAGTGCGTCTCCAGCGCCTCATGCGTTTGAGCTCCTGCAGGCGGAGCAGCCAGGTGCCGCAGGTTCTCCACCGGGTCATAGACACGCACGGCGTCGACCAGCTTGCCCGGATTCATGCGGTTGTCCGGATCCCACAGCGCCTTGAACTCCTGAAATGCCTGCATCAGCTCCGGCCCGAACATGCGGGGCAGCAGCGCGGCCCGCGCCTGCCCGTCGCCGTGCTCGCCGCTCAGCGAACCGCCCGCGTCAACCACCACATCCGCGGCACGGTCGAGAAATGCGCGAAACCGGCGGATGCCCTGCCCGGACTTGAAGTCAAAGTTGATGCGGGTATGCACGCAGCCCTGCCCGTAGTGGCCATACAGCGGACTGCTGTAGCCGAACTCCTTCATCAGCGCCGTAATGCGCCGCAGGTAGCCGCCCAGCTGCTCAGGTGGAACCGCCGCATCCTCCCAGCCCTCCCAGCGGTCCGGCTCGCCCGGCACAAACACCACCGCGCCCAGCGCCGACTCCCTCACATGCCACACGCTCGCAGCCTCGGCCGCCGAGCAGATATGCGCCGCGGGCGGATGCGGCCAGACCCGCGAGGCGCGCGCAACGGCCTCCGCCTTCGCCTGTGCCTCGTCCGCGCTCCATGCGCCCACCTCCACCAGCAGGAAGCCCACGCCCGCCGGCAGCCGCTCCAGATCCTTCAGCGCCAGCCCCTTGCGCCGCATAAACTCCACCAGCAGGCAATCGAAACCCTCCAGACCGATTGGCTTGTGCTCCAGCGCCAGTGGAACGGCATCGGCAGCCACAAACGGATCGTCAAAGCCAAGCACCGTGAGCACGCGGAACGGAGGGCTCGCCGCCAGGTTCAATGTGGCAGAAACCACCGTGGCGCATGTTCCCTCGCTACCCACCATGGCTCGCGCCACGTTGAAGCCGTTCTCCGGCAGCAGCTCGTCCAGGTTGTAGCCGGAGACGCGTCGCGGAATCCGCGGGTACCGGGCCCGCACCACTTCGGCGTAGCGGTCGCGAATACGCGCCAGCCCGGCATAGATCTGCCCCTCGCGTCCGCCGCCGCGAATCAGCCGCTCCAGCTCCAGGTCGCTCGTTCTGCCCACCGTCATGCGCGTGCCGTCATAGAGCACCACATCCATCGACTCCACGTTGTCGGCCACCTTGCCGCCCAGCAGTCCATGCACGCCGCAACTGTTGTTGCCGATCATGCCGCCCAGCGTGCAGCGCGAGTGTGTCGCGGGATCAGGAGCGTAGGTCAGATGGTGCAGCTCAGCCGCGTCGCGCAGCCGGTCAAGCACAATGCCCGGCTCCACCGTGGCCAGCTTCGCTTCCACATCGATCGCTCCCAGACGGTTCATGTAACGCGAAAAATCAAGGACCACGGCCACGTTGGCGCACTGGCCTGCGAGGCTGGTGCCCGCGCCGCGCGGCAGCACGGCGGCCCCTGTTGCCCGGCAGGCCGTCAGCGTGGCTTCCACGTCGGCCGCATCGCGCGGCAAAACCACACCCACCGGAAGCTGGCGATAGTTTGAAGAGTCAGCCGCATAGAGCGCGCGCGAGCCCATGTCGAATAGCACATCGCCGCTCACCGTGGCCTTCAGCCGGGATTCCAGCTCGCGATGCGCCGCAAATCGCTCATGCTCCAGTTGCGGCTGGTTGCCGAGAATCGGGAATGTGCTCACGCAGGCATCTTAGCGCGTCACGCGGTCCACACGCGTCAGAGCGCATGAGCCCTGCCGCACCGGTGCCCTGCTTCGAACCTTGCACACAGGCACCCAGCTGTGTAGTGTGTTCCATATGCGCCCGCAGCCTCTCCTTGCAGTCAGCGACGTGAAACGGAGCAGTAGGTGGTATCAGCGGCTCCTGGGCGTCAGAAGCGATCACGGCGGTTCCGAATACGAGCGGCTACTCTGGAACGGCGTACTGGTCCTTCAACTCCATAGCTTCACTGTGGAACACCACCACGGACTCATCGGCAACCGGGATGACAGGCCGTATGGGAACGGCGTGCTGCTCTGGCTTGAGGTTGAGGATTTTGATGCGGTGATGCAGCGGGCATCGGCGATGAATGTGGAGATCGTGCTGCCCCGCCACCGGAACCCTCCCGAGGGCGACGGCGGCCCGAACCACTGGGAGTGCTGGATGCATGACCCGGACGGCTATGTGGTCGTTATCGCCAGCCCCGACGGAACCGCCGATGGCAAATGGCGTCCCGGGCAATCGTGAAAAAGCGATCGCTCCAACTGGATTGACGCTGGACATTCCGGACAAGGAAGCTTGCACGGCACGTCAGTTGGACGGCCACTCCTCGACCACCACGCCCAGGTTGTTCAGCTTCTGTATGGCGGCCTCCATGTTGCGGCGAATACCCGCCCGGTCGTTGGCGCCGGCCTCGGGATTCTCGGCCACGGCCACCACTCGCCCATAGCGCCACGCCTGCGGCGGCAGCGCCACAATCGCCTCCGCCAGGTCGCTGGGGCGGACGTGGATTTCCTGGCGGCGCGCGGCTGCCGGTCGCAAAAAGGTTCCCTCACCCATCTTGCTCGGGTTCGCATCAGTCAGAAAGATGCTCACCGTGATGGAGTCCTTGCCAATGGCAAGAAAAGGATTTGCCCACGCGCTGGGATCATGGACATCGATATACATGCTCTTGGTGGGGAGAGGAATCTGCGCCAGCTCAGTGCGCTGCTCGGCCAGCCTGGTCGCATTGGCCTGTGCCTTGTGCTCGGCGTTTACGGCATTCTGTGCCACGCCGGCCACGGCCTTCTCCTGCTGGCGGCACCCCGCGACAGCCACCATGGCTAAGAGCGCGACCAGGACAAATTTCGGAGACCGGAGAAACTGGACCACGCTCCAAGAATAGCGCAAGCGCCGCCAGTGCGGCCTCATCAATGGCTTGTCCACACCGGGTGGCGCTTCTCAAGAAATGCCGACGTGCCCTCCACCATCTCTGATGTGCCGCACAACCGGCCAAAGCGGGCCGCGCCGAGGCGCAGAGCCTGATCCAGCGGCAGGTCGAGACCCTCGTCCACGGCCTGCAGGGTCTCCGCGACGGCTGCGGGCGCGTTTGCAGCAATCTGCCGGGCCAGCTCCTCGGCGCGCGCCATCAGGCTTGCCGCGGGCGCCACCTCGTCCACCAGCCCGATGCGCAGCGCCTCCTGCGCATCGATCATCGCTCCGGTCAGCAGCAGCTTCAGGCCCGCGCCCCGGCCAACAAGCCGGGGCAGCCGCTCCAGCCCGCCGTAGCCGGCTATCAAGCCCAGCTTGACCTCGGGCTGGCCCAGCTTTGCGTCATCCGCCGCCAGACGCAGGGTGCAGGCCAGCGCCAACTCGCATCCACCCCCCAGGGCAAATCCCCGGATGCAGGCAATCACCGGCTTCCCCAGGGTTTCAATTTTGCGCATGACATCCTGGCCGCGCCGGGCAAAGGCCTCGCCCTCGTCCGCCGTGAGCGACGCAAGCTCGGTGATGTCAGCGCCTGCCGCAAAGGCGCGCTCACCCGCGCCCGTCACCAGCACAACGCGGATTGCGGCGTCCTCCGCCAGATTGGCAAACGCGTCGTTCAACTCATCCAGCATCTGCGCGTTCAGCGCATTCAGCGCCCTGGGGCGGTCCAGCGTAACAAGCGCCACCGGTGCGCGGTTCTCAGTGTGAATCGTCGTGTATGCCATGGCAGCTTGAGCCTAGCAGAGTGCCTGGCGAGCCGGAGCGGCAAGCAGTATCCAGAAAAATCGGGTGACACCTTGCGAAAGGTGTCACCCGAGAACGAAAAGCCAGAAATGTACAGGCCAATCAGGAGACAAACACAGAGTAGCCCCAGACCGTCGGCGCGTCTTGAGCCGTTGGACTGAGGCCCGCCTCCATCAATAGTTGGAGGCGGAAATCCGCAAAATCAAAAGGGTTTGTACATTCCCTGTGGAATCCTATTACTGTGGAAGTGCGCTCCACAGCACCCTGCGGCATTCCACCGGAAGGTACGCGCTCAGTTGCCCCTGGCCCGCTCCAGATCGAAGGCTCCCCTGCCGGTCCCGCCGGGCCGTCGGCGTGCCCGGCGCGCCGGCCTGACGGCTCTTCCCGCGTTTCTGCTCTCCATTGCTCTGACCGGTTTGGCTCTGGAGCCGGCCACCCCCCTTGCCGGATATGGCCGCCAATCCTGGGCCATGGAGAATGGCCTTCCCCAGAACACGGTCCATGCCCTGGCGCAGACGCCGGACGGATTTCTCTGGCTGGGCACGGAGGCAGGACTCGTCCGCTTTGACGGTAACTCCTTTACCATCTATGACCCGAATACCACGCCAGCGATCCCCAGCGGCGATATTCGCTGTCTCCTGGCGGGTCCGGAAGGTTCCCTCTGGGTGGGCACCGGGGACGGTCTGGTGCGATTCAAGGACGGCGTCGTCACGACCTATGGAACAAAAAACGGGCTCCCCGACGGGTCGATTCGCGCTCTCGGCGAGGGCAGTCAGGGCATGCTCTGGGTCTACACCGATACGGGACTGGCACGCCAGACCGGCAGCCGCTTCGAGGCAGCCGGCTCGTGGCGCCCCGGAGCCGTGATACCCCAGGTCACCTCGCAGGGCGAAAGCCGTTCACTGGTGAATTCCACGCCCCTTGCAGGCGTTGGATGGCGGCAGGCGGCCGCCAGGGCAGGGCTGAGGCAGGACGATGTTTCCTTTCTTGCCCGGCTGGGCGCGGATGCTTATGCCCTCGCCAGTAACAACCGGCTCGTGCTCGTCAGTAGTGGCAGGGTCACAGGCCGGTTCACCGCCGGCAACGAGCTGCCGGGCGGCCGCATCCAGGCGCTCTATGCGGACCGCGAGGGCAGCCTTTGGGTAGGTACCAACAACGGCCTTGCCCGCATCATCGCGGGAACCGTGCAAAAGCTGCCGGTCACCGATCCGCTCGCCAGCTCATCCATCCTGTCCCTGCTTGAGGATCGCGAGGGCAATCTCTGGGTGGGTACTGAAACCAGCGGGCTCGATATCCTCCGCGATGAGCGCTTTCGCGGTATCGGAGCACGGGACGGGCTCTCCTCCGACGCCACCACCACGGTGGTGCAGGACGTAGCCGGAACCATGTGGGTGGGTACCAGCAGCGGCGGGCTCAATGCGTTCAAGTGGCCTGCGCCGGGACCGGTTAGGCCGAAGATCTACACCGTCTCCAACGGACTGATGAGCGACGTGATTCTTGCTCTCGCGCCGGCTCCCGACGGAGACCTGTGGGTGGGTACGCCCGACGGTCTCAACCTGATCCATCGCGGCGTCATCAGCTCCTTTACCTCGGCGGACGGCCTGCCCGATGACTTTGTGCGCTCGCTGCTGGTGGACTCGGATGGTTCGCTCTGGATTGGCACGCGGCGCGGCCTCACCCACTGGACCGATGCTCCGGCAGGCCGCCACATGCAGACCTACACGCATGCAAACGGACTGGGCAGTGACCTGGTTGGCGCCATGACGCGCGATGCGCACGGCGGCCTGTGGGTGGCCACGCTGGCCGGGCTCTCGCGGCTGAGCAGCGACAGAATCATCAACTACACAGTCGCCGACGGCCTCTCCAGCAATGTGATCACGGCCCTGCTGGCGCCCGGCGATGGAACCCTGATGATCGGCACGCAGGATCATGGCTGGACTTTCTGGGATGGGCGGAAATTCTCTCCTGTCAGGCACGACAGGATTGACCAGGCCAGCATCCACGCAATTCTCGAAGACGGCGGCAACCATCTGTGGTTTGCGACCGACGATGGCATCGCCCGCTGCGACCGCAACTCGGCGCCCGACTTCTCCGGCTGGCTCCAGTTCGGTCCCGCTGACGGCCTGCGCAGCCGCAAGACCGCCACCAACAGCCATCCTTCAGCCTGGCGGTCGCGCGACGGCCTTTTGTGGTTTGCCACGCCCAAGGGGCTGGAGGTGGTGAGTCCCGCGCATTTCCCCGTCAATACACTTCCCCCGCCGGTGGCGATTGAGCGCTTTAGCGTGGATGATGTTGACCAGCATCTGAATGGCGGAGATGCATCATTGCGCGTGCCCGCGGGGCATTTCCATTTTCAGTTTGATTACGCCGGACTCAGCTTCGTCGCGCCGCAAAAGGTGCGCTACCGCTACATGCTCGTCGGCTTTGACCATCGCTGGACCGAAGCCGGAGCGCGCCGCACCGCCTATTACACCAACATTCCTCCCGGCCGCTACACGTTTCGCGTGCAGGCGGCCAACAACGACGGCCTCTGGAACACCACGGGGGCTTCGCTCAGGTTCGAGCTGCGGCCCCACTTCTACCAGACAGTGTGGTTCTACATTCTGCTGGCGCTGGCCTGCGCCGGCCTGGTGGTGCTGCTGCTCAGGCTGCGGTTGCTTCGCGCGGAACGCGAGTTCAGCGCCGTGTTGGCTGAGCGCAGCCGCATCGCCCGCGAAATCCACGACACGCTCGCGCAGGGATACGTCGGCATCTCCGTCCAGCTTGAGGTGCTGGCAGAGTTGCTGCGGCATAACAAGGCTGACGCGGCAGCGCGGCAACTGGACGTGACCCGCGGGCACGTGCGCGAGGGGCTTGCCGATGCCCGCCAGTCCATCTGGGCACTGCGCTCGCAGGACTCCGGCGAGAAGACCCTGCCGGTACACCTGCGCAGAGCCACCGAGAGGGCGGGCGGGAACGGACTGGAAGCCAGCTTCAACGTCTACGGGGCCTACAGGTCGATGCCACCGGACGCCGAACGGGAGCTTCTTCGCGTCGCTCAGGAGGCCATCCATAACGTGAAGAAGCACGCGCGCGCCTCGCACCTGCACGTCCAGTTGGAGTATGGTCAAAGTGAGGTTGTGCTCGAGGTTCGGGATGATGGACGCGGCTTTGCACCCGGTGCGACGCCCGGCTCTCCGCCCGGACATTATGGATTGACCGGCATGCGCGAGCGGGCCGCCGTGATTGGCGCCAACCTGCAGGTGAGCAGCGAGCCGGGCCGTGGAACAACCGTCAGGCTGAGTATGCCGGCGCCGAAGGAGCCCAGGGAGTAGTGGTGGCACAGGAACCCATTCGCGTCCTAGTCGTCGAAGACCATCATGTGGTGCGTCAGGGCCTGGTGGCGCTGCTGAACGTGGTGGAAGGCATTGAAGTGGTGGGCGAGGCAGCGGACGGCATGGAGGCCATTGCGCAGTTTCGCCGTCACCAGCCGAATGTCACGCTGATTGATCTGCGTCTGCCGCGCATGGGCGGCGTCGATGTGATCCAGCGCATCCGCATGGAGACGCCGCATGCGCGCTTCATCGTGCTCACCACCTACGACGGCGACGAGGACATCTACCGCGCCCTGCAGGCCGGCGCGCGCGCCTATCTGCTCAAGGGTATGACCACCGACGAGCTTATCGCCACCATCCGCGCGGTTCATTCGGGCAAGTCGCACATCCCGCCGGTCATCGCCCAGCGGCTGGCCGAGCGCATGGGAACCGAAGAGCTGACTCCGCGTGAATTTGACGTGCTGGAGCAGATTGTTCACGGCAAAAGCAACAAGGAAATTGCCGGTGAGCTCGACATCTCTGAAGCCACGGTGAAGACCCACATCAACAGCCTGCTGGGCAAGCTGGGAGTCACCGATCGAACGCAGGCCGCCACCGCGGCGATTCAGCGCGGCATCGTTCCGCTGGAATCCCTCAGGAAACCAACCTCATGAAAAATTCCCTCCTCTTCGCGCTCCTGTTTACGTTGATGTGTCCACTGGCGCAGGCCAAACAGCCAACCTGGCGACAGGCTACCGACTCGGAACTTGCCTCGCTGCTGCCGGCCCGCGCGCAGGTGGAAAAGGAACACATCGAGACGGAGATGCGGACCGCCAGCGGCATTGTCAACAGCCAGGGCCGCTACATCGCCGGTGTGGTGCTCATCACGGCCGGCTACTCGGCAGACGGCAAGTATTCGCACTACCTTGTGATTCAGACGCCCATTCGCGTCGGCGGCATCGAACTGCAGCCGGGTGACTACGTCTTCGGCTGGGTGCGCGACGCCGACTCGCTCAAGGTTCATCTAAACGTCGCGGCCACCGGCGCGCTGGTGGGCAGCACCGAGGCGCATCGCATGGCCGGACATGTGCGCGTGGAGAGTCTTCATATCTGGCCGCCGAATGACAAGTCGCTCATTCAGATTGGCCGCTTCGCCCTTCCCTATGAAATCGCCGGCAACTAATTCCATTCGTCGCCGGACCTCATACCCGGTCTGGCCGTGCTGAGACACCGCCGCCGATGCAGTCAGCGGCATTACCCCACCCCGGCACTCCAACTTTCGGTCGATACTGCCTCGGTGTCCGCCCCGTATACTGGCAGCCATGTTTCAGGCCTTGCGTGCGACCACTGTCTGCGGACTGTTGGCGGTAGGAAGTTGTGTCTATCTTTCTGCGCAAACTACAGATTCCAGCGTCCCCCCTCCAGCTCAACCCGTCGCGCAGCCGATCTCCGGTGGCCCGGCGAACGGCTCTCCCCACCCCATCCAGTTGGATGCCGAGCATCGCCCCATCACCGAAGGTGGTTTCGTCAAGACTGGCCCCATCATTTTTGAAGATGACTCCGAAAAGGCCGGGCTCACCCACTGGACCAACCAGACGGGCACTCCGGCCAAGGAGTACCTGGTGGAGACCAAGGGTGCCGGTATCGGCCTCATCGACTACGACAATGACGGATGGCTCGACATTTACGTCGTCAATGGATCGACGTTTGACGCGCTCACCGGCAAGACAACCCCGCCGCACGCAGCGCTGTTTCACAACAATCACGACGGCACCTTTACCGACGTGGCCGCCAAGGCCGGAGTGACCAACGACCGCTGGGGCTTTGGCGTGGCCATTGGCGACTACGACAATGACGGCTGGCCCGACATCTACGTCTCCAACTGGGGCAAGAACCGCCTGTATCACAACAACCACGATGGGACCTTTACCGACGTGGCCGAAAAGGCGGGCGTGCAACTCGGCAACTGGTCCACGGGCGTCACCTGGGGCGATTACGACGGCGACGGCAGGCTCGACCTCTTTGTGGCCGGTTATGTGAACTTTGATCTTAACCACCTGCCGCAGAGCACCACGGATGGCACGATCAACCTGTACTGCACATTCCGGGGTGTGCCTGTGGCCTGCGGACCGCGCGGACTGCCCGGGGAGCCCGATCACCTGTTCCACAACAACGGCGACGGCACGTTCACCGACGTAAGCGAAAAGGCAGGCGTGGCCGACAAGCCCGGCTACTATGGCCTGGGCGCGGTCTTTGCCGATGTGAACAACGATGGCAAGCCCGACCTGCTGGTAGGCGACGACTCCACGCCCAACTACCTCTATCTCAACAAGGGCGACGGCACCTTTGATGACGTCAGCTATGCCTCCGGCTTTGCGGTGAACGAGGCCGGCCAGGAATCAGCCTCCATGGGTCTGGCCGTGGGCGACTACCAGAACAACGGCATGCTCGATGTATTCGATACCGCATTCTCCGACAGCTACAAGCCGCTCTACCACAACGAGGGTGACGGCAACATGACCGACGTCAGCTACGATATGGGACTCGGCGAGATTACGGTGCCGTTCCTCGGCTTCGGCGATGCCTTCATCGACTATGACAACGACGGCTGGAAGGACCTGCTAATGGCGGATGGCCATGTCTATCCGCAGGCCGACAAATATAACTGGGGAACGAGCTGGAAACAGCGCCCCATGCTTTTCCGCAATCTCGATGGAAAGCGCTTTGAGAATGTGCCTGCGGTGGAGGGCACCGGACTGGCGGATGTGATGGCCGGCCGCGGCATGGCCGTGGGCGATCTGTTCAACAACGGCAAGCTCGACGCGGTGATTAACGTGATGGACGGGCACCCGGTGCTGCTGAAGAATGTGAGTGACGACCATAACCATTGGCTCGAATTCAAACTGGTGGGCGGCCCCAGGAGCCCGCGCGATGCGGTGGGCGCGGCCGTTTACGTCACCGCCGGCGGCATGCGGCAGCGCAGCGACGTGCTGAGCGGCGGCAGCTATCTCTCCAGCAACGATCCCCGGCCGCACTTTGGCCTCGGCAAGGCAACCCGGATTGACGATATCGAGGTGCACTGGCCCAGTGGCGTCGTGGAGCACTTCACCGTTCCCGGCGTGGATCGCATTGTCACTCTCAAGGAGGGTACGGGAAGGGTTGCGCCGGCCGGGACAGTCGCTGCACCGGCGAGCGCCGCCAGCCCGTCATCCGCGCCGTAGCCTTCACCCCCAGGCGACGCGGATGTTGTGCTTTGACGAAGGCGGCATATTGCTGCATGTAAATTAAGATTCAATACCCGGCAACGCCACCAACCTTTGCGCCCTGAGTTCAACGCAACCACCAGCGCCGACGGAGCGGATCTGGTTTTGCTCTGCGCTGCGCGCCGCTCAAAATGTAAGATGGCAGTGGAGGGGACCACCCGTGACCAGGACCATCGCATCGCACCCTCACGCCACCTCGCGTCTCGCGCTCAGTGAACTGGCTCCCGGAGCCATGCAATCTGAGATTCGTGCCATGACCACCGAGTGCGACCGGGTGGGTGGAATCAACCTGGCCCAGGGAGTTTGCGACACGCCGGTGCCCGCGCCAGTCGAGGCCGAGGCCCTTGCCGCCGTCCGCGGCGGACACAATATTTACACACGCCTCGACGGGATTGAGCGTCTGCGCAGAGCAATCGCCACCAAGCAGCAGCGCGACTACGGCCTTGTCTACGACGCTGAGACCGAGGTGCTGGTGGCTTCAGGAGCCACCGGCGGCCTGCATGCGGCCTGCATGGCGCTGCTCAATCCGAACGATGAGGTGCTGCTGTTCGAGCCGTTTTACGGGTACCACGTGGCGACCCTCAAGTCCATGCGCGTAAAGCCTGTGCTCGTGCCGCTGGCCGAGCCGGATTGGTCGCTCGACACCGGCGCGCTTCATGCAGCCATCACGCCGCGCACCCGCGCCATCATCCTGAACACCCCGGCCAACCCCAGCGGCAAGATTTTTTCCCGCGCGGAATTGGAGGCGGTGGCCGACGCCTGTCGCGAACACGATCTCTTTCTCTTTACTGATGAGATCTATGAGTACTTTGTCTACGATGGCCATCGCCACATCTGCCCCGCCACGCTTGACGGCATGCGCGGGCGCACCATCGTGATGTCAGGCTTCAGCAAGACCTTCAGCGTGACCGGCTGGCGGCTGGGCTACGTGACCGCCGACGCCCGGTGGATGGCCGCCATGGCCTACTTCCACGACCTGACCTACGTCTGCGCTCCATCGGCGCTTCAGCACGGAGTCGCCGCCGGACTGGAGCAACTGCCTTCCGCCTTTTATGCCAATCTTGCCGCTGACCATGCCTCAAAGCGTGCGCGGATGCTTGCCGCATTGGGCGATGCGGGTATGGATCCCGGTGTGCCGGCGGGGGCCTACTACGTCCTGGCCAAATCGACCCGCGTACGCGGCACAACAGCCGCGGAAAAGGCGCGGCATCTGCTCGCCGCCACGGGCGTTGCGTCCGTGGCCGGGTCGGCGTTTTTCCGCCATGGCCGCGGAGAAGACCTGCTGAGATTCTGCTTCGCCAAAAAGGATGCCGACCTGGATGAAGCCTGCGCCCGCCTGCGCAGGCTGTGACGCAGGCAGAGGTACCTGCCTCCTGCATGACGCAGACAGAACTCAGATAAATCTGTTGATGGCCGCGTGATGGCAACCTCGGAGAGGAGACCTGATCATTGCCGGCTAGGCCGGATAGGAGCCGGTGATATAACCCTGCAAATCCTGGATCGTCTGCGCCTGGCCGGAGATGACCCACTTCACAAGATCGCCAATCGAGACAACCCCAACCAGAGTGTCACCCTGCACGACCGGCAGGTGCCGGATGCGATGCTGCGTCATGATTGCCATGCAGTCATCCACCGTGTGCTGCAGGCTCACGCATTGCACCATGGTGGTCATCATCTCTTCCACCCGGGTCTCGCGTGAGAGATGCCCCACAAGCACGCCTTTGCGGGCATAATCGCGCTCTGACAGGATGCCCAGCAGCTTTGTGCCTGAAAGAACAAGCAGCGCTCCCACGTCGTGCCGTGCCATCAGTTCCAGCGCCTCATATACTGACTGTCCAGGCCCGATCGACAGGATACTGTTCGATCTCTTTGCCTTCAGCACTGCTCCAATCGTGTCGGTAATCTTCATCTCGGCCTCCACCTTCCGGCAACCGCCGTTCTGAACGCTTTCTCCTCGACAAGCCCCGAGCGGGCGAACCTGATCAACTGATCTCTGCAATGTGTGCCAGCAGCAACGCTCGTGTCAAATCGGCGGGAGAACTTGCGCCGTACCCTTGCACAGGCCTTCCGGCCGGGCGATCGGGCTTAATGCTGCACTATAGCCCATCCCGTCGCGGCCGAACAGATGAGCAGAACAGATCGCGGCATCCATGGGCTTCAATCTGGACCCGTCTGGGCAGGGTGCTGGCCACGCTATGGCAAGTTCGCTGCCTGTACAATCGAGCCGCGGGCCACGCTCCTGTACGGGGCCGTGCAAGGGTGCCGGTGTGACCGAGTTTCCTCATGCCATGTTGCGCGAAATCTTTGAGCAGCCCGCCGCCATCCGGCGGACTCTCAATCTCTATTTGCGCAGCAACTCATTTGATTCCAGTGCTTTTGCTGATCTGTCGGGGTGGCTGAATCCGCGTGGCGAGGTACTCATTGCGGCCAGCGGGTCCAGCCGCCATGCGGGTCTTGCCGCCGAGATTATGCTTGAGGATCTCTGCGGGCTGGCGGTGGACGTGGAGTACGCGAGTGAGTACAGTTGTCGTCCTGCTGCCAACCCCCGCAATCCTTCCGTTTTGGTGATCTCCCAATCGGGCGAAACCAGCGACACCCTGGCCGCCTTGCGCTGTGCTCAAAACGGAGGTCATCGAACCCTGGCAATCGCCAATGTGCCCGGGAGCACCATGCTTCGCGAGGCCACAGCCGCGATGCCTCTCGCGGCGGGGACTGAAGTTGCAATTCCTGCGACGAAAAGCTTTACCTGCCAACTGGCGGCGGTCTATCTGCTTGCTCTGTACGAAGCAGCGGCCCTCGGCACGCTAAAGCCAGCCATAATCGACAGCAACATTGCCGCACTGCAGTCACTGCCGGAGACAATTGACCGCCAACTGGCGGCCTGGCGTGCCCAGACAGCCACGCTGGCAGGGAAGTACCGTGACGCGGCAAGTTTTCTTTATCTCGGCCGAGGCGTGCATTACGCCATCGCCCGCGAAGGCGCGCTGAAGATGAAGGAATCATCCTATGTGCAATCCGAGGGCTACCCGGCCGGCGAATTGAAGCACGGCCCCAACGCACTGGTGAGCGAGCACGTGCCTCTGGTGATTCTCGCCACCGTTGACCACAACGTGTCCGACTCCGTTTACCGGTACGAGAAGACGCTGCAACTGCTCGATGACATGAAACAGCAGGGAGCGCGCATGATCGCCATTGCCGACACCGGCGACAACGACGTGCGTGCGCTGGTGGAGGACTGCATTGCGGTGGAGCCGCTCAGTGAGCACCTGCTTCCCCTCGCCGAGGTGATTCCGCTGCAACTGTTTGCCTACTCCATGGCCGTGGAGCGCGGCGTGGACGTTGACCGGCCGCGGAATCTGTCCAAGGCGGTTATTGAGAGCTAGCCCTCGGCGGGGCGCGTCTTGCCCGCCTCAAAGAAGGCTTCTATCTCCTCGAGCGTCCTGCCTTTGGTCTCGGGCAGCAGAAATGCCGCGGTGAGGAAATAGATGACGGTAAATCCGGCGAAGAGAAAGAACATGGACGCATATCCATGCTTGGCGACAAAGGGCAGAAAGATGCCCGCCAGCGTGGTGGAGACAAGCTGATTAATCACCAGCGCAATACTCATGCCGTTGGAGCGGATGCGCGTGGGCATCAGCTCGGAGAGCGCGAGCCACACGCACACACCGGGGCC
>DASSHM010000212.1:0-15067 GCA_035692885.1 Occallatibacter sp.
ACCCGGGCGCCACGGCTCAGCGCGGCATCTGCCAGCGCATAGCCCATCTTGCCGCTGGAGCGGTTGCCTAAGAATCGGACCGGATCAAGCGCCTCGCGTGTTCCGCCGGCGGTGACAAGCACGATTTCACCGGCCAGATCGTGCCGGCGGCCAAGCGTGTTGAGCACCGCCTCGGCGATGGCATCAGGCTCGGCCATGCGCCCCGCCCCCACCATGCCGCAGGCCAGGTCCCCAGCACCCGGCTCGATGATCCGCACGCCGCGTTGACGCAGCGTCTCAAGATTGGCCTGCGTGGCAGGGTGCTCCCACATATTCACGTTCATGGCCGGAGCGACCAGCACCGGAGCCCGCGTGGCGAGATACATCGTGGTGAGAAAGTCGTCAGCAATGCCGTGGGCGAATCTCGCCAGGATGTTGGCTGTGGCGGGCGCGACCACCAGCGCATCCGGCCACTGCGCCTCGGCGATGTGTTCGATTCCGCCCGGGCTGTCTGCAGCGTCATGGGAGCCAGCGGCATCGCCCTGGTCATCCCACAAGCTGGTGATCACCTTGTGGCCGGTGAGCGCGGCAAACGTGAGCGGCTGGATAAAACGAGTGGCCGACGCGGTCATCACCACGCGCACTTCGAGCGCCTGGCGCTGCAGCGCGCGCACCAGTTCAGCAGCCTTATAGGCAGCTATACCGCCCGTTACCGCAACCGTCACTCTCATCATTGAAATTGTAGAACGATTCGCCGTTACACTGCGCGCTGAAGGCACAGGCACCCTGCTCCGGCCCTGCAGTCGCGAACGCAAGAGCTTGAATATCAGCAAATGCCAGGTGAATCTACCCTGCCTTCAATGCGATAGGATCGGGATTCCCCGATCTTCAACCACCGGTTGCGGATCCGGCGATTCGGTCTTGACGTAGGCGATCTTGCCCGCGTCAATCTCTTCCTGAGCGATGCGGCACGCCTTGTTTGAGCGGCTGGGGATCAGCGCCATGGACCCGTTCTGCAACTGGCGGGCGCGTCGGGCAGCTACAAGAACCTTGCGGTAGTTCGAGTCAAACTGAGTCTCAATCGTCATCGGAATCCTCATCAAAGTTCAGTTGCTGCTGGCCGCTGGGATTGAGAATCCCAAATGCCTCCAGCACGGGTTTAAGCCGCTCCTGCGAATTGGACTGCCGGCAGGATGCGGCGACCTCCAACACCCTGCTCGAACGGTAGGCAATTGGTTCACCATTACGATAATACCGCTCGGCCAGAACGATCGCTTCCAGTTGCGCCACCGTCCGGTCAAGAATGTCGTTAACCAGAATATAACTGTACTCGCGGTAATTCTCAATCTCCCTGCTCGCCTCGCTCAGGCGGCGATAGAGCTCTGCCTCGTTCATCACGCCCTCGGCGCGGCTGCGGTTGCGCAGGCGGGTGCGCAATACCTTCGGCGTGGGAGGCATGACAAAGATGCTGACCGCCTCGGGCATCGCCGTGCGCACCAGCTTTGCGCCCTGCACGTCAATGTCGAGAAGCAGGTCATGACCGGCGCGCCTCGCCTCATCAAGCGACTGACGCGCCGTTCCGTAGTAGTTTCCAAAGACCTCGGCGTACTCAAGGAACCGGCCCGCCTGGCGCATGCGTTCAAACTCTTCGTGCGTGGTGAAGTAGTACTCGCGGCCGTTTTCCTCCGATCCGCGCGGTAGGCGCGTGGTCCACGAGATGGAGAATTCGACGCCGGTGACCTGCTTGCGCAACTCTGCAACCAGAGTGCTTTTGCCAGAGCCTGAAGGCGCTGAGATGATGAACAAGATTCCCGCCACTTTCCAGTATTCCCTTTCCTCATGCTGTTGCTGATGGTTCAAAGCCCTATTCCACGTTCTGGATCTGCTCGCGCGCCTTCTCGATTTCAGCCTTCATGGCCAGGCCCAGCTCGGTGATGCGCGTGCCCTTGCCGCCGATGCCCCCGGTCTTGGAAAGCAGCGTATTGGCCTCACGGTTCATCTCCTGGAGCAGAAAATCCAGCTTCTTGCCGGTTTCGCCCCCTGCCGACAGCAGATCGCGGAAGTGGGCAATATGCGTGGTCATGCGGGCAAGCTCCTCCGATATGTCGCTGCGATCAACGAGCACGGCGACCTCCTCAAGCAGGCGTTGCCGGTTGAAGTCATTGCCGGCGGCAGCGAGCAACCGCTGCGTGAGCCGCTCCTGATAGCGCTGCTCCACCTCGGACCGCAACTGCGCCACCCCCCCGGTGGCGTCGGCCAGACGATTGAGCGAGTCGTGCAGGATGGCGAGAAGCGCCTCGCCCTCGCGCGCCCTCATCGCCTTCAGCTCGTCGAGCAGCGGGCCTGTCTGCCCCAGAACACTCTCTGCCAGCGCGGCCATGTCTTCGTCGCCGCGGTTCTCACTTTGCAGCGCGCCCGGCATGCGCAACACGGCGTTCAGATCAGGCTCTCCTACCAGGCGAAACTCATCGCGCGCGGCATTAAACGCATCGAGATAGTTCGCCACCAGTTCCCGGCTGTAGCCGGACTTCTGCTGCGTGGTGCGGTCGATGGTCAGAGCCAGCTCAACGTGACCCCGCACCAGGGCGGCCTTCAATATCCTGCGCAACTCCATCTCCAGCGCGTCGAGCCCGGAAGGCAGACGCATCTGCAGGTCAAGAAATCGGTGATTCACGCTCTTGAGCGTGAGCGTGTAGACAAGGTGATCGTGCACGCGAACCTGGGCACGGGCAAAACCGGTCATGGAGGAGATGGGCATGTGCGCTATTCTTTTGCCTCGTCGGCGACGACTGTTTCAAGTACTGCGGTTTCAGACACATCCATAAACTGGAGCTGATGGAGACGCTGGTAGGTCGGCGACGTGGTCAGCAGTTCCTCGTGCGGCCCGATCGCGGTGATTCGTCCATCTTCAAGCACGGCAATGCGGGTAGCGCGGCGCACCGTGCTCAAGCGGTGCGCGATCACCACCACGGTGCGGTTTTGCATCAGGTTGGCCAGCGCTGCCTGCACGAGCGATTCGCTCTCGGCGTCGAGGGCCGAGGTTGCCTCATCGAGAATCAGGATGGGCGCGTTCTTGAGGAGCGCGCGGGCAATGGCGATGCGCTGCCGTTCGCCGCCGGAGAGTCGAAAGCCCTTTTCGCCGATGACGGTGTCATAGCCCTGCGGCATCCGCAGGATGAAGTCGTGCGCCAGCG
Organism: Occallatibacter sp.; assembly: GCA_035692885.1. Classification (GTDB taxonomy): domain Bacteria; phylum Acidobacteriota; class Terriglobia; order Terriglobales; family Acidobacteriaceae; genus Telmatobacter. Next base: position 3,174 of record DASSHM010000212.1, read on the forward strand.
CATTGCGGGCCGCCTGCTCCACAAGACCATACTTCGTATCCGGCTGGCCATAAGCAATGTTGTTGCGCACCGTGTCGTTGAACAGGATTGTTTCCTGCGTGACCTGGGCCACCTGGCGGCGCAGCGAGGCCAGGGTGAGGTCTCGCAAGTCGTGGCCGTCAATGAGAATGCGGCCTGAAGTCACATCAAAGAAGCGCGGCAGCAGGTTCACCAGCGTGGTTTTGCCGGCGCCGCTGGGCCCCACCAGCGCCAGCACCTCGCCCGCGTCAACCTCGAGATCCACGTGGTGCAGAATCTGGTGCTCGCCTTCCTCGGTGGAATAGGAAAAGCCGACATCCTCGTAGCGGACTGACCGGCGCAAACCCTTCAACACATGCCCGTGCGCACGCTCCCGCACATCATCCTCGGCGTCGAAAAAGTCGAAGATGGACGTGGATGCGCCCATGGCCTGCTGGAAGGCGTTGTAGAAGTAGGCAAACTTGCGCACCGGGTCGTAGAGCTTGAACAGCAGGATGATAAAGGCCCCGAAGAGGCCCATCGTCATCCGGTGGTGAAGAATCTCATTGCGCCCGATGAAGAGAAACATGGCGATGGCGACCGCGCCGATGGCGTCCATGAGCGGCGAGCTGATGGACTGGATGCGCACGCTGCGCAGATTGGCGCGAAAGAGGCGCGTGGCGGCCTTTTTGAAGCGCAGGATCTCCCACAGCTCGGTGTTGAAGGCCTTGACAATGCGATTGCCCGTGACAGTTTCGTGCAGAATGTTCTGGATTTCGGCCAGCTTGTCCTGGCCGGTGCGCGTGCGGCTGCGTACTTCGCTACCAATTTTGCGTGCCGAGGTGACAACAACGGGAATGAACAGCACCAGGGCCCAGCTTAGATATCCGCCCAGCTTGATGACCAGGGAGATACCCACCACAAAGGTGAAGAACTGCTGCAGAAAGTCGCCGATGACCGTGCTGAGCGCGGTCTGAACCCTATCCACGTCGTTGATAAGCGTGGAAAGGATGGTGCCGGTGGGATGCTTGTGAAAAAAGCTCGCGGAACGGCGCAACGTGGCCTCATAGAGGTGATTGCGCAGGTCGGTGATGGTGCCAAAGCCCGCGTAGTTGACGAGGTAGGTGCCGGAGTAGTCGCAGATACCCTTCAACAGGGTGGAAAGCACGAGAGCAAAGGCGACCACGTCCCATGCGTTGTGAATATGAAGAAACGGCGGAATCAGCATCCGCAAGTCAAAGTGCCAGCGGCTGTTGGAGAGGCCAAGCAGAATGGGCCCCTCGGGCGCATCGGGGCGCAGAACCTGGTCGAAGATGGGTTGCAGCAGAAGAACGCGAAAGGTATCGAGCACGCCGACGGCGGCGAGAAAGAGCACTCCGGCCAGCCATTGCGCTATGAACGGCAGACCGTAGCGCATGAGGCGAAGATAGCCTCTCATGCCGGCCGGCCCTTCTGTACCAACGGATTTCCGGGGCGATGCTGCGTCTGGGTAAGCGCCAACTCCATCCCCGTATTGTAGCTGCCGGGCATGATCAGAAAGCTAGTAGGATTTAAGGTCGAGAATCGCCTTGAGAATCCCCTCCGGCTGGGGCAGAATCGCATCCTCCAGCACGGGTTGATAGGCCACGAAGGTATCCAGGGAGCCGATGCGGCGGACGGGCGCGTCGAGATCATCGAACAGCTCGTCAGCGATGCGCGCGGCAATTTCAGCGCCATAGCCCCAGCTGAGCATGTCCTCGTGGGCAACGATCACCCGGTTTGTCCTGCGCACCGAGGCGGCAATCGCCTCCCAGTCATACGGGTTGAGCGTGCGCAGATCGACGACCTCGGTTTCAATGCCATGCTCGCGATGTGCCTTGTCAGCGGCCTGCAGGGCCCGGGGTACGACGGCTCCGTAAGTGACCAGCGTGACGTCTGATCCGGGCCGCACGATGCTGGCCTTGCCGAAAGGAATCGCGAAATCCGGCCCCGGATAGGGTGCGCGTCCATAGGCCTCGCGGTAGAGCCGCTTGTGCTCCAGGAAGAGCACCGGGTCGTCGCAGCGGATGGCCGTGCGGAGCAGACCATTGGCGTCGAGCGCGTTGGAGGGAAAGACCACGCGCAGGCCGGGAATGTGGGTGAAGATACTCTCGCCGGACTGGGAGTGGTAGATGGACCCGCCGGTGAGATAGCCGCCGATGGGTACGCGAATCACGGCCGGCGCGGCCCACACGCCGTTGGAGCGCCAGCGCATGAGCGCAAGTTCATTGCGAATCTGATGCATAGCCGGCCAGATATAGTCGAAGAACTGGATCTCAGCCACGGGCTTGACGCCGCGCGTGGCAAAACCGACGGCCCGGCCCACGATATTGGCTTCAGCGAGCTGGGCGTTAAAGACGCGGTCCGAGCCGAACTCCTTCTGCAGGCCCGCCGTCAGCTTGAAGACACCGCCCTTGCCCTTCACCTCGGCCAGCGCTGCATCGCGGCTGGCGTCGGCCACGTCTTCACCGTAGACCACAATTCGCGGGTCGCGGCGCATCTCATCGTGAAGACATGCATTGATCAGATCGGCCATTGTGCGCGGCTCATCCCGCTTTTCCGATCCGGCTTTGCCTCCGCCCGTGGCTGAGGTCTGAACAGATTCCGTGGCAAACGCCGCGGTTGACGGGTCAAGGTCCTCGGAGTAGACGTGGCGCATGATTTCAGACACGGATGGCAGTGGCGCATGCAGGGCATATTCCGCGGCCTGGGCCACCTCCCGGTCAACTTCCTGCTCCAGTCTGGTAATTTCCTCCGCGGCAAGTATGCCCTCGCGCAGCAGGCGCATCTGCATCCTGGCCAGCGGATCGCGCAGGGCGTCAGCCTCGCGCTCGGCGGCGGAGCGATAGAGCCTGTCATCGTCAGAGAGCGAGTGGGAATAGGGACGGACGACGTGCCCATGCACAAACGCAGGCCCAAGTCCGGCGCGACAATGCGCCGCAGCCGCGCGAAAGGCCTGAAGGCAGGCCTCGGCATCCGTGCCGTCAATCTCGGCAAAATGGAAGTTGGGAAAGTTTGCCACCAGCCGGGAGATATTGCCGCCGGGCGTATTTACCTCAACCGGCACACTGATGGCATAGCCGTTGTCTTCAACACAGAAGATAACGGGCAGTCTCTGGTTTGAGGCCGTGCTCAATGCCTCCCAGAACTCACCCTGCGAGGTGGAGCCGTCGCCCAGCGAGGTGAAAACCACCTCATCGTCGTGGAAAACCACATCGCGGAAGGCGCGATAGTCGCCCTCGGCGCGGGCAGCGGCGTCGGGATGACGGCTGAAGAACACACCGGCCTCCGCGGAGCCGATGGCGTGGAGCACCTGCGTCGTGGTGGATGAGGATGTGCTGACAATGTGTAGCGGGCGGCTGCTCCAGTGCGTGGGCATCTGGCGGCCACCGCTGGCTGGATCGGTGGCGGCGCCGACGGCCTGCAGAAACATCTCCTCCGGGGTGACGCCCAGGCCAAGGCAGAGAGCGCGATCACGGTAGTAGGGGAAGAACCAGTCGTAGCCCGGCCTGAGGGCCAGTGCCGCGCCTACCTGCAACGCCTCATGGCCCGCGGCTGAAACCTGAAAGAAAATCTTCTGCTGGCGCTTGAGCAGAATCTCGCGGTCATCAATCCGGCGGGAGAGATACATGAGCCGGTAGATCGCAATCAGATCCTGTCGACTCACGCTGTTATTTGCGCCAGCCGCCTCGGGCGATCGAGCGCTGGAAACCGCAAGTCCCATTTCCTTCACTCCCAAGCCTTACGTACTCCCCAGCAAACCATCCATGATTGTAGCAACCTTTGACAAGGCAAAATGCGCCTTCGGAGCGGCAGGAGTAACCTCTTGAGCAAATTACCTTTAGCGGAACGGCTGCGCAATCGGATCTTCAACCAGCGGCCCGCCTACGATGGTCTGGCTCATCTTCTCGCGTACGCTCCGCGCAAGTTTCTCGATATGCGCCACCTTGCTCAGTTCCTCCGGCGAAAGGTGCGCGGGTTGAGCGGTTTTGATCTCTGCATTCAAATCCGTGGCCAGCTTCAGCAGCTTTACCGTGTCCCTGACTAGTTCCTGCTGCCTTGCGGCATTCAGCGCGCGCAGTTGGCGGCGCTTGAGCACCGGGTCCATGTCGCCAAAATATGGAGCGGAATTCTGCTGCCCTGCTCCCATCTGGTCCGCCTGCCGCGCCTGCACTGAGACAATGCGCCCGGCTCCAAGGACTGCAAGGACAGGAAGGATCGCGGCACACACCACCAATGCGCACGCGCTGAACGACTGCCGCACAGTCCTGGTACGCAGTCCGCCGCAGGTGTGATTTCTGCTCGCGACAAACCTTTCCTGCCCGTCTTCACGCATTCAGTCGCTCCGCAGTCAGTCCGGCCCCATGGTCATCTTCATCTTTTTCTGCACATCGCGCGCCAGTTGCTCAATCACCCGGGCTTCCTGGGTCAAATCGGCCGAGAGCGGCCCGTCGCTGGACTTGGCAATCTTGGCCTGCAGATCACGCGTCAGCAGAATCAGCTTCAGCGAGTCGTCTGCAATCGACTTTTTGCGCAGAGCGTTCACCGCTTCAAAGTCCTGCTTCTTCATCTGGCGCTCGTGCATGAGCATCCGATCGTTCGCGTCTGGCATCGGGTTTGCCGCGGGCATCAGCAGTGAGGTCCGCGGTTTGAACTGGATGCTCGGGTGGTCTTGCGCTGCGGCGGCCTGGCATGAGACGAGCACCATCAGCACAAAGAACAGACCCGCGCAAAAATATTCTGAGCGGGCACAGAGCGAGCTCTTGCGGCGGTCTTCATTCGGATTCAATCGGATCGGCATGGGAACCTCCCGAGTTGCACCTGGAACGTCTTGCTTCTTCCACAGCCAGCCTTCGGCCCAGACCGACCGCGGCGCAGACCGCGACACGATTGTCTAGCCTCCGCCCACCGTGAGCTTCATCTTCTCGCGTACCGCGTGGGCCAGCTTCTCAATGGCCTCGGCCTTGCGGATAACGGAGAGCGAAAGCGTGTCCTTGTCGGTCTTATCCACCTCGGACTTGAGAGCGATGGCGAGCGTCAGGAGTTTGGCGCTGTCATCCGCGATCTGCTTTTTACGCGCGGCGTTGGCAGCTTCAAAGTCCTGCTTCTTGGCCTGCTGCTCCTGCATCATCATCTGGTCATTCTTGTCGGGAAGGCGGTTTGCCTCCGGCATCAGATACGGCTTGTCAGGATTAGGCGTTTGCTGGCCTGGCGGCGCGGCCCCGGTGAGCATGACGACCGCGCAGACACATGCCATGCTTCTGAGCCAGTTAGTTCTTGCAGGATGAGGCGGAGGGGACAGAGTGGCGGGTTTGCGGGACTGACGGCGGTTTGATTGGTCAGGCATGGCGACCTCCAGCTTATTGTGGTGGCATGTTGTTGATTTTTCCCTCGGGCCGCTGTTCTTCAGGTGTGCGCGGCTCTTAAAATTTTCTGCGGACAGTATAGAAAGAAAGTGGGGAGTTCGCATGTTTTCATTTTTGCCTGCCGCCGCCTGGGTCTGGATCGCCGATGGCCGCTTCTTCGGCAAGGTCCTGGATGAATGGGCCAGCGACACACAGGAGTTTGTGCATATCAAGCTGCCGCATCTGATCGTGGTCGGCGTGATCGCTTTTATTCTCAACCGTTTGCTGCGCCTGATCACGGCGCGGATGATTCACGTCGCCGAGATGCACGCGCCGGGACAGAGCCGCGTGGCCCAGGTAAAGACGCTGGCGGGGGTCATCCGAACCACCGGACTGGCCATTATTGGTGCCATTGTGGGCCTGCAGGTGCTGGCCGCGGTGGGAATGGATCTGGCCCCTCTGCTGGCCTCGGCGGGTGTTGCCGGAGTGGCGATTGGCCTGGCGGCCCAGAACATCGTCCGCGACATGCTCAACGGAATACTCATCCTCGTGGAAGACCAGTTCAACGTGGGAGACACCGTTACCGTGGCCGGGTTGACGGGTGTGGTGGAAGCCATGACCCTGCGCAAGACCACTCTGCGCCAGACCGACGGCACGCTCTGCGTCATTCCCAACTCGCAGATCACAACCGTGGCCAACCAGAGCATTGACTACTCCGTGGCCACTGTGCCGGTTCACGTGGATTACTCCGCCAACCCCGATCAAATCTCGGAGCTGCTGAAGAGGATTGCGCTGGAGGTGCGCAACAGCGACGAGTTCAAGGACACCTTTGTGGATGATCCTAAGATTCTCGGCGTGGATGCCGTGAGGGGCTCGGAGATGATCTTTCCCGTGCAGTTCAAGACCCGCGCCACCATGCATGTTGCCCCGGCGCGCGAGTTTCGCCGCCGGGTAAGGCTGGCACTGGAGGAGCGCAACCTGCTGCCCGGCGACCCTCATCGCGTTTTCAATGCATTCATGGATGCGGGCGGATTGGGAGGTCCTGCCTCCGGCAAAACCGCCGCCGCACCGATCGTGCCGGGGCACACTCACCCCGGCGACGAGCCCGCTCAGAGCGAGTAGGCCTTGGCAGCCGGCCGTCACACGGCCCGGCCCAGGGCCGCCAGCAGGCCATCAGCGTCCGTGATGGGCGGCTGACAGCTCCGCCCGGTGCAGACGAGCGCCCACGCGGTCGCGCCATCCGGAACCGGAGCCTGCAGCAGCATCTCGGCCAGCGATTGGGGAAGCCCGCCCGGCACGAGCTGGGCCTGCGAGAAGCGCATCACGGTCTTGTTGACGGCGTAGCGCGCCACGGCCAGCGACTCCAGGCGATCCGCCTCGTCGCCGCTTCCGATGATGACCACTTGAACCGGGTCCTCGAGCAACCGTTCCAGCGCCAGGCCATAGCTGCCCGCGTACAGGCCAAAGTGCGGCACGATACCTGCGAACGAGGCGAGCGTGTCTTCGGCAATCTCCCGGTATTCCGCGCGGCCGCTGAGTGCCTCAAGGCGCAGCAGCGCGGCGGCCGCCACGGGATTGCCCGCGGGTGTGGGTGAATCCTGCAACGGCTTGCGGCGCGCGCTGAGCGCTCCCAGCTGCGTCTCGCCCGGCGCCGGCTCCGCGGCATCATAAAACGCGCCCGCGGTGCGGTCATAGAAAAGCGCAATCATGGCATCCGCAAGCCGGACACCCGCGTTGTAGTAGCGCATCTCGCCGCTCACCATCCAGCCATCCACGCAAGCGTGCACAGCGAAAGCGTAGTCGTCGAGCGTGCCGGGAATCCTCTCAGCGGGAGCGTCGCCCTCGTGATAGGCCATCACATGCTGGAGGGCGTCTCCACCGTCCCATGCCTCGGCGAGCATCCGGCTCAGCGTCAGCAGTGCAAACTGCCGGACCTCCTCAAGCCGGAGCACACGTGCCGCCTCGCAATAGGCGGTAACGGCCATGGCGTTCCAACCGGTGTAGAGCGTGCGGTCAATAAACGGAGTGGGCCGGCGGTCCCGGGCCGCCAGCAGCTTGCCGCGGGCTGTACGAAGCAATTGCCGTGTCTCATCGGCATTCCTTGCCAGTTTTCCAGCCACATCCTCCAGCGAATACTTGCGATGGAGCACGTTTTTGGCCGGATTGTGGTGCATATCGCCGAGTTGGCCAATATCCCAGTAAATCGAGGCCGCCTCAAACTCCGCCGGTTCCAGCACCGCGCGCGCCTCGTCTGCTGTCCAGGTGAAGTAGTCGCCATCGTCCTCGAGATTGATGTCAGCGTCCTGCGAAGCGTAAAAGCCGCCCCGTGCGCGATCGGTCATCACCGCATTGAGCCAGCCGGCAATCTCCAGCACCGTCTGCTTGAAGTCCTCGCGCACGAAGGTCTGAAAACCGTGGACATAATTACGCAGCAGTTCAGTATTGTCGTAGAGCATCTTTTCAAAATGAGGGACCACCCAGCGCTCATCAACGCTGTACCGATGGAAGCCGCCCGCAAGCTGGTCGTAAACGCCGCCCCGGGCCATCTTTTCAATCGTCACGGTGAAGGCTTCGCGGGCGCGCTCATTGCCCCGCTGCGTGGCCATGTGCAGCAGAAGGTCAAGCGCCGCGGGGTGGGGAAACTTGGGTTGGGAGCCAAAGCCTCCATTGCGGGGATCAAACTGCGCCAGGGCGGAATCTGCAATCCGGTCGGCGAGTGCGGGCGAAAGGTCAGCTCCACGGCCCGAGAAGCTCTCGTTGTGCTCGATAGCGGCCATCACGCTGGCCGCCGACTCCAGCGCCTCCTCGCGCTGCTCCTGCCACACCTTGGCCATGGTCAGCAGCACCTTCCCGAATCCCGGGCGTCCGTAGCGGTCGTCACGGGGAAAGTACGTGCCGCCGAAGTAGGGGCGCCCATCGGGGGTGAGGAACACGGTGAGCGGCCACCCGCCCTGTCCACTGATGGCGGAGACGGCGGACTGATACCGGGCATCCACGTCGGGGCGCTCGTCGCGATCCACCTTCATGGCGATGAAGTGGTCATTGATGATGCGCGCCATCTCCGGGTCCTCGTAGGACTCGCGATCCATCACGTGGCACCAGTGGCACCACACCGCGCCAATGTCGAGCAGGATGGGCTTGTTCTCGGCCTGCGCGCGCGCAAAGGCCTCCGCGCCCCAGGGATGCCACTGAACCGGCTGATGGAGAGCGGAACGTAGGTAGGAGGAAGCCGTTCTCCCCAGGTGATTTGACGATCCGGATGATGATGATTCCGCGTGCATGGGGTGAGAATACAGGACAGAACAAGGGTCTGCATCCCGGAAAGGTTCGCCAGCAGCGGGCTCAGCGTCCCTTCGCCATCGGTGCGAGCATCATCCGCGGCAGAAAATGCCACCCGCTGACATTCAGGCCAGGACAGCAGGTTGAGCTACGATGACTGGCTCGTCCGGCTAGCTCTTCGCCAGTTCAGCATCAATGGCGGCAATCAGCTCGGGCGCATCCGGAGGCGTGTCAGGAGCAAATCTGCAGGCCACCTCGCCCTCGCGCGAGATGAGAAACTTCTCAAAGTTCCATAGAATCTCCGGCTCGGCGTTGGTTTCGATGCCGTATCCCTTCAGCTTTTCGGCAAATGGCACGTCCGCAACACTGACAGCACTGGGCTGAGCGGCGATCAAGGCCGCGTAGAGCGGGTGCTTTTGTGCTCCCACCACGGTGATCTTGCTGAACATGGGAAACCTGACGCCAAAGTTGGCGGTGCAGAAGGCAAGTATCTCCTCGTTGGTGCCCGGCTCCTGGCTCTTGAAATCATTGGCAGGAAAGCCCGTGATGACCAGCCCCTGACCGCGATAGCGCTCGTAGAGGCTTTCGAGCCCCTCGTATTGCGGGGTCAGGCCGCACCTGGAGGCAACATTGACCACCAGAATCACCTTGCCTTTGAACTCGCCCAGCGAGGTCTCCGCGCCGTCAATTCTGCTGACCGGAATGTCATGGATTGAGGAACTCATGGTCATCTCCTACTCTGTCAATTTTGCGCCTAAACTCTTCCGTCCATGTGCACTGTCGGGTCATGACAGCAACTGCCGGGCCAGCTTCACGTAGAGCGTAACGGCCTCAAGCAGTTCCTTTTTGGCCAGTTTTTCATACGGTGTGTGGGCAACATGGATGGAGCCGGGGCCGAGCAGCAGAGGCTCACCCCAGTTGCTGAGTTGCGGAATATCGGTGGTGAACTTCGCGATCATGGTGGGCAGACCCTCGACGGAACACAGCCGCACAAAGGGGATTTCAAGCGTAAAATCCACCTCCGCGAGCCCGGCGGCGGCCTCAAGCAGAGCGGCTCTGACCGGTGCCGGGTCTCCCACGAGGCGGACGAGCACCTGGGCCTCAGCCGTGTCGGCAATGACGTTGGGCGCGTAGCCGCCCTGAATCTGGCCGATATTGACGCTGCTCGGTCCCACATCGTCCTCCACCGGCAGTTTGAGCGCCAGTAACCTGCCCAGGGCCTCCACCAGCTTGTGCACGGCGCTCTCGCCCAGCTCCGGGTAGGCCGAGTGGGCCATCTTGCCCGAAGATCTGAAAACCGCGCGCAATGATCCCTTTGAGGCCAGCGCCAGACAGTTGTCCGTGGGTTCGCCGTTCACAAGAAAGCGGCTTCCCTTGGGCGACTCATTCGCCACCTTGGCGCCGGCGGAATCCCGCTCTTCTCCGGAGACAAACAGCAGTCCCACCTTGAACCCTGCTGCCCGCAGTGACTCTGCGGCGGCCACCTGCGCGGCGATGATCCCCTTGGCATCCGCAACGCCCCGCCCATACAAGTATTCGTGGTCTTCGGTGCAGGGGATGTAGGGCGGAACCGTATCCATGTGGGTTGAAAAGACGAGTGTGGGCGCTTGTCCGCCCATTCCGGCATATACATTCCAGCGCGGCCCGGCATGAACGCTCTCCGCAGGCTGGGGAACCGGCGTTTTTTCAACAGTCCATCCGCGCCGCGTCAGCCGGTCCGCCAGAAAGTCTCCCACCGCGCCCTCGTGATAGGTGGTGGACTCGATGTTGACCAGCTCGCGCGTAAGCTGTATGGGATCAAGCGGGGAGTCTTCGTGCATGGTGCAGCCAGAATATCCTAGCGCGGCCAGGACCGCCGCAACCCCGGCAATATCTGCCGACAGAAGATTTACGGCAGCCGCTCCTTGAGCGATCCACCCGGGGCGCGATCTACCCCGGAAACGATTTACCCGGGTTAAAGTTGGCTGGCTTCGTCAAATCCTGCGGGTAGAATAGGCCCTGGGATGGTCTCGACCTCTGTACACGAGAATCCGGCGCCCGGCTCAGACGCCGCCAGGTTGCGCAGTCTTTACCTTGCCGGTCCGGCGGGCCGGCTGGAGGCACTGCTGAACGAGGGTTCCGCCGGCGCGCCCTATGCCGCTCTGGTCTGTCACCCGCATCCCAGGGGCGGCGGCACCATGCACAACAAGGTTGTTTACCACGCCATGAAGGTGCTGAACGCGCCGGAGTGGGGCTTCGGCTGGCCTGTGCTACGGTTTAACTTTCGCGGAACAGGATTAAGCGAGGGCAGCCACGACGGCAGCGCCGAGACCGAAGACGTCACGACCGCGCTCAAATGGCTCGATGCCCAGTTCGGGCGTCCCATCGTCGCGGTGGGATTCAGCTTTGGAGCGGCGATGACGCTCCTTGCCTGCTGTGGCTCCATGGGCCAAGCGGCTTCGCCCATCATCCGCGCCCTGGCCTTGCTTGGGCTGCCAACCCATGCCGAGGGACGCCAATATCAATATCCTCAGGCCGCGTCCTGTTCCCTGCCCAAGCTGTTCCTGAGCGGCGCCGAGGATCAATACGCTTCCGAGGCCGACCTCGAGGAAGTGCTTTCTCAATCCGCGCAACCCCGAAAGCTCGTTCTTGTTCGCGGTGCCGATCACTTTTTTACCGGTCAATTGCAGGAGATGCAGTCCGCGCTTTCCCATTGGCTTAAGGAAGAACTGCCATGACCCCAGTGAGCGATACCGCGCTGGATGCACTGCACGCCGCGGCAGCCGGCATTTTCACCGGCGCGATTAAGGCGTGCAATATCGAGACGGCGTTCGACCGGCGCATACGATTTGAAGGCAACATGCTGGTGCGCCTGATGCCCGACGGCATGGGACCTGAAGCCATCAACCTCGCCGAGTACAAACGCATTTTTGTTATTGCTCTCGGCAAGGCGGCCGGCCCCATGCTCGGCGTCCTGCTTGACCGCATGAAGCGGCGCAAGGGCCTGCGCGGTATCTGCAGCACCAGGTTTCTGCCCCGCCAGCGCAACTGGCGCTTCCGCTACTTTGAAAGCGGGCACCCGCTGCCGAACGAGGAGTCGTTTGCGGCGGCACGCGCGGCGCTGGCCCTGCTGCGCAAGGCCAGACCGGACACACTGGTGTTCTTCCTTATCTCCGGAGGCGGCTCCGCCATGTTTGACCTGCCCCTTGATGAGCACATCAGCCTGGAGGACACGGCGGCATTTCATCAGGCGCTGCTGGCGTCCGGCGCGCCCAT
>DASSHM010000213.1:0-5101 GCA_035692885.1 Occallatibacter sp.
GGGACTCCCATCCAGCTTTTCGACGTACAGTTCCAACTGCCCGCCCGGCCCCGCGCAGTCTGAAAAAAATGCCACCGCCTTCGAGTCCGGCTCCCAGATAACATCGCCCTCGCGGCACTCCTCATTCGTGCTCGTCGCGGCTGTCACGTCTGCAATCTTTTTAAGGTCGTCCAGCCATGCCACCCGGATCCCACCGCTGCGTCCGCCTTCAACCCACGCCAGCCGCTTCCCATCCGGAGAAATCGCCGCCTCGCGCACGGTCACGCCGCGGTGCAGTCCGCGCACAATCTCTTCCATGTGTTGCTGCCTGGCAGCAGAACCCATCGGTGTCTGCGCCTTCGCTCCCGGCGCTCCGCAGGCCAGTCCAAGCGCCACACCGGCAGCAGCGGCCAGCCGACGCCAGTTCCTTCTGTGAACTCGCAGGGCTGACTTCCCGGTCGTGTCATCGGTCACGGTGATTGCCTCCTCCGCTTGCTGGCGAATCGGCCCTTCAATATCGGCCCTTCAAAGCTGTGCTGCCGGCGCCTTCCACCCCAGCCAGTCCAGAATCCACTGCCACGTCGCGTCCATGGTCTGCGAGCTGGGCGGCTCCGGCAGGCTGGCCTTCGAAAATGCCACCGGCTTGCCGCGATACGCCGCCGCCAGTTGCTTGAAGACCCTCCCCTGCTCCTTCTCATGACCGTCGTTGGTCAGCAGCCCCAGACTGTACTCCAGTGGATTGAACGCGAACTTTCTGTCCACATCGTGGCTGTCCCAGTAGCTGAACCAGCTCACACCCTCGTCAATGGCGGCTGTAACGGCCTTTTCCAGCCACGCGGCCTGCTGCTTCTCGGTCAATTCCTTGATACAGGTGTTGAACTCTCCCGCCCATACCGGCTTCTGCTGCGTCCCGGCATACGAGCGAATCAGCGCCGCCATTGCGCCCATCAGCCGCACGCTCGGCGGGTCCATCGCGCCGCCATACTTCATCGCGCCCGTCCAGTACGGGTAGCAATGCATGACCGGCATGCGCTGGTCATTCACCAGCGCATGTGGCGAAAAGGTCGCCACCTTGAACCACGGCGCGTGGTCCACCCCGTTCACATTCAGATGGCCCGGCAGCTCCTGACTCATTACGCCGAGCATCCTCGCCATCCACGCGTCGCCGTCCTTGGTCGCGGCACTCCAGCAGGTATTGATCTCATTCCCCATGTCGAAGCCGATGATGTTTCCGTGCGGCCGCAGCACGCGTCCAATCTCGCGCACCAGCAACACCTCGGCGCCCCACATCGTGGCGTCGGTAAAAAATCCGCTCGCCTGCCGGTTGAACGGCGGCAGAAAATACCACCCGCTCAGTTGTCCCGTGAACACCGTCACCAGCGCATCCAGCTTCCGTTCGTCCATCAGCGTAATCAGCTGGTTCAGCCGGTCAAGGTGCGCCCCGCTCACCCACTGCGGATTGGGCTGGAAGTACGGCCAGATCAGCAGCACCCGCATGTGGTCCGCCCCCAGCGCCGCAATCGCATCCAGATCGCGCTCAATCGGCGTCGCGTCCCAGTCATTCCAGCAGAACCACCAGTTGTGCGACGGCGTGTAGTTCACGCCGAACCGGTGCCGCATCGGGTCCAGCCGCAACGGCAACGGCCGTATGTCGCCGTGCGCGGCGCTTCCCGCGCCCGCCGCCGCCAGCGCCGCCGCCCCGCCCGCAATCACAAAATTTCGCCTGTTCACTCCGCCCCGTCCGCCGCACGTTGAATCGCCAGCAGCCTCTCCAGCAGCGGCTTCAGCAGCTTCAGGTCCAGCGCGTTCGTGCCATCTGACTTCGCGTTTGCCGGGTCGTCGTGCACTTCAAGAAACAGACCGTCCACACCCGCCGCCACCGCCGCCCGCGCCAGTACCGGGATAAACTCCGGCTGACCGCCGCTGACCCCGCCCGCCGCTGAAGGCTGCTGCACCGAGTGCGTGCCGTCAAATACCACCGGAGCCAGCCCCCGCATCACCGGCAGGCTCCGGTAATCCACCACCAGGGTGTTATACCCGAAACTTGCCCCGCGCTCGGTCAGGAACACACGCTCATTCCCTGTTGCCCGTACCTTCTCCACCGGGTGCTGCATATCCCACGGCGCCACGAACTGCCCCTTCTTGATGTTCACCGCGCGTCCGGTCCTGCCCGCGGCCTCCAGCAGGTCGGTCTGCCGGCACAGAAATGCCGGAATCTGCAGCACGTCCACCGATTCGGCCGCAACCCCGCAGTGCCCGGGCTCGTGCACGTCAGTCAGCACCGGCAGGCCCGTATCCCGGGCCAGCCGCCCAAGAATCGCCGTGCCCTCCTTGAGTCCCGGCCCGCGAAAGCTCTTCGCGCTCGTCCGGTTCGCCTTGTCGTAGCTGGCCTTGAAGATGCAGGGAATCCCCAGGTCGCCCGTAATGCGCTGGATCGCTTCGGCCATGCGCCGTACATGCGCTTCACTTTCAATCACGCACGGCCCCGCAATCAGAAATAGCCGTCCGCCGCCCACATGCACCGGCCCGATTTCAAATGACTTGCTCACGGGTGCGATTGTAGTGCAAACACCAGGGATGGCGTGCGAAGGCAAGCATTCGTCAAACGAACCGCGTGAGCGCCGAGGAACCTCAAAAGATCACGGTCCAAATGTGCCATATTTCCATAAATCAATAATTATGCTAAGCTCAGGACATGCGCACGACCGTGGACATTCCCGATGAAGTCTACCGCCGCCTCAAGGTGCGGGCAGCTCTCGAGGGCCAATCCGTGCGTCAGCTTGTATTGCGCGGCATTGAGCATGCGGTTGAGGGCCCGGCGGTTAGGCCCGTCCGGCGCCTGCGTGCGCCCATCCTCACGTTGCACAAGCCGGGCTCCATCCGCATTGACAACGAGCGTATCTATGACCTCATCAGTTTTCCCTGATGTGAACGTGTGGCTGGCGCTCAGCTCGCCCGACCATCAGCACTCGCCCCGGGCGTGGAGCTGGTACACAGAGTTGCCCGATGACGCCGTGCTCTACTTTTGCCGCTTCACCCAGCTTGGCCTGCTGCGCCTGCTCACCACGCAGGCCGTCATGGGCCCCGGAACACTTTCGCAGGCGGAGGCATGGGCGGCCGTTGACCGCTGGATGGAGGAAGGCGGCGCGGCGTTCGCGCTGGAGTCGCCCGCGATTGAGCGACCCTTCCGCTGCCGCACTCCCGCCGAACAGGCCTCGCCGAAGGACTGGGCCGATGCCTATCTCGCCGCCTTTGCCGAGTCCGCGCAATTTACGCTGGTCACCTTCGACAAGGCCTTGGCAAAGAAATCAGAAAATACGGTGCTGCTGGGACAAGCCTGAACGAATCGTCAGCCAGAGACTGTGGTTCCCACCCTTTGTCCGGTAAACAAAATTCAACCATTGCGTCCCTTCCCAGCGAAATAACTCCACGCCTGATTCGCTACTCAATAGCAACCGTCTCCTCCGTTGGCTGTGTGCCCCTGCGTTCCACGCGGTTCTTGTAGGCGGCCGCAATAAACTCGCGAAACAGCGGGTGGGGCTCCAGCGGCTTTGACTTGAACTCCGGATGGAACTGACAGCCCAGAAAGTACGGGTGATCCGGAATCTCCACAATCTCCACATACGTCGCATCCGGCGTGGTGCCGCTGATGCGCAGCCCTCCGCCCGTCAGCAGCGCCTCATACTCGCGGTTGAACTCGTAGCGGTGCCGGTGCCGCTCGCTGATCTCCGTCTGCCCATACACCCGCCACGCCAGCGTATCCTCCTGCAGAATGCAGGTCCACGCGCCCAGCCGCATGGTGCCGCCCATCTCCTCCACACCCAGCAGCTCGCGCAGCTTGTAGATCACGCGATGCTGCGCGGCAGGGTCAAACTCGCTCGAGTTCGCGTCCTTCAGCCCGCACACGTTCCGCGCAAACTCAATGCACGCCGTCTGCATTCCCAGGCAGATGCCGAAATACGGCACCTTCTTCTCCCGCGCGTGGCGAATGGCGTTCAGCATCCCCTCCACGCCCCGCTTGCCAAAGCCTCCCGGCACCAGAATGCCGTCAAACCCCTCCAGTTGCGACTCGTAGCTGCGGTCCTCCGGGCTTTGCGACTCCAGCCCCTCGGCCTCAATCCACGTCACGTTCAGCTTCAGGCTCTTCGCCACCGCGCCGTGCGTCAGCGCCTCCTTCAGTGACTTGTAGCTGTCCTCGTACTCCACGTACTTGCCCACAATCGCAATTGAAACCTCATCAACCGGGTTGTGGCACCGGTCCACCAGGGCTCTCCAGGCGCTCAGGTCGGCCTCCGGTGCCTCCTTGTGCAGGTACTTCAGGATCAGCGAGTCCACACCCTCCTGCGCAAATCCCAGCGGCACCTCGTAGATGGACGGCACATCCTTGGCCCCAATCACCGCCCGCTCCTCCACGTTGCAGAACGCCGCAATCTTCTGCTTCATCTCCCGGCCCAGCGGCCGGTCGCTGCGGCACAGCAGAATATCCGCCTGTATCCCGATGCTCAGCAGTTCCTTCACCGAGTGCTGCGTGGGCTTGGTCTTCAGCTCCTGGGCCGCGGCAATCCACGGCACCAGCGTCAGGTGAACGAACACCGTGTTCTCGCGGCCCAGCTCCTGCCGCATCTGCCTTATCGCCTCAAGAAACGGCAGCGACTCGATATCGCCCACCGTTCCGCCAATCTCCACAATCGTCACGTCCGCGCCGTTGGCCGCAACCTTCCGCATCGCGTTCTTGATCTCGTTGGTCACGTGCGGAATCACCTGTACCGTCTTGCCCAGGTAGTCGCCCCGCCGCTCCTTCATGATGATCTGCTCGTAAATGCGGCCCGTCGTCAGGTTGTTATCCCGCGACAGCGGCGCATGCGTAAACCGCTCATAATGGCCAAGATCCAGGTCCGTCTCCGCGCCGTCGTCGGTCACAAACACCTCGCCGTGCTGAAACGGCGACATGGTCCCCGGATCTACGTTCAGATACGGGTCAAACTTCATCATGTTCACGCGCAGGCCGCGGCTCTCAAGCAGGCAGCCGATGGAGGCCGCCGCCAGGCCCTTGCCTAAACTGGACACAACTCCGCCCGTCACAAAGACATACTTTGCCGACATCGATGCACCCTCATTTTTG
>DASSHM010000214.1:0-19832 GCA_035692885.1 Occallatibacter sp.
ACGGCTTTGGAGTGATTCGGAATGACGACTGCTTTGGTGATTACATTCATCGGCGCACTGGTCTTCGGCGCACATTTCTTTGTAGGAATGTTCTCGAAGACCCGCATTCCCGATGTCCTGCTGCTCGTCGTTATCGGACTGGTCCTTGGCCCCGTCACGCACCTGGTCACGCCCGCGGAGTTTGGCCGGGTGGGGCCGGTCTTCACCACGGTCACGCTGGTCTTTCTGCTCTTTGAGAGCGGCACGGAGCTGCACATCGGTACGCTGCGCAGCACGCTGCGCGGCACGGTGATTCTCGCCATCCTCAACTTCCTGGTCACGGCCGCGGTCGTCGCGGTGATCGCGTGGAAGGTTGCGAATCTCGGGCCGATGCGTTCGATCATGCTGGGCGCGGTGCTTGGCGGCACCTCTCCGGCGGTTGTGATTCCGATGTCAGCGCAATTGAAGCTCGGCCGGGATGCGTCGGCCATCCTGTTTCTTGAGTCTGCCATCAGCGACGTATTTTCAATCGTCATCGCCATTGCGTTGCTGGACGGGATGCAGGCCGGCAACGTGCGATGGGGCACCATGGCTGGCGGGCTCCTGGGCTCGTTCCTTATCGCGTCGGTGCTGGGCGCTCTTGGTGCGGTCATCTGGTCGAACCTGCTGAACCGGATGCGCGCGCTGCAAAACGGCATGTTCACCACCGCGGCATTCGTATTCCTGCTCTACGGTCTCACTGAGATTCTGGGCTACAGCGGCGCCATCGCAGTGCTCGTGTTTGGGGTCGGCCTGGGCAACGTCGCCGTGCAGGGCAAGCTGCTTTCCCGGCGGTTTCCCTCCCTGGCTCCGGTCGAGTTGAATGATCGCGAGAAGGGCTTCTTTGCCGAGATCGTGTTCCTGCTCAAGACGTTCTTCTTCGTTTATATCGGTTTGTCCATTCAGTTTACGAACTGGAGTTCCATCACCTTCGGGCTTACCGTCACGCTGCTGATCTTCGCCGCGCGCATCCCGATTGTCCGGCTGGGCGTAAAGAAGTCGATTCCGCGCCTGGATGCAAGCCGGATGGCGGCCATGACTCCCAAGGGACTGGCTGCCGCCGTGCTCGCGTCCCTGCCTCTGGAGATGCACATCCCCGGAGGCGAATTCATGCAAAACAGTACCTACGCGGTGGTCCTGTTCAGCATCATGCTCACGGCCATTCTTACCTTTCTGCAGGACAAGACATTCGTCGGCAGGCTGTATCAACTTGTTTTTACTGGATTTGCACGAAATCCTGCTCCCGAGCTGCCGGGAGGCAAGCGCGATGCGCCGGCGGCATACGCGCCGGGCGCGGAACAGACACCCTGAATCGCTTTCGCTCCCATCGCGAGATCCGGGCGAAGCTGGCAGGGCGGTCTCCGCGAGTACACTGGAGCATATCTCCCTCCATCTCGGGGAAGAAAATGCCCGCAGGAGGCCGTCATGGCATCAGTGATTCTCCCGTCTGCTCCATCTGAGCCCCGGCCCGGACGGTTTGGCATCTACGGCGGCCGCTACGTGCCGGAGACGCTGATGGCCGCGCTGGTTGAGCTGGAGCACGAGTACGAGGCGGCACGGGAGGATACGGAGTTTCAGGCCGAGCTGGGCAGTCTCCTCCACGACTATGCCGGCCGGCCAACCCCCCTCTATTTTGCGCAGCGGCTCAGTGAGAAGCTGGGCGGAGCCAGAATCTGGCTCAAGCGCGAGGATCTGCTTCATACCGGCGCGCACAAGATAAACAACGCGCTGGGCCAGGGGCTGCTGGCGCGGCGCATGGGCAAGAAGCGCATCATTGCTGAAACCGGCGCGGGACAGCACGGCGTGGCCACGGCAACGGTGTGCGCGTTGCTCGGCCTCGAGTGCGTCATCTACATGGGCGACGTGGACATGGAGCGCCAGGAGCTCAATGTGCTCCGCATGCGGCTGCTCGGCGCGGAGGTGCGTGGCGTTTCTTCGGGCTCAAAAACGCTGAAGGATGCCATCAGCGAGGCCATGCGCGACTGGGTCACCAATGTGCGGACCACATACTATCTGCTGGGCAGCGCGCTCGGCGCGCATCCTTATCCCACCATGGTGCGCGACTTCCACCGCTGCATCAGCCGGGAGATCAAGGAACAGATTCTGGCCAGGGAGGGCCGCCTGCCCAGCGCGGTCATCGCCTGCGTGGGCGGTGGGTCAAACGCCATCGGCGCCTTCTACGAATTTCTCAACGACCGCTCGGTGCGGCTGATTGGCGTGGAGGCCGGCGGCCGTGGAACCGCGCTGGGCGAGCACGCGGCGCGCTTCAAGGGCGGCGCTCCGGGCGTGCTGCAGGGCACCTTTTCTTACGTGCTGCAGGATGACGACGGCCAGATCGCTCTCACTCATTCGGTCTCGGCCGGGCTGGACTATGCCTCCATCGGCCCCGAGCACGCCGCGCTGCACGACTCCGGACGCGCGGAGTATACCTCGCAGGATGATGCGGCTGCACTCGACGCGGTGGTTACGCTGGCGAGGACCGAGGGAATCCTGCCGGCTCTCGAAAGTGCGCACGCCGTGGCGGAGTGCATCCGTATCGCTCCCGCCATGGCGCCCCATGACATACTGGTGGTGAACCTCTCGGGACGCGGCGACAAGGATATGGGCATCCTGGCGCGCGAATTGAAGATTCAGGGAGCGTAGGCAGGGACTCCGATGCCGATTCACTTCAATCACAAGCCCGGCCTCGTGATCTATGTCACCGCCGGCGACCCCAGCCTTGAGGCCACTCGCGCCATCGTGCTCGAAGCCATCGATGCCGGAGCCGATGTGATCGAGCTTGGAGTGCCCTTCAGCGATCCGCTCGCCGACGGACCGGTCATTCAACGCGCCAGCGAACGGGCCCTGGAGCGCGGCACCAGGTTGCGCGATGTGCTCACTCTGGCACGCGAAATCCACGCTGCGCGGGCCGGTGCGCACCTGGTGATCTTCACTTATTTCAATCCGATTCTGCGCTATGGCCTCAGCCGGTTTGCCGCCGACGCCGCCGCCGCCGGGGTGGATGGCGTGCTGGTGACCGACATCATCGTGGAAGAGGCGGGCGAATACCTGGCCGAGATAACGCGCACGGGCCTTGAGCCCGTCTTCCTCGCCGCGCCCACCAGCCCGGATGAGCGCCTGCAGGCGATTGCCGAGCATTCCCGCGGATTTGTTTACGCCATTTCACGCACCGGCATCACGGGTAAGCAGCAGAGCCTGGCCGCCGATGCAAGGGAACTGGTGGCGCGTATTCGGCGATGGACCCGGCTGCCGGTAGCCGTGGGATTTGGCATCTCCAATGCGGACCATGTCGCCCAGGTGGCGGAGTTCGCGGATGCGGCGGCCATCGGCAGCGCTATCGTCGAGTTGATTGAGCGGTCAACGCCGGATGCCGCACCAGGTGCCGTGGCTCGATTTATCAAGGGCCTGCGACTGCCTCAGCCGTCGCTGGCCCGGTAAGATGAACGCACTCCGGGTGGCGTCCGCGCCGCTCACATGAAATCAACTCCGGTTCCCAGGCGTTTCGCGGGCTGCGCCGTGCCAATTCGGCCGGCGGCCCGCAAAGCGCATCGCGAGGATGGAATGACGCTTGAAGAATTGCGGAAACAGATCGATGTTCTGGATCGTCAGCTTGTGGAATTGCTGAGCGAACGGGCCCGTGCCGCGCAGAAGATCGGCCACCTCAAGGCGGCCACCTCCCTGCCGGTGTACGAGCCGGCGCGCGAAAAGGTGATTTATGCCAACGTGCGCGCCGCCAACAAGGGTCCCCTTCCTGACATCGAGCTGACCCACATCTACGAGCGCATCATCGACGTGATGCGTGCCCTGCAAAGGAACGAGTTGGCTTCAGAAAGAAATGCCCGGGCGAGTGCGCCCGGCCATGCCGCCGGCGCGGAGGCGTCCGAGACAGGGAAAGAGCAATGATCGTAGCGATGCAGGAGAATGCCACTGAAGAGCAGATTGACGCAGTAATCGACGTGATGATCGAGTCCGGGGTTGAGGTGCATCGAACCACCGGCGCCATGCAGACCATCCTGGCGGGCGTGGGACCCACGGCCAGCCTCGACCTCAGCAAATTTGAGCTGTTGCCGGGCGTGATGCACGTCCATCGCATCAGCTCACCCTACAAGCTGGCGGGCCGCGGTTTCCGGCCGGAAGGCACCGTGGTGAAGTTCCACAACGGCGTCAGCGTTGGCGGCAAGCAGATTGCCATCATGGCCGGCCCATGCTCCATTGAGAATCCTGAACAGATGTCTGAAACCGCCCGGCGCGTCAAGGCCGCTGGAGGCAGCTTTCTGCGTGGCGGAGCCTTCAAGCCGCGGTCCTCGCCCTATGCCTTTCAGGGGCTGGGAATTTCCGGCCTGGAGATGATGCGCGAGGCGGCCGACGCGCACGACCTGCTGGTGGTCAGCGAGGTCATGGAGATTGCCCAGATCCAGCCGATGCTGCCCCTGGTCGACTGCTTCCAGGTGGGCGCGCGCAACATGCAGAACTTCAACCTGCTGCGCGAGCTTGGCCAGGTGCGCAAGCCCATCCTGCTCAAACGCGGCATCGCCGCCACCGTGGAGGAGCTGCTCCTCTCCAGCGAGTACATCCTCTCCGGCGGAAATTACGATGTCATCCTCTGCGAACGCGGCATCCGTACCTATGAGACCGCGACCCGCAACACCATGGACATTTCTGCAATCCCCGTGGTGAAGAAGCTCTCCCACCTGCCCATCGTCGGCGACCCGTCGCATGGCACCGGCCGTCGCGACATGGTGCCGGCGCTGGCGCGGGCATCCATCGCGGCCGGGGCAGACGCTATTCTGGTTGAGGTTCATCCCAACGCGGACAAGGCAGCCAGCGACGCGGCGCAGACACTCTACCTTGAGCAGTTTGAGGAACTCATGGGCGAGCTGCGGGTGATTGCCCATGCGGTGGGACGCACCCTGTAACCGCACAACGGGAAAGGTCCGCATGATTGAGCGCATCGCCATTCTGGGAACAGGCCTGCTGGGCACATCCGCGGGCCTTGCGCTCCGCGCCGCAGGTTATCAAGGATCCATCACTGGGTGGAATCGCAGTCCAGAACAGGCTCACGTGGCCCAGCGGATGGGGGCCGTGGATGCGATTGCGGCTGATGCCCTGCAGGCCGCGCGTGAGAGCCAGGTGGTTCTCATTTGCGTTCCCATCTTCGCCACCCTTGACCTGATGGAGCGGCTGGCGCCGGTTCTTGGCCCGGAGCATCTGGTCACCGACGTGGGCAGCACCAAGGGTCGGATTACGGAGGCGGCAGGCAGGCTCTTCAACACCCCGCAGCGCGCGGCTTTCCTGCCCGGCCACCCCATGGCCGGCAAGGAACGGGGCAGCGCGCATCTTGCTGATGCCCAGTTGTTCCGTGGGGCGGTGTGGCTGTTCACCGGCGTTCCCTCGTGGCGGCAATCGCCGCAGTCAGCATTGCTCGCCGAAGACTGGCGCCTCTGGGTTGCCGCCCTGGGCTGCAAGATTGTCGACATTGACCCCGCGCGCCACGACGAGATGGTTGCCTGGGTGAGCCACCTGCCGCAGTTTGTGGCCACGGCCCTCAGCGCCGTGCTCGAGGATGAGGTGGGAGACGCGCCCGAGCTGAAGGATGTGGGCGGGCGCGGGCTGCGCGAGATGACGCGGCTTGGCGCCAGCCCCTTTTCCATGTGGCGCGACATCGCCCACACCAACACCGATGCGATTCAAAAAACTCTGCTGGCCATGGAGCAGCGGCTTGCGCACCTGCGCGAAAACCTGCACTCTCCCGCGCTGCGGGAAGAATGGGAAAAGGCCAATCGCTTCCGCGGCGAGTAGCCCATCAGGCCGGGACGGATTCCTGTGTGGGGTTCAACGTGGTGAAGCCCTCGCCCTTCGCCGCTTCCAGCAGGCGCTCGGAAGCAGAGACAAACACAATGTCGGTCCCCTGGAACATCTCGCGCGCCACCAGAGCGGCGGCCAGTTGCAGTGCGTCGGGCCAGCGCAGGGTGGTCCGGTCAATCAACTGCCGCGCGGCCTCAAGAACCGCGGGATTCAAAGGCTCCTGCACGGTGCGCGCGGCTTCAACGCGCAGAATCTCGAGAGCGGCCGTGGCATCCTCCGCGGCCAGTTCGCCGCTCCGCTCGCGCCGTCGGATGGCGGCATACACCTCAAGCGGAGCCGAGGCTGCAATGAGCTTGCGGTTATCTTCCACTGACTCCATCAGCCGAACCAGGGCGTCCGTTCCCGGCTCCCGCACAAAGAGCTTGGCAAAAGCCGTCGATTCCACAAAGTAGCAATTCACAGGCCGCCGCGCTCTTCTTCAATCGCGTTGGCAAGCGTGCCGCCCTGCACCGCCACCGGATGAAAACGCTGCGCCTCCTCGGGAATGCCTGCCTCGGAACGGTTGAGCCGGATGGTGGTGGTGGGGTAAGCCGGCGTCTTGGGATTGGCGATCTTGCTGGTGAGCACCACGCCCCGCTGGATGGCCTCGGCGAGAACGGCCTGCCGCGACTCTGGATTCTGATTCCAGCGGAATGCCTTGCGGGGCAGGAATGAATCCCGGAACCACTTGAGCGCGATAAATGCATGACCGCCGCGCTCGGCCTCAGCCAGTGCGGCGCACAATTCCTTCACGCGGGTGTCCATGTCGGCCGGGGTTGCCTGCTCCGGCTCGTCCGCGTCATTCAACCCGCTCACCATGGCCGCGCGCGGCGCTCGCGATGCCAGCGGAGTTGGCTCGGCATCATCAACGCGCTCAAAATAGATGCGAATCTCGTCCTCCTCCGGCAGCCATGTATCGGCCGTGTCGTTACGCCGTTTGCTGCGGCCATTCTCACTGCATAGCTCCACGATCGCCTGATAGCCGGGCGGGGTGAGAAAGTGCAGCGCCCGGGCCAGACCGGGATCAGTTGAGAAGGCAAGTTCGTTCAAGGCTTCTTCAATAATTTCTTCTGCATCGGGAATACTCAGGTTGCTCACATCCGTGCTGCCCTGCGCAGCTTTTATCGCCTTCATCCTCTGTTCTCCACGCTATGCAATCTTTAGTTGGGGTATGCGCAGCCGCAGCGGCGGGGGCCGGCGGCTCTTCATCCTCTTCTAGTGTTTTGGCGGCAAAGCTGGCCAATCCCGGCATTTGCCCCGGTCAGCAGGCTCCATCGGTATCTAATTCAAAAATCATCGCAATATCACAAGCGTAAAAATAAGAGCGCCTTAAGGGCTTGTATCTTGATACCACAAAGCTTGCCACAATTGATAGCTAAATCATTTGCCTGGATTTTATTGCGGCATCCTGCACTGCCAAATCATGCGCCACCGTCCTGCCATGCGTCGTCGCGCGTGCGCAATGCCGGATGACGTTCCTCTCGCGGTTCCCGCATGCGGAATCTCATCCCATCCCGGCCCGCGCGCATGCCTGAGTTCGTACAATGGATGAATGCGGTGCGGTCGTTTCTGGATCGTCTATCTTCTCGTTTTTTTCTGCGCATTCCCGGCGCGCGGTCAGCAATTTGATCTCGCGGGACCCAAGGTTGATGTCCACGTCAAGCGGGGCGACGTCACGCTGCCCATCGACCAGGTGCCCAACCTGCTCCCCGGCGACCGCCTCTGGATTCATCCCGACCTGCCCGCAAGCCAATCCGAGCATTTCGTGCTCATCGTCGCCTTCCTGCGCGGAGCCACCAATCCTCCGCCGCCTGAGTGGTTCACGCGGATTGAGGCCTGGTCGCGCGAGGCGCGTGAAGAAGGCATGTTCGTCACCGTGCCCAGGGAGGCTGAGCAGGCCATTGTCTTTCTCGCCCCGGCCACCGGAGGCGACTTCAGCACGCTGCGCAACACGGTGCGCGGACGCCCCGGCATGTTTGTGCGCGCCACCCAGGACTTGCAGGCCGCAAGCTGGGACCGGCTGCGGCTCGATGCCTACCTCGACGAGGTCAAGGTGACCTCGCAGACCGATCCCAAGTCGCTGCGCGAGCGTGCCGAGAAGACCGCGCGCAGCCTGGGCATCAAGGTCAACCTGCAATGCTTTGAGAAGCCCATGGAGCAGCAGGCCGCCTGCCTCTCGCAGCATACTGAGGGGCTGGTGATGGACGACACCAACACCCAGTCGCGGGTTGAGCAGCTCGCCTCGGCCTCCACCGTGGACCTCATGAATCAGATCTCCTACTCGCATGTGGGCGGAGCGGGAGCCTACAGTCCATACATCGGCGCGATTCTTGATACCGCCAAGATCCTCTCCTCGCTCCACACGGCCCGCTATCAGTACATCCCTGCGCTCGCGCTGCCCCGGGCTGACACGCTCAATCTGCGGCTCAGTGTTCCTCCATCCTTCCGCAATCCAAAATCAGTGGTCGTTATTGCGCTGCCGCCGGTGGGCAAGGCCGTCATGCCGCCCCTGCATCCCGTCAACACCTCTGAGCAGTTCTGCGCGCAACAGCCCGGGCTTATCCTTCCGGCCGAGGGCGCGCCCCTGGTGCTGGCCACGCAGATGGCGCATGATCTCAGCCTGCAGATCGATACCAGGAACGGGCCTGTTCAAATTCCCCTGAAGGCTGCGCCCGCCCAGGGCGGGCTGGAGCTGGAGCACCCCGCGCCTTCTCTGCCCGAGGGCAATCTCACCGGCACCGTGCGCGGCAAGTGGGGATTCGACAATTGGGAGGGGCCGCGCTACCACCTCCACTCCGCGCAGCCTGACGGGTGGAGCGTCGTGCCGGGCGACCTGTCCGCGCTGGTGGTCGGGCGTGAGGACACGCTGCATCTGGAGGGCGACAGCACGCTCTGCGTTAATCGCATCGAGCAGCAACCCGACCATGGCAAGCCCATCACCCTGAGTTGGAAGTCGCCCAGTCCCGACACCCTGGAGATTCGCGTTCCGATGAACAGCGTCTCCCCCGGCCCGGTGACGCTGCACATCTGGCAACACGGCCTTGACAAGCCGGACACGCTGGTGCTGATGGCCTACACCGAGGCAGCCGCGCTTGACCATCTCACCCTCAGCGCAGGCGACACAGAAGCCACTCTTACCGGCAACCGGCTGGACGAGGTGGCAAAGGTGTCGCTGGATGGCATCTCCTGGACTCCGGCCGGACTGAGCCGCGTCAACGACTCAGACCGGCTTGAGATGACTGCGGGCGAATCGACGGCCGGCCTGGATCCGGGCAGGCACTACAGCGCCCGGGTGCTGCTCCACGACGGGCGCAAGCTGCATGTGCCGGTTACCGTTGAGCCTCCCCGGCCGCAGGTGGCACTGCTGAGCAAGGGCACGCAGCAGTTGGCATCCAAACCGCCCTCTCCGGTAACCCTGGGCAGTCCGGACGACCTGCCTCTGGACCGGCGGTTTGTCTTCTTCGTCAAATCAAGGACACCGGCCCGGTTTCCGCGCAATCAAAAGATCGAGTTGGCCGCCACGGATGGTGGTTTCCACACCATGTTGTCGCTGACGGACGGGACCCTGATGCTGGAGGATGCGACCACCGCCATGGGCATGGTGGATCCGCTGGCCCGCTTTGGCGCCTCGGCCTTTGGACCGCTGCGGATGCGCGCCGTCACCGCCCAGGGCATAACGGGTGACTGGCTGCCCCTTGGCACGCTCGTGCGCCTGCCGGGCTTCAACGAGCTGCGCTGCCCCCGCGCCCCATCAAAGCCCTGCCTCCTTTCCGGCGTCAATCTGTTTCTTGCCACATCGTTTGCATCCGCTTCAGGTTTTGAAAACACAACCGATGTGCCGCTCGATTTTACGGGAACGCAATTGAGCGTTCCCCATCCCAATGACGGAGTGCTCTACTTCAAGCTGCGCGATGATCCCGCAACCGTGCAGACGCTCACCATGCCGGTGCTGCCGCTGTCACCGGCCCAGGTAAAAGCCGCGCCCGCTCCGCCCGTCGCTGGCGACGCGCTATCTGAAACGCCGCGGCCTGCGCAAAAGCTCCCAACGGGGTCCACGCCTGCGGCATCTCCCGCCACGCCCTTGTCCGACACGCCCACGCCCGCCACGCCCGCGGCCCCTGCTGCACCAAAAGCTCAAGAGCAATAGTTTCTTGCCCGATGTTGCAACCCTCCTGCCGGCAGGCAGAACCCTTACTGAAATCCCCTTCGCCGGCACCCTTCCGGACTGCCCCGGATGAGGAACACATCCGCGAAAATCTTGATCCGGCTCTTGGCAAAGGCAGGCTTCAGCCGCTTTACTGCTGAAGGGCTGCGAATGTCTGTTCAGGGAGGGCGAAGATGATAACCCGGCGTGAATTTCTTGACTCAATGGCGGTTGGCGCGGCCGGCATGGCAATCGGCTCCTCGGCGAAGAGCTATGGGCAGATCATGGGCTCCAACGATCGGCTGAACTTTGCCATCATCGGGCTTCGCAGCCGCGCGTACGCTCATCTCTCCGCCCTCAAGACCAGCAAAAGCCATGCGCGCATCACCTGGGTCTGCGACGTGGATCGCAATACGATGAGGAAATTCGCCGCGGACACGCGGAAGGCCATGGGCGAGCAGGCCGCTGCCGACGAGGACTTTCGCAACATCCTTCAAAGGAGCGATGTCGATGCGGTCTCCATCGCCACTCCCGACCACTGGCACACGCCCATGGCCATCAGCGCGCTCGCGGCCGGCAAGCATGTCTATGTTGAAAAGCCGTGCAGTCACAACCCCGCTGAAGGCGCGCTGCTGGTGGCCGCGCAGAGGAAGTATGGCAGGCTGGTGCAGATGGGCACCCAGCAGCGCTCGTCGCCGCACACCATCGAGATTGTCCGGCGCATTCACGACGGACTGATTGGGCGCGCCTACTATGCCAAGGCCTGGTACAGCAATGTTAGAGGGTCGATTGGCATCGGCAGACCGGCTCCCGTTCCACAGCAGTTGAACTGGGACCTGTGGCAGGGTCCGGCGCCGAGAACCCCTTACAAGGACAACTATCAGCCCTACAACTGGCACTGGTTCCGGACCTGGGGAACCGGTGAAACCCTCAACAACGGCACGCACGAGGTGGACGTTTCGCGCTGGGCGCTCGGCGTGGACTACCCTGACGCCGTTACATCCTCCGGCGGGCGCTACCACTTCAAGGACGACTGGCAGTTCTATGACACGCTGGTCACCAGCTTTACTTATCCCGACAGGATGATTTCCTGGGAAGGCAAAAGCTGCCAGGGGATGAAGTACTACGGCCGCGATCGCGGGTCGGTCATCATGGGAACCACCGGATCAGTCCTCATTGACCGTGAGGGATACGAGATCTACGACCTCAAGGGAAACAAGACCGGCGAGTTCAAAGCCGGCGGGCAGGACTCGTCCGCCGACCTCATCGGTCGTGATTCCATGACCGATGCGCACTTTGCCAATTTCATCGCCGGCGTGCAAAAAGGCGAAAAGCTGCGCGCGCCCATCGATGTCGGCAATGTCGCCGTCACCATGCTGCAATTGTCCAACATTGCCTGGGAGGTGAACCGGGAACTCCGGCTCGACACCGCCAATGGCCAGATCGTGCACGATCAGGATGCGATGAAGCTCTGGGGGCGCACCTATGAGCCCGGCTGGGAGCCGCATCTTTGAACGAATTTTAGGGCAGCCTCAAGCTGCGAATCAACCGAAGGCTTCCACGGCCGTACCACGGGAGCCGCTGGTCGCGCGGAAGACGCAATGCCCAATTGAGGAGCTGACACCCATGAACCCAACTCTCACACGCCGTAATTTTGTTCAGTCCGGCGCCCTGCTGGCAGCGGCCGCGGCCTCTGGCGGCGGACTGTCCGCGCTCGCGCAACCCGCCACCGCTCAGGGCGCGCCGTCGCCCGTGCATCTGGGGCTGGCCAGTTACACCTTTCGCAACTTCGATCGCGCGCGCCTGATTGGCTTTATGAAGCAGTTGGGCATCTTTAGCCTGAACGCCAAGGATGTGAAGGATCATTTGCCCATGGACCCCGCCCAGGAGGCGGCGGCCCTTGCCGCCTACAAGGCCGCCGGCATCAGGCTGCACGCCGCCGGAGCAATCTATTTCCGCAAGGATCAGGATGCCGACATACGCGCGAAGTTTGAGTACTGCAAGCGTGCCGGCATTGGTGTGATTGTGGCCGGCGATCCCACGCCGGAGACCCTGCCGCGGATCGAAAAATTCGCCCGCGAATACGATATCCGCATCGCCATCCACAACCATGGCCCCGAGGACGCGCTCTGGCCCTCGCCTCTCGATGTTCTCAAGGCCATCCGCGGGAGCGACCCGCGCATCGGCTGCTGCATTGACGTCGGCCACACCGTTCGCGCGGGAACCGACGTGGTGCGGGCGATTCATGCCGCCGGTCCGCGTCTCTTCAACATGCATATGAAGGACCTGACTGATTTTCATGACAAGGAAAGCCAGGTTGCGGTGGGCAGGGGCCTCATCCCCGTCCGTGAAATCTTCGCGGCCCTGATTGCGATCCGGTATCCCGGATTTGTCGATCTCGAATATGAGGTGTACCCTGAGAATCCAATGCCCGGCGTCATCGGCAGCTTCGCCTATATGCGCGGCGTACTGGCTGGTATGGGATACCTGACCGGCAGGCGCTGAGAGCGCGGTCCGCGCGCGGCCCTGAGCGCAGACCCGGGTAAACGATTTCCAGCACCTCGCACCACCGGCAGTCGAGAGGAGTACAAACCATGAAATCCAATTTGACCCGGCGTACATTCATCGCTACCACGGCAGCCACCGTCATTCCCGCCGCGCTCGTAAACGCGCAGCCAAAGGCGGCCGGGTTGCTTTCCATGTTCCCTGACAGCTCCGCCGCGGGGGGCTCCGCGCCTACGCCGTGGCGGGACGCAGGAGTAATTGATACCGCGCATTCGCCCTTTGCGAAGCTGCGCCCCGTGCCCGTCCGCGCGGTCACCATTCAACAGGGATTCTGGGCCAAACGGCGCAAGACCAACGTGGACTCCAGTATTCCCAGCATGCACGACGAGCTCATCGCGCATGGCCGCATGGACAACTTTCTCCGCCTGACCGGCCGCTCCACCGAGCCGCAGAAGGGGCCCGTCTACTCCGACTCGGACATCTACAAGTGGACCGAAGCCGCCGGATTCGCTCTGCAGACAACAGACCTGCCCGGGTTGCACGCTACGGCCCAGTCCATGATCCGCGATGTGGTTGCGGCGCAGGAGCCCAGCGGGTACCTCGACACCTACTACCAGGGCGATAGAAAGCCCCTGCGCATGCTCTACCCCACGCAGGAAACCGGCCACGAGCTCTACAACATCGGCCATCTTCTGCAAGGCTCCATCGCCTACTATCGCGCCACGGGCGACCGCACTCTGCTCGACGCCGGCATCCGGTTCATCGACGGTTTCCTGATGCCCGGCTACGGTCCCGCGCCCAGTCAGAAAGGCATTGTCGCGGGCCACCCCGAGATTGAGATGGCGTTGATCGAGCTTTATCGCACCACCGGCAAGCGCCAGTATGTCGATCTCGCCGGCTACATCCTTCACGGCGATCCCCGCATCCCGCTGCGCCCCAGCCAGATTGTCTACATGTTCTGCGGAATACCCTTTACGTCGCGAACCCGGCTTGAGGGCCATGCCGTCCGTGCCATGTATGCCTGCTGCGGCGCCACTGACTACTACCTTGAAACCGGCGACCCGGCCTACTGGAAGACGCTGAACACGTTGTGGGAAGACCTCACCTCGCATCAGATGTACGTCACCGGCGGCGTGGGAGCCCGCGAGGCGGGCGAGGCGTTCGGTGCTGCCTACGAGCTGCCCAACGCCACGGCTTACGGCGAGAGCTGCGCCGCCATTGGCAACATGATGTGGAACTGGCGCATGCTGGCCGCAACGGGCAATGCAAAATTCACCGACGTGATTGAGCGCGCTCTCTACAACGGCATCAACTCCGGCATGTCGCTCGACGGCACCACCTATTGCTATCGCAACCCGCTGGCGTTTGACCCGGAGGGCGAGAACGCCGGACGCCACACCCCCGACGGTCAGATTCGCAATCCGTGGTACGACACCACCTGCTGCCCGCCGAACCTTGAGCGCACCTTCGCCTCGCTGCCGGGATACTTCTACAGCACCAGCCACGATGGAGTCTACGTTCACCTCTACGACAACTCCGAGATGAACTGGCGTCTTGCCGATGGCAACCAGCTCAAGATCAGCCAGCAGTCCAATTACCCATGGGATGGCAACATCGCGATTACAGTGAGCCCCGCCCAGTCGAGCGAATTCGTCATGTACGTGCGCATCCCCGGCTGGTCGGCCACCAACACCGTCAAGGTGAATGGCACTGAGGTTACCGGCGCCATGCCGGGCCACTATCTGGCCATCCGGCGGACCTGGGCCCCTAACGATGTCATCGAGCTGAGCTTCGACATGACGACACATTTGCTCAAGGCCAATCCAGCTGTGATTGAAGACCGCGGACGGGTGGCATTCCAGCGCGGCCCCATCGTCTTCTGCATGGAGCACCTCGACCAGCCCGACCGCCAGCACGGGCCCAATCTGAACTATTTCACCGCAAAGGTGGGCGAAGAGACCACCCACCGCTTCGATCCCGGCCTGCTCGATGGCGTGCTGGTGCTTGAGCATCCCGGAACGATTACGCGCTCCGCTGCAGACAAAGTTCTCTACTACCGCGCCTCGCAGGAGGAGGAGCCAGAGATTAAGCAGACCACGCTCCGCCTTATTCCCTACTACGCATGGGCCAATCGCGGCCCATCCAGCATGCAGGTATGGATTCCCTACACGCAGGCCTGAATCATCTCCTGCGTTGTCGTGTCCCAAGCCGATGCCCTGAAGTCAACGCGGCCGGCAGGGAGCAGTCACCTGTTCTCTGCTGGCCGGCCGCACTGACTCAGAAAATGCCGTAGGATGGGTCTTTGGAGCCTTCATGCCTAAAATTCTTGATGGGGTTGCGATTGCGGACGGGATCAAGCAGGAAGTTGCCGAAGAGGTAGGACGGTTGAGCGGTCAGGGCATACGGCCCGGACTGGCTGCGGTGCTGGTAGGCAATGTGCCCGCCTCGCAGATTTATGTGCGCAGCAAGGTGCAGACCTGTACCGACCTCGGCATCCATAGTGACCTCATCACCCCGCCGGAAACTGTAACCACAGCGGAAATGCTCGGCCTCGTGGCCTCGCTCAATGCCCGCGACGACATTGACGGCATCCTGATCCAGTTGCCTCTGCCCCGGCAGGTCGACGCGAAATCATTGCTTGACGCCGTTCATCCGGACAAGGATGTTGACGGATTTCATCCCATTAACGCCGGGCGTCTGCAGGCGGGCCGCCCCGCCCTCGCGCCCTGTACGCCTGCCGGCGTCATTGAAATTCTCAAGCGAAGCCATCTGCCCATCGCGGGAGAGAATGCCGTGGTCGTGGGACGAAGCGACATCGTCGGCAAGCCGGTGGCCATGCTGCTTCTGCATGAGAATGCGACGGTCACCATCTGCCACTCCAAAACCCGCGACCTCGGCGCCGTTACCCGGCAGGCCGATATTCTTGTTGCCGCCATCGGCCGGCCCGGCATGATAACTCCCGAGATGGTCAAGCCCGGAGCAACCATCATTGATGTCGGCATCAACCGCATCACGACGCGCGAGGAGTTTGACCGCTACTTCGCTGGAAACGCAAAGCGTGAGGCGGCTTTCGCCCGACGCGGTTCCACCCTCGTCGGTGACGTGCATCCGAAAGCGTTCGAGGCCGCCGGAGCCTATACTCCGGTTCCCGGCGGTGTGGGTCCGCTCACCATCGCCATGCTCATGGCCAACACGGTGCGTGCGGCAAAAATGCGCCGGGGGCTGTAGACGATGCTCAGGGTCGGTCTCACCGGCGGTCTGGGCAGCGGCAAAAGCACAGTGGCGGCCATGCTGCGCGAACTGGGCGCTGAGGTCATCGAGGCCGACGAACTGGGACGTGCGCTGATGGAGCCCGGCCAGCCAGTATATGACGAGATTCTTCGCGCGTTCGGTCCTGAAGTCGCCGGACCCGATGGACGCCTGAATCGTGATCACCTGGCAAAACTGGCCTTTGGCGGTGGCCGTCTCAATGAATTGAATGCCATCATCCACCCGGCCGTGATTGCGGCTCAACAGAAGTGGATGAGCGAGGTCTTCCGCCGCAATCCAGCAGCCGTGGCCGTGGTGGTCTCGGCACTGATCTTTGAGGTGGAGCGCGATGCGCGCGCGCGCGGCGAGCAGGACACCGTTTTTGCAGACTGGCGTCGGCGCATTGATCGTGTTGTCGTCGTCACGGCTCCTGATGACTTGAAGATTGCTCGCTTTGTAGCACGCAATGACCCCACAGGCAAGGCCAGCTCCGCCCGCGAGACAGATGCGCGTGCGCGGCTTGCCCACCAGATTCCCGACAGCCTTAAGGCTGCTCGCGCCGATTATGTCGTGCAGAACACGGGAGATAGGCAATTTCTACGCGAGCAGGTCGAAGCGCTCTGGCGGCGCTTGCAGGCCGACGGCAACCAATTGACGCAGGATGAGTATCTAAAATAAATAAAGGCCCCGCGATGCGCGTCCCACTGGGAAGCAGGCTCACGGCTCGGCCGCAACCTTTGAGAAAGGCTCCTCAGGTTTACAAGCTATGAAACTACGCCGGGTTCTTCTGGTGTTTCTGCTGGTGGGCGGATTCTGGTATCTCACCACGCACCTGCCTGCTCGCTTTGATGGCGTTTCGCTCTTTCATCTGCGCAACAACGACTCGCCCCTGCATCTGACCGAGGCGCATGCCGCGCCCGCCTTCGACGCTGAAGAGCTGAACAATATCGCCGTTTACAAAAAAGTCCTGCCCTCGGTGGTCAACATCACCTCGCGGCAGGTGGTCTTCAACTTCTTCTACGGAGTCGTTCCCCAGGAAGGTCAGGGCTCCGGCTTCATCCTCGACAAGTCAGGGCATGTGCTCACCAACTTCCATGTGGTTGACGGCGCGAACCGCGGCATCGAGGTGAGCCTGAGCAACAAGCGCCGCTACACGGCCCGAGTGGTGGGCGTGGACAAGGTACATGACCTGGCTCTGCTGCAGATTAGTGCTCCCAATCTGCAACCGGTCACGTTGGCTGACTCGTCCGGTCTCATGGTGGGGCAGAAGGTTTACGCCATCGGCAACCCTTTCGGCCTCAGCGGCACCATGACCCAGGGCATCATCAGCTCCATCCGTTCCATCCGTAATGCGGATGGCGCGCCCATTGAGGACGCGATTCAGACCGATGCCGCCATCAACCCGGGAAATTCAGGTGGACCGTTGCTCAACTCACGCGGCGAAGTCATCGGCATCAATACCATGATCGCCTCGAACGGCGCTGATCAGAACTCCGGTATCGGATTTGCCATTCCCATCAACACCGCCAAGGCCGTCCTCGGCGACCTCACTCGCTACGGTCGCGTCAAGCGGCCCTCGCTCGGAATCGTCTCCTATGCCATCGGCCCGGACCTGGCTCAGCAGATGGGCCTGGCCGCCGATTATGGCGTGCTGATTCAGCGTGTCATCCCGGGCGGCGCCGCTGAACGCGCCGGACTGCGCGGCGGCAATCAACAGGCTTACGTCGGAAACATGCCCATCATGCTCGGCGGCGATCTGATCATCGCCATCGACGGACAGCAGGTGACCGATACGCAGGACATCAGTTCGATCATGGACAAGCATCAGGCCGGCGACACCGTGAGCATCACCATCCTCAGGGGCCACGAGAAGATGACCTTCAAGCTGATCCTGGGAGAAGCACACGAAGTCAACACCTAACGGTTGCATGGTCCGCGCCGTCATTTGCAGGCGCTTTCCTCAGTGCATGCGTTCCTTGATTCGCGGGGCCTAGAGCTGAATGCCCAGCGTCTTCAGGAATGACTTGACCTGCGGCCATACGGCCTTCAGGTCCGTCGCGGTCTGCACATCCAGCGCAATATTCAGTGGATTGGCAGCCGCCCCGGCCAGCTCGGCCAGCGGCTTTTCCACCGCGCCCAACAGGGTGGCCAGCGCAGCAATCACCTCCGGAGCTGCATTCAGCGTCTTATGCGCACCGGTGAGCCACTTCAGCGCGTCCTCGGCGGCAATTTCAATTCCCTTTTCAATATTCACAAGTATGTTCGCCATCGTGATGAGTCCCTCTTTGTCTGGATTCTTTTGCCCGGCAGCCAACGGTGCGGCTTGAATGCGATTTCCGTTCCGATGCGGCTGCGTGCGTGCAAACGCCGTGGTTCCGGCCGATGACGCCCGCAAGCCGCCCCTCAGACACACAACGGCCTTGAACCGAACCCGGCGGGAGGAGAAGAACCGCATGGCGATCGGCGTCAGGGCCGCTACTTGTCTGGCTACACTTTCAAGGTTACCGGTTTCGGCGAAATAGTCAGCAAATCATCACATGACGCCAAGAACCTGCTCATCAATGGTTTGCGGCGCGCCACCTGATGGCGATGCTTGACGGCCGAAACCGGCGCGGCGTACTACCGGTCTGGCTGGGGCCTTTTCCGGTTCCGCATGGACCCTGAAAGTCCTGCCGCATCTCCCGGCGTCTCACGCTCCGCGTTAGCGCCGCCGCTCAACCGCTGTTGTTATTTTGCCGCGTCGCGGAGCACGTAACGCCGGCCGCGCAGCTCGTATGCGCCGCCTGCCACGCGCGCAATGGCCTCGCTATAGGCCTGATGCTCCTCGGCCAGAATCCGCTCGGCCAGCGAGTGGGCGTCGTCTGCCGCCAGCACGGGAATCACCCGCTGCAGGATGATGGCGCCGTGGTCGAGGCGCTCGTCCACAAAGTGCACCGTGCACCCAGCCACCTTGACACCGTAGTCGAAAGCCTGTGCCTGAGCATCCAAGCCGGGAAACGCGGGCAGCAGCGAGGGATGTATGTTGATGATGCGATTGGGAAACGCCGCAATGAAGGCCGGCGAAAGCAGCCGCATGTAACCGGCCAGCACAACGAGCCCGACCTGATGCTGGCGCAGGCAACTGGCAACGTCGGCATCATGCTCTTCACGCGGCCTCCCTTTTGAGACCAGGACCTGCGTTGCCAGACCCATCTCCCGAGCACGGACCAGACCCGGCGCGGCTGCAACATTTGAAATGACGACCGCAATCTCCACTCCTTCGAGCCGGCCTTCGCGGATGTGGGCGGCAATCGCGGTCATATTGGAGCCGCGCCCGGAAAGAAGGATGCCCAGACGCATCGGCACCGCCGGATTGGCGGCCGTGGCGCTCATATGTAGTGCACCCGGCGCTCACCCTTCACCACCCGGCCTATCACATGAAACTTCTCTTCGGCGCGGTCGAGCAGGCTTTTGGCACGGGTAAACTTTGCCGCCGGAATCGCGGCAATGAGGCCGATGCCCATGTTGAAGGTGCGCATCATCTCATCTTCGGTGACCTGACCCAAGTCACGCAGATGGTCAAAGATGGGCAGCACGGGCCACGATCCGGTCTCAATCTGCGCGCCTGTGTTCCGGGGCAGGATGCGGGGCAGATTCTCAGTGATTCCGCCGCCCGTAATGTGCGCCATGCCTGTGGTGAGTCCCGCCGCGGCCAGCTTTTGAATGACATGCAGGTAGCTGCGGTGAGTTTTCATCAGCGCGGCGCCCGCCTTCTCCCTGATGGCGGTCACGTATTGTGTGGGCTTGTATCCGGCCACCTCAAAGAGCAGCTTGCGGGCGAGCGAGTAGCCGTTGGTGTGCAACCCGGTGGAAGGCAGGCCGATGAGTACGTCGCCCGGCTTGATGCCTTCGCCGGTAATCAACTTATCGCGGTCAACCGCGCCAACGATAAAGCCGGCCAGGTCGTATTCGCCGTCGGCATAAAAGCCCGGCATCTGGGCAGTCTCTCCCCCGACCAGCGCGCAGCCATTGGCCTTGCACGCATCTGCGAGACCGGTGACCACGCTCTCGGTCACCTCGGGGTCAAGGCGGC
>DASSHM010000215.1:0-29138 GCA_035692885.1 Occallatibacter sp.
CTCACCACTGTGGCCCTCGCGCTCGTGCTCGGCGGCGCGCTGGGCAACGTGCATGATCGCATCGCATATGGCTCCGTCGTTGACTTCATCGAGGTCCATATCTTCAGCTATCACTGGCCGGATTTCAACATCGCCGACTCCTCCGTCGTCTCCGGCGCTGGCCTCCTTCTCCTCGATTCATTCCTCTCCGGCGGCCGCGACGAGGAAGAGAAAGATGAGGACGGCGACCAAACCGAAGAAGAGGGCGAGGAAGAACAGAACCGAGCTTTTTGAATCCCACATCCCGGCCGCGTTCTGTATAGCCGTTAGAACCTGGCCGCGCCCGTCTCCGTATATTCATGCTGACTCTCGTTCGCCTACAATGAAGAGCGAGCTCGATCGGAGCCTGGATCAACGCCTATGAAGCCTTCCCGTACCCGTTCTCTTCCCACCGGACCAGTTGCACTCCTTACAATCGCCTGCCTCAGCCTTTTCAGTACCACCTTTCTACAGGCTCAGCGCCTTCCTTCCACGGTCATTCCGCGTCACTACGCGCTTAAGCTCACACCAGATCTCAAGGCCGCAACCTTCACGGGCGTTGAAACCATCGATGTCACCCTCAAGCAGCCGGCCACCGCTATCACGCTCAATGCCGCAGAGATTGCCTTCCAGTCCGTCACGGTTACCGCGGGTGGCGCGCAACAAGTTGCCCAGGTCTCGCTCGACAAGGCCCGCCAACAGGCCACGCTCACCTTTGAACGTGAATTGCCGGCTGGTCGTGCGACGCTCGCTATCCATTACACCGGCATTCTCAACAATGAGTTACGCGGCTTCTATCTTTCCAAGGGCGATCACCGCAACTACGCGGTCACCCAGTTTGAGCCCACCGACGCGCGGCGCGCCTTCCCTTCCTTTGACGAGCCTGCCCTCAAGGCCACCTTTGATATCTCCCTGATCGTCGACAAGGGCGATACCGCCATCTCCAACACTCCCATCGCAACCGATACTCCCGGGCCCGGACAGGGCAAGCACACCCTCAGGTTCCTTACCACGCCCAGAATGTCCACTTACCTCGTGGCCTTCCTCGTCGGCGACTTCCAGTGCACTGCGGGCGAGCAGGACGGCGTGAAAATCCGTGTGTGCGCAACTCCCGACAAGGTTGCGCTCACC
The DNA here is from genome assembly GCA_035692885.1 of Occallatibacter sp. Taxonomy (GTDB): domain Bacteria; phylum Acidobacteriota; class Terriglobia; order Terriglobales; family Acidobacteriaceae; genus Telmatobacter. Next base: position 1,150 of record DASSHM010000215.1, read on the forward strand.
TCATACGCGCTCGGTGTGGCCACGTACGCCCTTCACTACTACGACACATACTTCGGTATCCCCTATCCGCTCAAAAAGCTCGACCTCATTGCTCTTCCTGACTTTGAGGCCGGCGCCATGGAAAACTTCGGGGCCATCACTTATCGCGAAACTGACCTCCTGCTTGATCCCGCCACGGCAACGGTTGACGCAAAAAAGAATGTGGCCATAGTCGTTGCCCACGAAATGGCGCATCAGTGGTTCGGCGACCTTGTCACCATGCAGTGGTGGGACAATGTCTGGCTCAATGAGGGCTTTGCCACGTGGATGGAAAGCAAGCTCGTTGCTGCGATGCATCCCGAGTGGAACATCGACCAGGATGTGGCTTCGAGCCTGGACAGCACCCTGAACATTGACGCCAGGCCCACCACGCGCCCCATCCGCGCCAGAGCCGAAACGCCCGCGCAGATCAACCAGATGTTTGACGGCATCGCCTACGGAAAAGCCGGTGATGTGCTGCTCTCGGTTGAAAACTACCTTGGACCTGAAACCTTTCGCAAAGGCGTTCAGCGATACCTGCGGGCCCACCTGTACGCAAACGCGACTGCACAGGACTTCTGGAACGCTGAGACGGCTGTCAGCCACAAGCCTGTGGACAAAATCATGGATTCGCTGGTGTCGCAGCCGGGTGTGCCGTTGCTCATCTTCGGCTCACCGGCGAACGGCCGCGTGTCAGTCGAGCAGCGGCGTTTCTTCCTTACCCCCAGCATTCAGCCGGATCTTTCGCAGAAGTGGACGCTGCCTGTCTGCTTCAAGGCCAGCGCAGGCCAGCATTGCGAGGTGATCACACCCTCCACCACCTCCCTCGCGGTTCCTCCGTCAAGGCTTTTCTTCCCCAATGCAGGCGGCAAAGGCTACTATCGCGCGGCCTATACGCACAGCGAGTACGAAAGCCTCGTCGCGCACGTCGAGTCGGAACTCACTCCCCCGGAACGGATTATGTTCATCGGTGATGTGTGGGCGCAGCTGCGCGCCAACAAGGCGTCAGCCGGCGACTATCTTGACCTTGTGACTGCCATCAAGTCCGATCCCAACGCCACTGTTGTTAATTCGGTGCTTGGCGGGGTCATCGCACTATACGTTCGTGCCGCTCCCAGCTCCGAGGAGAAGGCCGGTCTGGCAAAGTGGCTGCGCGCGACCTTTTCACCCGAGTACGCCCGTCTCGGTCCGCCCGCCGCCACTGACAGTCCCAACAGGCGCCAGTTGCGCGCGCAGATCTTCGGCATTCTGGGCTACTACGGCAAGGACCCGGCTGTTCTTAGCGACGCGCGCAGAATTGCGGCAGCGTTTTTGGCCAATCCGTCCTCTGTTGATCCCACGCTCGCGCAGATGGCGCTCTCAGTCGCCGCTCAAAACGGCGATGAGGCGCTCTTTGACAAGCTGCAGAAGACCTATGAGACATCCACCGACCCCGGCATCCAGATGAACGCCCTTCGGCTTCTCGCCGAGTTCCAGAACCCCGCGCTCGTTCAGCGCGCGTTGAACTTTGCGGTTTCAGACAAGGTCCGCAATCAGGACGCGGCCATTCAGCTCGCTATCGCTCTCGAAGACAGTGAGACTCAAGGCCTGGCCTGGCAATTTATCCAGACCCACTGGGACAAGGTGAAAGCGCAGTTGACCACGGAGATGGGCGGCATCCTCGTCGGCTCAACAGGCGCATTCTGTTCCATGGCGGACCGCGATAGTGTCGAGGAGTTCTTCAGCACCCACAAGGTTCCGGCCAGCGATGTTGAGCTCAAACATGCCGTTGAGAGGATCAATGGCTGCGTCGAATTGCGGGCGCTGCAGGAGCCGAAGCTGAAGTCGTGGCTCGCTTCACAGTCCGGCTTCTAGGCATGTTTAAGTTCCATTCCGATGGCTGCCGTCGCGCTTCCCCGGCGGCCATCGCGTTTCAACCTGCAATTTTCACCCGAAAGTTCGCCTTCAAGCGGTTTTACTTGGTTGCACTGCCCTGCCGGTGTTACCTTCAAACGCATTATGAAGCCCCACCCGTACTACCCGCTTGCCGCGATTCTGGCCTTCTTTGTCGTGCTTGTCGCAGCGGCATACGCCCAGGCACAGCAGCCCGCCATCTCCGAAGCGGTGCTTGCAGGCCGGCTCATCGACGTGCGCACCGGCCAGGTGAGCAACCATGTCTATGTCCTGGTTGCTGGCGACCGGGTCCAATCCATCTCCAATACGGCTCCGGCAGGTGTGCACGTTGTTGATTTATCAGGGTACACGGTGCTTCCGGGCCTCATTGATGCCCACGGGCATATCCTGTCAAACCCGACCTCGCAAAGCTTTGCGGATCACGTGCGCACTTCCATTCCCCAGGCAACCGTCTGGGGCGTCTACAATCTGCGCCTCTGGCTGGATCACGGCTTTACTTCCGTCCGCGACGCCTGCGAGGGTCCGGCGGACTATCCCCAGTTCGCCTTGCGAGCTTCCGTCCGCCGCGGCCTCATTCTTGGTCCGCGCATCACCGCGGCCGGCAGTTGCATCTCCATCACCGGCGGCCATGGCGACGGCGCTCCCATTTCACCCGACCTCGACCTGCCCCGGCCTCACAATACGGCTGACACCGTGGATGACATTGACCATGTCGTGCGACGTGACATCAAATACGGCGCGGACTGGATCAAACTCATGGCAACCGGCGGTGTCATGGATCCCATCTCCGACTTTCACGTGCAGGAGCTCAGCGAGGCGCAGATGGCTGAAGCAGTCGCGGTGGCGCATCGTGCCGGCAAAAAGGTGATGGCGCACGCCGAGGGCGCCGCCGGCATCAAGGCCGCGGTCCGCGCCGGCGTTGATTCCATCGAACACGGCACCATGCTTGATGAGGAGGGAGCGGAGCTGATGGAGCAGCACCATACCTGGCTTGTGCCCACCCTCTACTGCTTTCAGCACGACATGATTACCGGGCTCTCCAAGGGCCGCGATCCGGCTTCCTTTGAAAAGGGCAAGGAGATCCTTGCCGCGCAGGGTCCCGCCTTCAAACTGGCGCTCGCCCACCACATCCGCATCGTGTATGGCACCGATGACGATGACGTTGACGAAGCCGTCTCAAAGGAGTTTGCCGCTCTGGTTCGTGGAGGCATGACACCCCTCGGTGCATTACAGGCAGCCACCATCAATGCCGCCACGATGCTGGGCAAGGATCAGGACGTGGGAACTCTTGATCCCGGCCGCTATGCCGACATCGTTGCCGTAAAGGGCGATCCTCTCAAGGACATTACCGTCATGGAGCATGTGGCGTTTGTTATGAAGGGCGGCCAGATCATTAAAGACCCCGCGCACCCCAACCGCAATCCGGTCATTCGCATTAAGTAGCCGGCCATCCTCATTCCCTGCGCCTGCTGGCAGTGCCCCTCTCCTGCCTGGTCCGCTACCATGGGCCATGCCACAAGTTCCCCCCGGCCAGACGCTGCTCATCGATGCCGATGACACTCTCTGGGAAAATAACGTCTTTTTTGAGCGCGCCATCGCCGCGTTTACTGACTATCTTGATCACCCTACCTACTCTCCAGCGCAGGTACGCCAGGCACTCAACACAATCGAGCAGGAGACCATACGTGCGCACGGGTACGGGCTCAGCAGCTTTACCCTTTCTCTGCTCACCTGTTTTGAGACCCTCAGCCGCTCACCCTTGACGCTGGAAGAACGCGGAAAAGTTGAGGGCTTTGCGCAGGCGATTGCCAATCAGCAAATTGAGCTGCTGCCCGGCGTCGATGAGTCGCTCGCGGAACTGGCCACCCGGCATCGCCTGATTCTTATGACCAAGGGCAACCGCGCCGAGCAGGCTGGCAAGCTCGCGCGCTCCGGCCTTGCAAGACACTTCATCGCCACTGAGATTGTCGCCGAAAAAGATCCTCCAGCCTATCGCAGCGTCATCGCGCGTCATGGCCTCAGCCCGCACAGCAGTTGGATGGTTGGCAACAGCCCTCGAAGCGACATTAATCCAGCCCTGGCGGCGGGACTGCATGCCGTTTACCTCTTTCACAAGAACACTTGGGAGCTTGAGCACGCGCAACTTGACCTCGCGCCGGAGGGTCAACAACTGCTCGAACTCGATGCCTTTGCAAAACTCTGTGCTATTTTTTAAGGTTCAGGCGTCGCTGGAGAGCCCCAATGGACCAAACTTCCCCGCTGTCGGCTTCCGGCTTTAGCACCGCGTACCCTTCTCCTCCGCGCGTTCATTGGGGAGTGCTTCTCGTCGCATATCTTGCTGCGGCTCTCGTCGTTTTCTGGGTGGGCCCGGGCAGGTTGCGCGACGTGCTCAGCAATGTCTTTGTCGCTGCCTGGCCCATTTACCTCGCCATCTGGATTCGCAGGATTGATGCGCAATCGCAGTCTCTCTACTGGGTGCTGGCCTCATTCGCCACCGGCTTTCTGTTCTCCTGGCTCCTGTGGATTGTGGTGATTTTTGAGGTGCGCGAGGAGCTGCTCCTGCACTACAACCGGCGTGAGCCCGTCGGCCTGCGGCTCAACCTCATCCTCTCGCTGCTGTTTTCCTTCATCTACTTCCAGTACCAGCTGAACGCCATTGCAAAGGAAAGAACCGAGGAGCTAGGCAAGGCCGCGGCCCAGGCGCAAGTCTCGTCCGTCAACTAGACGGCGCGAACCTTCAGTCATCTCTTTGCGCTGGCCGGCTCCATGACCGCTGTGGAATGGTAGCCCCTCCTTGACGACTTCCACTGCCTCTGCTCTACTGAATTGAACGCTATGCGCATATTCACCACCCATGCACGCCCTAACCCCGCCGCCAGTGCCGGTGCAGGCATTCCTGCCATCCGAATGATCCGGCACAGCAAGTACGCGGGCAGTGGCGCCTGACCTGGGATTCATCAGTTAAGCAGTCATCAGGCCACCACCCGCAGATGCGGCTGGTGGCTTCGGCCTTTTATGCTGTCCTTTTAAGGAGTGCCCTGTGGGACCCGTGAATCTCGCTGCCATCCAGACAGCACGCGCGCGCATCGGAGAGGCGATTTACATGTCGCCCTGCCAGCTTTCGCATCAGCTCTCTGAGCTCGCCGGGCTTCCATTGCACCTGAAGCTTGAGAACCTGCAACTCACCGGATCCTTTAAAGAGCGTGGGGCTCTCAACAAGCTCCTGACTCTCTCTGAGAGTGAGCGCAAGCGCGGCGTGATTGCCGCCAGCGCGGGCAATCACGCCCAGGGGGTCGCCTACCACGCAGCCCAACGCGGCATCCGCGCTCAGATCGTGATGCCCCTCACCACGCCTCTCGTCAAGGTGGCGGCCACGCGCGGGTATGGTGCCGAGGTCATCCTGCACGGCGCCACCTACGATGAAGCCTGCGACGAAGCCCTCCGCCTCCGTGCCGAAGAAGGACGCGCCTTTATCCATCCTTTCGACGACCCCGAAGTCATCGCCGGCCAGGGAACCATCGGCCTTGAGCTGCTCGAGCAGGTGCCGGATATCGAAGCCGTAGTCGTTCCCATCGGCGGCGGAGGCCTGATTGCCGGGGTCGCATGCGCGCTCAAGGAGGTCAACCCCAGGATTCGCGTCATCGGCGTCGAATCAGAAAAGCTGCCCGCCATGCTGCGTGCCCGCGAGGCTGGCGCGCCTGTAACCATCGCAGCCCAGGCCACCATTGCCGACGGCATCGCCGTTCGCCGCGCAGGCGATCTGACCTTTCCGCTTGTCCATCGCTACGTTGATGAAATCGTCACCGTGGATGACGAAGAGATTGCCAGCGCCATCCTCATGCTCCTCGAACAGGAGAAGACTCTTGCTGAAGGAGCAGGGGCCGCCGCGCTCGCCGCGGTCATGCAGGCAAAGGCCGATCTGCGTCAGCGCCGCACCGTCGTGCTGGTCTGCGGTGGCAATATCGATGTCACCCTGCTGGCCAGGATTATTGAGCGCGGCCTCGTGAAGGACGGCCGGCTCCTCCGCGTTCGAGTCTATCTGCAGGATCGCCCCGGCGCGCTGCTTGGCCTCACTCAAATCCTTGCCCGCGAGCGTGCGAACATCGTGGAGACGGTACATAATCGTGCCTACTATGGGGTCAGCGTGGGTGAAACCGTCATCGATGTCACGGTCGAAACCCGCGGCTCCTCCCACATCACCGCTATCAGTCACGCCCTGGGTGAAGCCGGCTACCGCTTTGAACGCATCCAATAGGACACCGCCATGTACACTCCGCATTTCAACGAGCTCACGGATCGTGCAATCCTTCTTGAAACGATGCGTGCCCACCCGTTCGCAATTCTCGTCGGTCCGGCTGGCGGCCTCGGTCAGGCCGGCGCTCACGCCGCCACGCATCTGCCGCTCGTCGTCAAGGATGAAGGTCCACACGGAACGCTCGAAGGCCACTTTGCCCGCGCCAATACGCACTGGCAGACCCTCGCAGGCCGCGAAACATTGGTCATCTTCTCCGGCCCTCACAGTTATGTCTCGCCCGCGCTCTACGATGAGCAGCTCTCAGTGCCTACATGGAACTACATTGCCATTCACGCCCGAGGAGAACTTCACACAATCGAGGACGAAACCGGCAAGGAAGCTTTGCTTGAGTCACTTATCCAGCAACACGAGCCCGCATATGCCACGCACTGGCATGGCCTCCCCGAGGGCTTTCGCCGCTCCATGCTCGCCGGCATCGTTGGCTTCCGCATTCGCGTCACACACATCGAGGGCAAATTCAAGCTTAGCCAGAATCGCCCACAGACTGACCGCGATCGCATCCGCGCCGCGCAGGCCGCCGGAACTCCGGATGAGCAGTCCCTTGCTGCATGGATGACCCGCCTGGGGATCTAAGGCGCTTCCCCTCGAAGTGTCGCCCGGTGTAGTGTTCCATCTGTCGAATCTTTTCACGAGGCATCCCGCTGATGCGCAAATCGTATGCAATGCTTGTCCTCTCCGCCGTGATTTTCACCTTTGCGGCATCCGCCAGGGCTCAGTCCTGGCAGTCCCGTGTCTCTCAGGAACTCCCGCTTCTGGGCCATCGCAACTGGATTCTCATCGTCGATTCTGCCTATCCCGAGCAGGTCAGCCCGGGTGTTGAAACCGTTGTAACCAACGCCAATCAGCTCTACGTCCTTCGTTACGTTCTCTCAGCGATTCAAAGCTCCATCCATGTTCGCCCCATCGTCTTTCTTGATGCGGAGCTGCCTTTCGTTCCCGATAAGGAAGCTTTCGGCGTCGCTTCCTACCGCTCCACAATCGCCCGCCTTCTCAAGCCTTTCCCCGTCTCTTCCCTGCCTCACGAAAAAATCATCGCCAACGTCGATCAAGCAGGCCGCACGTTCCACGTCCTGGTGCTCAAATCGAACATGACCATCCCCTACACCTCTGTCTTCATCCGCCTGAATGCAAAATACTGGAGCGATGACGCGGAGAAGCGCCTTCGCGACAGGATGTCTGCCTCGCAAACACCTCAATGACCGTTTCAACTTCGGTCCGCCAGGATGCTCAGCGATCTGGCTTTTCCGCACGCTTCCGCCCGGTTTTCATCGTGCCGGTAGCCCGTCCGAAGCCGCCGTCCTTTTGATATACTCAAGGGGTTCGCCCTGTGCGGAGGTGGCGAAATTGGCAGACGCACCAGCTTGAGGTGCTGGCGCCCTAATCCGGCATAGGGGTTCAAGTCCCCTCCTCCGCACCAAAGAACGATTTGCCGGGAAAGTCGCCCTTTCGGGCGACTTTTTCATTGCCTGCGCGATGCGAATCAAGGGCCATTCAGGGAGAAATGCAAAGCTGATTGTTGCTTGCAACGGCTGTTGTGTCTCTTAAGCCACACTCAAGCCGTAAACCTTGTGCAGAATCTCACCTGACGCTTGAGAGAGGTGGCTTCCGGTCGAGCCAGCAGGCGGAGTCAGGTATCTTTGATCATCCTCTGGCATAGTTCGAACGCAGGCTTGGGGCTGTAGTCATCTTCCAGAATGCCCCATTGATACCAGATGTCGTCCTTGTCACTGTCAAAATCACGAAGCGAAAACCACTCAAGGTGAGTGATGTTCAGCTCGTCCGCCAGGGTACGCACTGCCGATGCGGCACGATTCAGCGTCTCTGCTTGCTTTTCGGCACTGCGTGCGGAGCTGGTCGGCCAGCCTGTTTCGGTGATCCTTATGGGTACTCTCGCGTAAATTCTGGCCTGCGGCAAATCCTTTTCGCGGAATTTACGGAGTCCCAGCTCAATCAACTGCGCCTGCCTGTCGGGTTCAATCGGCCGGAATACATCCGGGAAGAAATCCAGGCCAACGTAATCAAGCGCCTCGTGGAACTCCGGCGTCGTGACGTTTCCGAGGTCAGCCCAGAACGTATCCTGCGGCATAAACGACAGTGTGGTGTTAAACCCTACTTTGATATCAAGTCCTCGGCCAAGGGCCTCCCGCTTGGCATGGACCACGCCTGCTACAAGCGCCTTTTTTACGCCTTTGAACTGGCCGTCCAGCGGCTTGCTGGTCAAATTCGGCTCTTCGGTAATCTGAAGACAATCGAGCCGTGCGCCATAATGTGCGATTCGTTCGGCTATGAAGTCGAGCCAGCCGGACACATCCTCCTCATCTGTCTGGCGGCAGAGCACAACATCCAGTTTGCGGCCGTGTACCGCATATTGTTCGACGCTTTCCGGCGTCCTATTTCCTATTTTGCCGCCGCCGAGATAATGAACATACCCTCGCACGATAAACGGCTTATCGCCATGGAGGCGGTCAAGCATGGTTTGAATTTTCGCTGGATCGTCGGCTTTGTCGTCTGGTTGCACCATGTGTGACTGGCCAACATTGCTCCCCGGGTAGATGCCAAACGTTATTTTTTCCTGCGCCATTCAGTGCCTCTCCTTTGTGGACGGCCATGCCAGGCCGCCGTCGTTGATGTCGCGGATTGTGCCGGAAATCCATTGCCTTTCGGCGCGCAGCATAGCCAGCGCGTACTCCGCTTCAATCACAAACAAGCGGGGCACCCTGGCGGAATTCAGTGCGTCATGCAGTTGCCGCGCCAACTCGTCGATCCGGTCTGCAAGGCGGGTGACACGCTCCTGTAATGCGGCGGCTGCCCGCCTCTTGCCAAGAACACCGATATGGCTGACTGCACTCAAAAACTCCGGATACTCATTACGTGGCGTACGCAGTTGTTCGTCCAGCCGGTCGACCAGTTCCGCCTGTCCATCCTCGGTAATCTGATATGGCGTGCGCTTTGGCCGCACGCCGGCACGTTCTGATTTGAGAGGTATGACCCAGCCGGCACGAGCCAGAGCGTCGATTGTGTCGTACAGTGAGCCGCGATTCACCGGTACACCGCTTTCAGCAAGCACCTTCGCGAGTTCGTACGGGTGCATGGGCCGCTCAAGCAGCGCACCAAGCGCGGCGACGGTCATGGGATTGTGAAGTGCGTTACGTGGCATATAGTAGAATTCTACTATATCACCGATTTGTATGGCCGGGCTGCGCTTTCACCCATCTCCACGATTGGACGAAGTCCCAGCCAGAGGCTGCGCGAGCGCGCCTCGTGCAGCGCCAGCGCCGGGGCCGGGCGTCAGCGCTCCGTGCTAAAATATGCATTGACTCACGTGTAAAAGTCTCGTTATATCAATCTGCTCCTGGCCGGGGCAGCAATGAAGGCAGTCAACAATGCAAATCTTCTTCGATGTTGTTCTCGTTATCCACGTCATCATCAGCCTGTTTCTTATTGGGATCATCCTCGTTCAACAGGGTCGTTCTGCCGATCTTGCCGGGGCCTTCGGCGGCCAGGGCTCACAGACGGCCTTTGGACCCCGCGCCGCTGCCAACGTGCTGACCCGCCTCACCACGTGGAGCGCCGTCATTTTCATGATCACGTCCATCACCCTCACGATTCTTTACGAACGGTCATCCCAGGGTCATTCTGTGCTTGAAGGCACCACCGCGCCCGCCTCGGCTCCTGCCAAATCCGGCAAGTAAACCCGCACGTCCGTGGCCTCACTCTCTGTGAGGGCGGCCAACGCGAGGTGCTCTTCTGGCCGTGTATCCAGATCATTTCTCCGGCCTGCGAGCGGTTCATGATTCTTGACACCATTCCCGTCGGTCCACTTCAGTGCAACTGCACCCTGCTCGGCGACGAACAGGCTGGCGAGGCCATCATCGTCGATCCCGGCGATGAGGTTGACCGCATCCATCGTCGCCTTACGGCTCTAGGCCTCAAGCTGAAGCAAATCATCATCACCCATGCCCACATCGACCATGTCGGCGGCGCACTCCGGCTCAAGCGGCTTACCGGCGCGCCCATCTATCTCAACGAGAAAGATCTGCCTCTGCTGCAGATGATGGCGGTTCAGGCCGCCTGGCTAGGCGTCGAGCCCCCTGAGACTGCGCCGCCAGATGAGAACCTCCATGACGGCCAGCTCGTCGGCCTTGAGGCCTTCCCGGCGAACGTCATCCTCACACCGGGCCACACAGAGGGCTCCGCCAGTCTTCACTTTGCCCCGCTTAAACTGCTCCTGGCAGGCGACACCCTCTTTGCAGGCAGCATCGGCCGGACCGACCTGCCCGGCGGAAATTTCGAGCAGATTATCGACTCAATTCAGACCCGCCTGCTTGTCCTTCCAGACGAGACCAAAGTCCTCCCCGGGCATGGACCCGTCACCACAATTGGTGCGGAACGCCTTGAAAATCCGTTTTTGATTCCACGTTAACCTGAGAATATTTGATTCGATATCAAATATGTAATCAATGCTATACGATGATTTATAGATCTATTACTTAAAGTAAAACTCCCTCCTCGTTACCATTCTGATGCTTGACCACATAGGCAATTAATTTGGTTACTCCCATGCGAAACTCGGCTTCGCGCGCCAGCAGGCTCACCACCAGCCAGCCTGCCCCCGCCATGCCAAAAAAGTACCCTGGATGCACCCACACACCGCGTGCCAGCAGTTCCCGTGTTGTCAGCTCGTCCGGCTGCACAGCCGGAATGCGCAGAACCGCATACCAGCCGCCCTCTGCTTCCAGTCGCTGCGTCGCCTCCTGTGCCGCAAGCTGCCGGTCAAGCTCGGCCAGATTCGCCTTGACCCGTTCCCTGATCTGGCCCTGGATTGCCTCCCTCTGCTCCAGCCACGCCGGCAGAGCCCACTGCACCGGCGCATTCATTGAGAGAAACGTGTCGGCAATCACCTCCAGTCGTGCCAGCGCCTGATCATTTTCGGGTCCCGTGGCTACAATCCATGCCGCCTTCATCTGCGGCAGCGCCGCAATCTTGCTCAACCCGCTCACCACAAATACCGGCAACCCTTCGATCCCCGCTGCAAAGCTGGGCATGTTCCCGGCAAAGCCGTAGTCCAGAAACACCTCATCAACAATGAGCGCGAGATCATGTTTTCGGCACAGGCTGGCCAGCTCGGCCGCCTCCCACTTCTTGGTAAAGTGTCCCGTCGGGTTGTTGGGGTGGACCAGCACCACAGCCCGCGTCTCCGCGGTGACCGCCTGCCGCAGGCTCTCCGGATCAATCTGCCACCCGTGGTCGTACACAAGCGGCACAGCCTTCAGACGCAGGTCGTCCAAGCCTGCCAGAAAGTCAAACAGCGGATACCCCGGCTGCAGCACAAGGATTTCGCCTCCCGCGTCACACAGCAACCTGAATAGAAAGCTGTATGCCTCGCTCGTGCTTGTTGTCAGTACCACCTGCTCAGGCTTCACCGCCGCGCCATGGCGGGCGTAGTAGGCGCTTACCGCCATGCGCGCTGTCTCCAGTCCTCTGGGCTGTGGGTCATATACGAGCGCTCGCTCGTCACTCAGCGCGGCCAGCATATCGCTGGGATAGGTAAAGCCGCATAGTGTCGGGTTCGACGCGGTAAGGTCCGCCAGCGGCAGTCCAGCCTGTGTATGCAGCCGGTGTGCGCGAGCCAGCTCGCTTTCTTCTGTATTCCACTCCGTACGGCTCGAAAAGCGCATTCTGCTCCCCCGACCCCATGCTCTTCTGCCCGTGGCCCCCCGCCGTCAGGCAAAATAGAAGCAGCATCCCTTCTCACCATACACGGGGTGCATCCCCGCGCCATACGCGCTCTGGAGGACAATTTGGCGCTTTGTTCAGTCATCTTTGACTACGGAATGGTTCTGACTGGAAGCCCCGACGCGGAGGCCCGCGACACCCTCATAAGCCTCACCGGCCTGACCGCTGACCGCTTTGAAGGCCTCTACTGGGTTGACCGTCTCGCCTATGACGAAGGCAGGCTCTCCGGCATCGCCTTCTGGCAGAAATTTCTTGCCGACGCGGGTCTGGGCGTATCGCCATCACTGGTTGAGGAGCTGAACCGCTGGGACGCCCGCATGTGGACCACACAGGATTCTGCCATGCTCGCCTGGCAGCTCCAGCTCAAGCAGCGTGGCCTGCGCACCGCCATCCTCTCCAACATGGGTGACTCCGTGCTCGAAAACATAAAGCATACATTCGACTGGCTTGACCGCTTCGATGTGCTCGTCTGGAGCTACCAGATTCACATGGTCAAGCCCGACCCCGCCATCTATCTGCACACGCTCCGGCAGCTCGGCACAAACCCCGAAGAATCGCTCTTCATCGACGACCGCCAGATCAACGTCGATGCCGCCAGAGCCCTGGGCATGCCCGCCCTGCAGTTCAGCACCATCGAGAGGCTCCGCGCTGATCTCGTCTCCGCGGGTCTTGATAGCGAGCTCCCTCTGCCTGCCTGACCGCAGCCCGCTCGAATATGCGGCTGTGACGGACCCCACCCTCGTACAGTAAACTGGTTAGCCGTCGGCTCTGGCTGGCAAGCTCAAACGTTTATCTTGCCGCTATTCCGCAATGGCTCAACAAAATGGATGCGTCTCGACCGTCCACAAACTTATTGGGGGCAACTGTGAAACTCATTCCAACTTCTGGCTATTTGCGCATGGCTCGCCGGCACCTGTTGCCGGCGGCGGCGCTGCTGCTCGGCGCTGCATTTGCGCTGGCTCAAACCGTTCCCGTTGTCACGGGCGACCCCCGGGTCGACAAGCTGCTCAGTGAGATGACTCTGCAGGAAAAGATGACGCTCATCCACGGCACCAAAGAGGATCCAGCCGTCTATCAGGGACAGGCCGGCTATCTGGCTGGAATTCCGCGTCTCAGCATCCCGGGCCTGCGTTTTGCTGACGGGCCTCCGGGCGTGCTTACGCGTCATCCCTCGCAGGGTGAAACCGCGACCATGGGCGTCGCCGCCACCTTCAGCGTGAGGGACGCGAAAGCGAATGGCGTCGTAATCGGCCGCGAAGCCCGGGCGCTCGGCATCGATGTCGCCCTCCAGCCCTTCGTCAACATTGACCGCGACCTCGAGTTCGGCCGCGGCTACAACACGTTTGGCGAAGATCCCTACCTTACCGGCCAGATGGGGGCGGCGGAAATCAAGGGCATCCAGTCGCAGCACGTCATGGCCCAGGTCAAGCACTTCGTTGCCTACGACTCAAACAGCGGCAATATCTATGTCGATGATCAGACGCTCCACGAGGTGTACGTTGCCCCGTTTGATGCTGCAATCAAGGCGGGCGTCTCGTCCATCATGTGCTCTTATAACCGCGTGAATGGCACCTTCGCCTGCGGCAACAAGAGCACCCTCACCAAAATCCTCCGCGACGAAATCGGATTCAAGGGCTTCGTCACCTCGGACTGGGGCGCGGTCCATGCCGTCAACTTCATCAACGCAGGCCTGGATATGGAGATGCCCGGCGGAATTCCCGGCATTGGGTCCTTCATTCCATCCTTCTTCGACTCCAATCCCGTAGCGCCACCCCCGGCACCAAGGGCCATGGCGGGAGTGATGGCCATGTTTGGGGGCCACATCCCCGAGGAGCCAGCGCCCACGCGAGGGGGAACAGGCGACTTCGGCGTGAAATTGAACCCCGAAAAGATGCCCCAGGCGCTCAAGGACGGCACCGTCACTGAAGCCACCATCACCCGCGCCGCTGGCCACGTACTCTATGAGATCGTCCATTTCGGCTATATGGACGGCATGCAGAAGCACGAGGTCACCGCACAGAACATTGATGCCAACGCCCGCATCATCGAGAGGACCGGCGAAGACGCCGCGGTACTGCTCAAGAACGACGACCAGGCCCTGCCGCTCAAGCAGTCGGAGCTCAGCGGCGTGGTCCTCATCGGTCCCACCGCCGGCCAGGTTGACTCCATCGGCATCAACGGCGAGCGATCAGTCGGGCTCCCCTGGCGGCAGGTTGGCCCGCTGGCTGCCATGCGCCAGATCTCCGGCAATGAGAACATCCAGTTCGCCGTGAATAACAACATGACCGGCACCACCGTGCCCGCCGATGCGCTGAGCCATGACGGCCAGCCGGGCCTCGAGCGCTCCGGCGACACCGGCACACACACCGACGCCCAGCTCGACTTTACGCGCGCGAACGGCAAAGCGCTGCCCGCCAACTCCAAGGTCACCTGGAAGGGCTCGCTGACCGTTCCCCACGACGGCGATTACTGGATATACCTCCAGGCCCTCGGCACCAACTCCAGCATTTCGATTGACGGCAAGCCGCTGGCCCGTACCGGCGCCTTCCAGGGCGGCGTGCATGGCGACATTCTGCAAGCCAACCAGGACAACGCCATCCCCACCACTGATGGACTCGACAACGTGCGCCGCTCCGTTCAACTCACCGCCGGAGCGCATGCCATTGAAATCTCCACCACGCCAGACACCTCCGGCTCACCGGTTCAGGTGCGCCTGAACTGGTACACCCCCGAGCAACGCAAGGCCGACCATGACGCCGCAATTGCCGCCGCCAGACGCGCAAAAGTGGCCGTGGTCTTCCTCTGGACGCGCCTCAGTCCCGTCTTCGGGCTGCCCGGCAAGCAGGATGAACTCGTTGACGAAGTGGCGGCGGTGAACCCCAACACCATCGTGGTGCTCAACACCAGCCAGCCTGTCGCCCTGCCATGGGTCAACAAGGTCAAGGCGGTCCTTGAGATGTGGTGGCCCGGCGACGAAGGTGGGTGGTCCACGGCCAACATCCTGCTGGGCAAGACGAGCCCTGCCGGGCGGCTGCCTGTCACCTGGGGCAAGCGGCTGGCCGACTACCCGGCCACCGACCCCAATCACCCCGAACGCTCCTTCAAGGGCGTCAACGGTAAGACCACATACAGCGAAGGCGTGAACGTGGGGTATCGCTGGTTTGACAAGGAGGGCATTCAGCCGCTCTTTGCCTTTGGCCACGGCCTGAGCTATACCACCTTCAAGTACTCTGACCTCGAGGTGGAACGCGCACCTGACGGCGGCCTCTATGTCCAGTTGAACATCAAAAATACTGGCGATGCCGCCTCCGATGAGGTTCCGCAGGTCTATCTCGGCGCACCTGACAACATCCCCGCCGGCGTCCAGTTCCCGGTGCGCTCGCTGGCCGCCTTTAGCCGCGTGCACATCAATCCCGGTGAAACCCGGATGGTCACGCTGCACGTCCCGCTGCGCCAACTCCAGTACTGGTCAACGGCGGAGGGCAAGTGGGTCACGGCCACGGGTAAACGCATCGTGAGTGTCGGCGCATCCTCCCGCGATCTGCGCCTCAACCAGACCATCACTGACTAAACACAACCGCAGAACGACGATGCCGGAGCAGCCGCTCCGGCATTGTTGTCTTGCCCAGACTCCCGCGCGCTTCAGGACGCCAGTCCCAGCCCCACCAGGTTGGCCGCGGCAATAATCACCAGCATCCCCACCCACAAGATGCGCACCGCCCTCGAACCGGCTCCCTTCCACTCACCCAGCGCCAGCCCCACCAGACCGCCGCACAGCACGTAGGTGCTCATGTGCAGCATCCAGTTCACATAGCTCAGCCGCACGGGTATGTTGGCCGCGCCCCAGGCATAAAAGAAGAACTGCAGATACCACATGATGCCGCCCGTGGACGCGAGCGCCGCATTCTTCGCGAGCACCGGCCCCGGCTGCGACAGATCGCTGCGCAGCGACAACCGCTTCAGCGCGCCCAGCCGGATGAAGCAATAGGCCAGGTTCACCACCGCGCCCCCGCCCATGATGATCACGTAGGCCGGCAGCGCCGCATACAGCGGCTTCACGCCCACCTTCTCCGCAGCCGCCGTCATCGGCCCGGCGGCGTCAATCGCAAACGACATTCCCGATGAAAAAATTCCGCACAGCACGGCCAGGGTCAGGCCCAGCCACAGATTGAACTCTGTTGCCTCTCCCGCTGGATGCGAATCCTTCTGATGCCCTGCGTAGGACACAATCGCCACGCCAATCAGCGCCACCAGCACGCCGGCCATGGTCCACAGGCCGCTCCGCGTCGTAAACAGCATCGCGCCCTGCCCGTGCATCAGCGGCGGCACCAGCGTGCCGGCCATCAGCGTTACGCCAATCGCCACGCCGATGCCAAGGCTCATTCCGAGGTATCGCATCGTTAGCCCATAGCTCACGTTGCCCACGCCCCACATGGCGCCAAACAGCGCCACCTTCCACAGCAGCCCCGGGCTCATCGACGAATAGAACCCTCGAAAATCGGGCAGCAGCACAAGGCTCACGCCAATCGGCAGCAGAATCCACGAGAAGATTCCCGCCAGCGCCCAGGTGGTCTCCCACGACCACTTCTTCACTTTTTCAATCGGCGCATAAAACGACGCCGCCATGCTCGCCCCAAGCACGTGCCAGCCAATTCCCGCAACAATCGACGTCATGCTCTCTTCCAGCCTCCAGGTCTGCCTGCCATCTGCCCGTTACTCCACGGTTGCCGTGAAGTGATAACTCCCTGATGCGAGCCGCTCCCCGCTTTCTCCGCGCAGCCCCTTGCTCTGCGTCATGCCTGCGTCTCCATCAGCACTCTTCAGGTGGTAGCGCTGCATCTCGCCCTCGCTGATCCATCCCGTTGCGTTTGCGGGAATCGTCACCCGCCAGTCGACCGTACCGCCCTTCACCGTCCACGCCGAGCGGATGACCCCGTAGGCCGAGGGATATCTGAATTCCACGCTTCCCAGCCGCGCGTCAAAGGTCGGGTGCAGCACCACGGTGTGGAAGCCCGCGTCCAGCGGCGTCGCATCCACGCCCGCCGCATAGCGATAGATCCAGTCCGCGACCGCGCCATACGCATAGTGGTTGTAGGAATTCATGCTGGGGTCGTCACGCATCTTGTCGCCGTTCCAGCGCTCCCACATGGTCGTTGCGCCGTGCTCGACAAGATAACCCCACGATGGGTACGCGGTGTTCATCAGCAGATGATAGGCCAGGTCCGCGTGGCCTGCGTCCGTCAGCACCTCGAGCAGATACGGCGTGCCCAGAAAGCCCGTGCCCAGCAGTCCGTGATTCTTCTCGATCTTGTCCGCCAGCTTTTGCGCGGCAGCTTCACGCAGATTTGCCGGCAGCAGGTTCATCTGCAGAGACAAGACATAGCCCGTCTGCGTGTCGCCGCCCGTGCTCTTCGCGTTCGGGTTGTTGATGTCTCCAAATGACGACGGGCTGTTGTCCGCTCCAGCCACGAAGCCATCACCGCGCACATAGGCCTTCTGGTAGGCGGCGCGAATCTTCTCAAACATCTGCGCATACTTCCCGGCGTCCGCCGTCTTTCCCAGTGCCAGAGCCATCTCATGCATGAGCGTTACGTCATATGCCCAGTAGGCGGTCGCAATCAAACCAAAGTCGGTTTTGCCCTCCGGCGAAAGCCAGTCGCCGAACGGTATCCCGGAGTCCTTCTTCCACAGTCCGTCCGGATTCGCCGCGTCGATGGCAGCAACGTATTTCTCCATCGCCGCCCAGTTCTGCTCCAGCACCGTCGTATCGCCTGTCTGCAGCCACGAGGTCCACGGGATTATCACACCCGCATCGCTCCAGCCCGCTCCGGTGCCCATGTTTTCGCGGGCCGTCCCGGGTGCGTAGATGCCATAAAACGGGGTTCCGGCCTGCGTCCCACGCATGTCTCCGCCAAACTTTCGTGTAAACGCCGCCAGGTCCATGTTGTATGTCGCTGTCCGCCAGAACACCTGCGCATCGGCCATCCATCCCAGCCGCTCATCGCGCTGCGGACAGTCGGTGGGCACGCCCACAAAGTTCGAGCGCTGCCCCCAGAGAATATTGCTCCACAGCTTGTTGATCATCGCGCTGCCGGTCTTCAACTCCGCCGCGAACGGCGCGTCCGTGTGAATCACCAGGGATGTCACCGCGTCCTTGTCCGGTGCTGCGGGCAATCCCGTCAGCTCCGCATAGCGATAACCGTGAAACGTGAACTGCGGAGTAAACTCCTCCACGCCGTTGCCCGAGAGCGTAAAGTAGTCCGTCGCCTTGGCGGTGCGAAGGTTCTCTGTATACAGAGTTCCATCGGGATTCAGCACCTCCGCAAACCGCAATCTGATCTTTGTCCCCGCGGGTCCCTGCACGCGCACCTGCTCCACTCCGGCAAGGTTCTGCCCAAAGTCGTATACATACACGCCGGGCTTCGGCTCCGTCATCGTTACCGCCGCCACCGTCCGCTCCACGCGGATGGGCTGGAAATCCTGCGCCTCGATCTTCATCGGCTTGGGGTCAATCTCGATGGCCTTTTCCCAGCCCGCAGCGTCAAAGCCCGCCGTGTCCCATCCCGGTTCCTTGAGCCGCGCGTCCTGGCTTTCTCCGTCGTAGAGTTCCGAGTTCAGAATGTACGACCGCCGTGCCTGCCAGCCGGGTCCGGTCTTCACCCACTCCACGCTCCCGTCAGCGTGCTCAATCCGCAGTTGCGCCCGCAGCGCCGGCGGAGTAATGCCATAGTTGTTGGGTTGCTGGAACCACTCAATCGGCGTTTCATACCACCCCGGCGCCAGTAGCGCTCCAATGGCATTCTCACCCTGCCGCAGCAGATCGGTCACATCATAAGTCTGGTAGATCACCCGCTCCCGGTAGTCGGTCCATCCCGGCGCCATCACGTCCGCGCTCACGCGCTTCCCGTTCAGGAACATCTCATAGGTTCCGAGCGCCGTTGCATACAGGCGTGCCGACTTGACCGGCGACTTGATTGCGAAAGTATGCCGCAGTTCCTTGACCGAGTCGGGGATCCAGGGATGACCCGGGTCATCGCCGTTCGCTCCACCCTTGGCTGCCCATGCCTGTGCGTTCTTCCATCCAGCCGCATCAAATTCGTTTTTCTGCCATCCCGCCTCCGCACTCGCCGCAGTCTTCCAGGTGGCATCGCTGCCAAATGCCGCCAGTGTTCCGTCTGTGTACTCAACCACCAGCGTGGCAATCATCGGAGGTTTGTCGTTCGTCGCCATCCCGTTGGGATTCACGACGTAGTGCACGGCCTCGATTGCAATCGTATTCGCGCCCGGGGCCAGCGCCGCCGTCGCATCGGCGCGCACAAACTTCTTCCAAGGCATCTGCTTGTAGGGTGGCAGAGGATCGGCCTCTATGAGTTGTTTCCCGTTCACCCATGCTGAAACCGTGTCCTGGGCCGTGGCATACAACGTGGCGCGCTTCACCGGCCTGGTCACCGTCACCGTTTTGCGGTATGCAAACTTCTCCACGCTAGCTCCCTCGTCCCCCACTGCCTCTGCATCCGGGCTCGTAATCCATTCCGCCTGTGCATGTCGCACCGCCGCCTCTCCCGGCGTCTCATAACCCACCCAGGCGGCGGTCCATGCGCTCTGCTGCAGCAGGCCGGTTTCCCACCAGCCCACTGCGCTCTCCGGATATGCCTTGCCCGCCTCGCCCCACACCTTCACCCGCCAGTAGTAACGCGTTCCCGGACTCACCGCCGGCCCGGCATAGTGCACATTCATCGACTGCCCGCCAGCCACCTTGCCACTGTCCCACACATCGGCCCTGCCTTGACGCAGCATTGCCTCGCTTGAGGCCACCTGCACCTCATACGCAGTCTGCAGCGCGCCGCGCGTCACATCCTCAAGTTGCCAGGAAAAGCTCGGCGTCGCGTCATCAATCCCCGACGGTGTCTGCAGATTGTCCACACGTAGTTGTACCGGTCCTGCTGCCCACAGCTGCGCTGCCATCAGCGCCAACACCAGAACCAACGCGCCCCGCCTCACTCCCAGCGCACTCCAGCTCATCCTGCTTCCTCCCGGTCCCGGCGGAATCTGCCCATCCTCTTTGAAGACCGCCAGCTTTGGATATCCCTGCGTCTCTCCGCCTTGCTCTGTGCGCGGCAGACAGCCGCCCAAATCCGCCGATTTTTCTCAAATGAAACAGTTTCAGCCTAGAACCTTATGCAACCCGGCACACGGTTGTCAAAGCGCAATTTCGCCTCTGTGCGACCCGCTTCTGAACCGCCTGCTCCACAGTCTGCCCTGCCGCCACTACACTTGCTCCATGCCACTCCGTCTCTTCGCTGCCACCACCAGCCAGGGCAAGCTCCGCGACTTTCGCACCGCCGCTTCCACCTATTCCCTCTCCATCGACCCTCTGCTCGACCTCACGCAAATCGCCGCGCCTGAAGAGACCGGCCTCACCTTCGCTGAGAACGCCACACTCAAGGCCGTTTACTACTCACGCTTCGCGGCGGGTGAGATTGTTATCGCCGACGACTCGGGGCTTGAAGTGGATGCCCTCGACGGAGCGCCTGGAGTGCGCTCCGCCCGATTCGCCTCGGACGCAGGTCTGGTCGACTCACCCGACGCCAACGACAACACCGACGTATGGAACAACATCGTCCTTCTCCAGCGCCTGGCCGGAGTACCAGACGACAGGCGCTCGGCACGCTACCGCTGTGTCCTCGTCGCCGCCCGTGACGGTCAGGCTCTCTGCTCCGCCGAAGGCTTCGTCGAAGGCCGGATCCTTCAGGCTCCGCGGGGGACGGGCGGCTTTGGTTACGATCCTCTCTTTTTCCTTCCCGATCTTGACCGAACCATAGCTGAAATCGACCTGGAGACCAAGCTTTCGCTCAGTCATCGCGGACGCGCACTGGCCGCCCTCCTGCCCCGGTTGGGACTTGCGGTCCCTAAATAAGCCTGCGCCTGACCGGGCTTCGACTTGCACAGATTTGCATCCTCGTCCCACATCGGTGGCCTGCCGCCTTGACGGTCCTGACAGCGGAATCCAATAATGTTGTAGGAACAATTTCTGCATTTCAGCCTGGCTCTACGCTAGAAGCGCTTCGTTCCACAGCCTTTAGGAGCTGCGACTCACATGGCAACTGCTCAACATCCCACCACGCCCGCGGTTCGCCCGGGTGTACAGCCACTGCGCGCCGGTCAGGGTTCAAGCTTTTTCTGGCACAAGCTGCACTCACTGCTGGGAATCATCCCCATTGGCGCTTTCCTCATCGAGCACATTGTTTCCAACTTTGAAGCTCTCAAAGGCCCTGTGGCCTACGCCAGGCAGGTCCGCTTTCTCAACAGCATTCCGCTGGTGCACGTGCTGGAGTGGGTCTTCATCTTTCTGCCACTCCTCTATCACGGCCTCTACGGCGTCTACATCTGGATACGCGGCAAAGCCAATGTCGTCTACTACCCGTGGTCGGGAAACTGGATGTACACGCTGCAGCGCTACACCGGCCTTCTGGCTATCGTCTACATCGCTCAGCATGTGGTCCGCCAGCGCTTCATGGGTGTCATACTTGCCGACCATCCCGGGGCCGGCTTTGCCAAGGTGCAGCACGAACTGTCCAACCCCTGGATGCTCGCCTTTTACATCGTTGCAATGATCGCCATCTGCTGGCACTTCTCCTACGGAATCTGGCTCTTCGCCGCCAAGTGGGGCATCACGCCCGGCTTCAAATCACGCCGGCGCTTCGCCTATGTCTGCGTCGCCATCGGGGTGGTGCTCGCGGGCATGGGTCTGGCCAGCATCTGGGCTTTTGTCGGTCCCAAGTATAGACACACCCCGGATGAAGTGCCCATCGCTGTCGTGCAGTTGCATGCGAGCAATGTCGTATCACCCTACACACGGTTGTAATCAGCCGGGAGAGTGCCATGATCAGCGTTGCCTCCAGCAGTCCGCGCCCTGAATGGAATGCCTGCCGGAAGCGTGTGCCCGAGAGGTCCGCTGGCATGGCGGCCATCTGCCAGATCAACTTTTGGAACCGGTTTGCGGTTCCGTCTTGTTTTACGCCGCGTGTTCCGGGCGCAGCCGCATAGGCTCTTACGAAAGGACTCGAACGATAATGGCAGCACCCAGAATCATCGTGGTTGGCGGAGGCCTCGCGGGCCTGGCGGCGGTCATCAAGATTGCCGAGGCGGGCGGCAAAGTCGACCTTTTCTCCATCGTGCCTGTCAAGCGCTCCCACTCCGTCTGCGCGCAGGGCGGCATCAACGCCGCCAAGAACCTCAAGGGCGAGGGCGATACCACCTGGCAGCACTTTGATGACACCATCTACGGCGGCGACTTTCTCGCCAACCAGACGCCCGTCAAAGGCATGTGCGAGGCCGCTCCCGCCATCGTTGACCTCCTCGACCGCATGGGCGTGCCCTTCAACCGCACCCCGGAGGGCCTGCTCGACTTCAGGCGTTTTGGCGGTACGCTCTACCACCGCACCGCCTTTGCCGGCGCCACCACCGGCCAGCAGCTCCTCTACGCGCTCGATGAGCAGGTCCGCCGCTTCGAGTCCGAGGGCAGGGTCCAGAAGTTTGAGGGCTGGGAGTTTCTTTCCGCCATCATCGACACAAAGGGAGTCGGCCGCGGCATCACCGCAATGAACCTGCGCAGCATGGAGCTCAAGGCCTTCCCGGCGGATGCCATCCTTCTCGCCACCGGCGGCATCGGGGCCATCTTCGGCAAAAGCACCAACTCCGTCGTCTGCACAGGCTCCGCGCAGTCCGCCATCTTTCAGCAGGGCGTGTACTACGCCAACGGGGAATTCATTCAGGTCCACCCCACCTCCATACCGGGTGAAGACAAGCTCAGGCTTATGTCGGAGTCGGCACGCGGAGAGGGCGGCCGGGTCTGGGTGCCGCGCCAGTCCGGCGACAAGCGCCCTCCACGCCAGATTCCCGAGCCCGATCGCTGGTACTTCCTTGAGGAGTGGTATCCAAAGTATGGAAACCTCGTTCCGCGCGATGTGGCAACTAGGGCCATTCACAAGGTCGTCTACGAGCATCATCTCGGCATCGACGGCCAGCCGATGGTCTACCTCGACCTCACGCACATCGACCGCTCCACGCTGGATCACAAGCTCGGCGGCATTCTTGAAATCTACGAGAAGTTCGTCGGCGTCGATCCGCACGTCGAGCCCATGAAGATCTTCCCCGGCATGCATTACACCATGGGCGGCATCTGGGTCGATAACAGCCAGATGACCAACATCCCCGGCATCTTTGCCGCGGGAGAGTGCGAATACCAGTATCACGGGGCCAATCGCCTCGGCGCCAATTCACTCGTCAGTTGTATCTACGGCGGCTTCCAAGCCGGCCCCAACGCTCTCGCCTACGCCAGGAGCGTCTCTGCGCCCGAGGGCGATGCCGGCGCAGCGCAGGAGCTCGCTCGCCAGGCAGAGATCAACAGCAGGTTGCTGCAGAATGAGGGCAACGAGAATCCGTTCAAGCTGTGGCGTGAGCTCGGCGCCACCATGACCAAACACGCCACCGTCATCCGCTACAACCAGGGCCTCAAGGAGGCCGATGACAAGATCGTCGAGCTGCTCGACCGCTACAAAAAGGTCAACCTGAGCGACCGCAGCCAGTGGGCCAATACCAGCTTCGCATTTACCCGCCAGCTCAAAAATATGCTCGAGCTCTCGCGCTGCGTCGTCATAGGCGCCCGGCTCCGCGACGAATCGCGCGGCGCTCACTATAAACCCGAGTTCCCCGAGCGCAATGACGAAAGGTTCCTCAAGACCTCCAAGGCCTCGTTCACCGGAGATCCGTCCGGTCCGCGCATTGAGTACGAGGACATTGACATTCAGTTCATCAAGCCGCGTCCGCGCCGTTACGACGCAGCGAAGTAACTTCAGGGAGACTGACTGATGGCAGAGAAAACCGTAGCCTTTGAAATCAAGCGCCAGGCCAGCCCCGACGCCCCCGCCGTATGGGAGAAGTTTGAAATCGCTTGGCGTCCCGGCATGAACGTCATCTCCGCCATGATGGAGATCGCGGCCAACCCTGTCACCGCCGATGGCCGGCCCACCACCCCCATCACCTACGAATCCAATTGTCTTGAGGAGATCTGCGGCTCCTGCGCCATGTTGATCAACGGCCGCGGTCACATGGCCTGCTCCTCGCTCGTTGACAATCTCGAACAGCCCATCCGCCTGGAACCGCTCACCAAGTTCCCGCTCGTCCGCGATCTTCAGGTCGACCGCTCCGTCCTGTTTGAGAACCTCAAGAAGGTCAAGGGGTGGGTTCCGGTTGACGGCACATACGACCTCGGCCCCGGCCCGCGCGTCTTCCCGCAGGAGCAGGAGATTAGCTATCCGCTTTCCAAGTGCATCTCCTGCACCCTCTGCATGGAGGCTTGCCCGCAATTCAACGAGGACACGGGCTTTGTGGGCGCTGCCACCATCGCGCAGGTCAAGCTGTTCAACAATCACCCCACCGGCAAGGTTCTTAAGGAAGAGCGGCTGCGCGCAATGGCAGGCGACGGCGGCATCCAGGATTGCAGCTTCGCGCAGAACTGCGTCAGGATCTGCCCCAAGATGCTTCCCCTTACCAACGCAATCTCCGATGTCAATCGCGATGTGCTCATCCAGAAGACCAGGGACCTCCTCCGCGGCTGAGGAGTTCAGCCTCGGCCGGCGCAAATAAGAAGGGCGCACCGCGCGCCCCATTGTCCTGCTGATTGATATAGCTGCGTCGCGCTTCCACTTGCGCTTCGCGTTCGCGCATGCGTTACATTCCCGGATAAAATCCAGCAATCCACCCCTGCAGCAGCCCCGGCAGACAACCCAGCAGCACAACCATCAGGGTTACCGCCACCAGCACTGTCTGCGTCACGGGATGTGGAGTCATCCGTGTCTCATCCGGCGCGGGCATCACGTATGCCCGCTTCAGCACCTGCAGATAGTAGTAGAGGCTCACCGCGCTCATCATCACGGCCAGCGCCACCAGCCCCAGGGCCGCGCCGGCCGGCGCAACCTCAAGCACCGCGGCAAACAGATTGAACTTGGCCCAGAAACCCACCAGCGGCGGAATCCCCGCCAGCGACAGAAACAGCACCAGCAGCACCGCCGCCAGCAGCGGGCTGCGCTTATGCAGTCCCAGGAAGGCATCCATCTTGTCGCTACCTGTCGCGCGCTCCACCACCGCTACCACGCCGAAGGCGCCCACTGTCGTCAGCCCGTAGGTCAGCACATAGTAGAGAACCGCCTGCGCACTGCGCGC
The DNA here is from genome assembly GCA_035692885.1 of Occallatibacter sp. GTDB lineage: Bacteria > Acidobacteriota > Terriglobia > Terriglobales > Acidobacteriaceae > Telmatobacter. The sequence continues at coordinate 26,336 of DASSHM010000215.1, forward strand.
AGTGGACGAGAAGTACGCCAGCCCCAGCAGAACGTAACCGGCATGAGCGATTGCGGAGTAGGCAAGCAGCCGCCGCACGCTCACCTGGGCCAGCGCCGCCAGATTTCCCATCACGATGGATACGCCAGCCATGACCGCCAGAATCAGAGACCATTGCCCTGTCACCCCCGCGTGTTCCGGCACCGCGCGTGCCAGGTCCGCCGCGCGCAGCATCGCGGTTCCAATCGAGATAAGCAGTGCAAAGCTCGCCACCTTTGACACCGAGGCGATAAACGCGGCAGCCGGAGCCGGCGCCCCCTCGTATGCATCCGGCGCCCAAAGATGAAAGGGCACTGCCGCCACCTTGAAGCCCAGTCCCGCCGCAAGCATCACCAGCGCCACCGCCAGCAGCGGCGCCGCCAGCATGCCCTTGGGCCCCTGCGTCGCCACCATGATCGCGCTCAGATTCGTTGACCCCGTCACCCCATACAGATAGCTGAACCCAAACAGTAGAAACGCCGCCGACATCCCGCCGAACAGGTAGTACTTGATCGATGCCTCCGCGCTCTTCGCTGATCGTTTGGCAAACGCGGTCAGGATGTACAGGCCCAGGCTCAACAACTCCAGGCCGATAAAGATCACCAGCAGGTCCTGCGCCGCGGAAATCAGCAGCCCGCCCGTGGCCGACATCAGCAGCACGGCGACGTACTCGCCCACATGCTCGGTAAACTCCGCCTCGGCCAGCAGCAGAAGCGTCAGCACCGTCAGCGCCAGAACTCCAATCTGGGCCACCGTCGCCGAGCCGCCGCTCGCCAGCAGCACTTCTCCGCTGCCCGCGTACACCAGCCCGCCCTGTGCCTGCAGCAGCATGGACCACACCGCCAGCGCGCAACCCACAATGCCCAGCATCGCTGCCGTCGCGGCCCTCACCTGGATGGCAGCTTTGCGCAAGAATCCCAGATCCACCACCAGCACCAGCAGCGCCGCCACTTCCATTGCGGTTTCCGGCAGGGTCACGCGGAAGAGTTCTGCGTAGTTCATAGACCCCCTCCCGCAAGCAGTGTCTTCACTGCCGGTTCAATCGCGTTCAGCAGAATCTGCGGGTAGAGGCCCACAAACAGGCTGGCCGCGATCAGCATCGTCACTCCCGTCACTTCCGGCCAGGTAATCGGGGCCAGCTCATGCTCGTGCTCATGGATATGCGCGCTCGACTGGTGGTCGCTGAAGAATGCGCGTTGCATCGCGCGCCATGTGTAGGCAATCCCCACCACGATGCCCACTCCGGCCGCCACCGTCCACCATGGCTCGGCCTTCCACGCGCCCACCAGCACCTGCACCTCGGCCACAAAGCCCGAGAAGCCCGGCAATCCCATCGCCGCCATGCCGCCGATGACAAATGCCCAAGCCGCAAAGGGCAGCCGCTTCGACAGATGCATCCCCTCCAGGTCGGCCAGTTGCCGCGTATGCGTCCGCTCGTACACCAGGCGGCCCACAATCGCGAAGAGCAGGCCCGACAGAATGCCGTGCGAGTACATCTGCAGCACCGCGCCCGTCATGCCAATCTGCTGCAGGGTCATCAAGCCCAGCAGCACAAATCCCATGTGGCTCACGCTGGAGTAGCCGATGACAAACTTGAAGTCACTCTGCACCAGAGCCACCAGCGCGCCATAGACAATCCCAACCACCGCCAGAACCGCGAACACTTCCCGCCACGAGCCGATGCCGATGATCGTGAATCCCCACGGATCCATCCCGTGCGGATAAAGCGTCATGGCCACCCGCAGACAGCCATACGCGCCCAGCTTCATTACCACGCCGGCCAGCAGCATCGAGGCCGCCGTCGGCGCCGCCACGTGGCCCGTCGGCGCCCAAGTGTGGAACGGCCACATGCCCGCCAGAATCGCAAACCCCACAAACACCAGCGGGAACGCCCACATCTGGAAGCTCACCGGCAAGCCCGCATGCGCCAGGTCCACCAGCCCCGTCGAGTGCGCGCCCGTTCGTGCATACGTCGCCAGCAGGCCGATCAGCACCATCGCCGAGCCGACAAAGGAGTAGAGCGCCAGCTTCATCGCTCCGTATTCGCGGCGTGTCGAGCCCCAGATTGAAATCAGAAAGTACTTCGGCACGATGGCGATCTCATAAAACACAAACAGCAGAAAGAAGTCGAAGCTGAGAAACACGCCGTAGACACCGCCGATCAGCGCCAGATAAAAGGCAAAGAAGTCGTTCGTCCTTTTGTCCACATTCCAGCTGAACAGCACGCCGGCCACCGCCGCCAGTCCGGTCAGCAGCACCAGCACCAGGCTGATGCCGTCCGCCGCAAGCAGGTAGTGGATGCCCATCGAAGGCACCCAAACCACGTCCACAATCGTCATGCGCGCGTAGTGGTGCGCGGCGCCCTCGGCAAATCCCGCCACAGCCAGCGCCAGCCCGGCCACGGTGACGGTCAGGGCCAGCCACCGCGACAACGCCACCTTGCTCTTCGGCAATACGGCCTGAAGCAGCGCTCCGGCAAACGAGAGATAGATCGTCCAAGCCAACATTTAGAATCTCCAGTGCGCCAGCAGGTTAACCACCGTCGGGTTCACGCTGTATAGAATCAGTTGCGGCAGCAATCCCAGCAGCAGCATCAGTCCAATCACGGGAGCCATCGCCAGGCGCTCGCCCGCATGCATGTCCTGGAAGCTGGCCCACTTTTCCGGCACCGGCCCTGAAAATACCTTCTGAATCACCGTCAGAATCACCGCTGCCGTAACCAGCAGGCCCAGAATTGAGAATGACGCCGCAACCCACGTGAGCGGATAGACTCCGCGGAAGATGA
>DASSHM010000216.1:0-5100 GCA_035692885.1 Occallatibacter sp.
CAGCCATCCAGTGGTACTCCGTCGTTGACGCCAGATTCGGTATCGGTTCGCCAAAATCATGCCGGTAGAGCTTCGCTCCACCCTCGCCCGAGGAGCTTACATAGGCGATTGCAAACCGCGGATCATAGGCCATCGCCACCAGCGCCGTCTTGCCGAATCGCGAGTGCCCCAGAATTCCCACCTGCTTTGCATCCACCGCCTTGTCCGTCTCAAAGTAGTCCAGCGCCCGGCTTGCGCCCCATGCCCAGGCCTTCAACGCACCCCAGTCGGTGGGGTCGCGCGGCTGCCCCTTGTTCATCAGCCCGATGATCCCCTCCGTCAGTCCCGCGCCGTCATCGGCCTGGAAGCTGGTCGGCAGCAGCACCGCGAATCCCCATCCACGCTGCAGAACCGGAGCCGCCTGCACGTCCCACTTTCCCGCCTGCATCGGACGCCCGCCCGGCGGGGGCGGGTCCAGCGCCACCGGATAATCCCCCGCAAACGCAAGCTCCATCAGCACTGGAACCGGACCGGCTGCCTTCGCCGGAGTCGCCAGCTTCAGGTCGATGTTCACCTTGATCCGGGGATAGCGCGAGTTGTCCACATGACCCACCAGCGTCTTCACCACCGCGTGCACCCCGCCAATCATTTCCTGCCGCGTGCCCGTCACCTCCCACTTCACCGCGGGCAGGTCTACGGGCGTAATCCCCAGCAGCTCCTGGTCAAAGGTGGTCCTGATCTCCGGCCGCCGCTCCTGCCACCACTCGGCCGCGGTCGTAATCCGCGCGCCCTCGTTCAGCATCAGGGGATCGGGCACATTGGTGAACTTGTTCGCCTTGGCCTCGTCATAGTTGGTTGAGTTGGGCGCCTTTGCATCGCCAGAAAGCGGCGCGCTCAGTTGCGACTCCTCAATGCCCAGCAGAGCTGCCGTCCGCGCGCGGTCCTGCTTTGCCGTCAGGTGGGCCACGTCGGTGCTCGCTGCCGGTTCTCCCGGCGCATGCAAATAACGGCTGGCAAACTTGATGAAGGTCGGCCAGTTCGGTACCGGCGTATGTCCGCCGGAGTGCTGCCGGAAGGCGATGGCGCCGTCAATCAGCGACGTGCCCATGGGCGGAAACACCGTGGTTCCCATGTCCTTTTTGCCCAGCAGCCGGTACACCGGCCCGACGCCAGCCGCCGCCAGGAACATGCCCTTGGCGTCCACCCAGCCGTCGCCGTCCGTCGCTCCTCCGCTGATAAACACTGGCCGGGGCGCGCACAAGGCAATCAACTCGTGATTATCCACCGGCAGGTCGCCCGCGTTCAGCGGGCCGTCGTACCTCATAAAGTTGCCAGCCATCCAGTGAAACTCCTGGGTGCCGGCGATGTTGCCAATTTGCTCTCCAAAAATATGCCGGTAGAGCTTCGCGCCCGCCTCCCCCGACGAGCTGATGTAGCCGATGGCGAAACGCTTGTCATACGCCATGGCCACCAGCGACGCCTTGCCGTAGCGCGAGTGCCCTTCGATGCCCACCTGCTTTGCATCCACGTCCTTGTCGGTCTCAAAGTAATCCAGTGCGCGGCTTGCGCCCCACGCCCATGCGCGCAGCGCGCCCCAGTCGTCCAGCTTGCGCGGCCGCCCCTTGTTCGCCAGCCCGATAATCCCCGAGGTCAGGCCGCCGCCGCTGTCCGCCTGCACGCTGGTCGGGATGTACTCGGCATAACCCCAGCCGCGCGCCAGCACCCGTTGCTCCCACGTCGGCCCCTTGGGCCCCAGCTTGGCAAACTGCGGAAACCGCTTCATCAGCATCGCCATCACGGCCTTGCTCAGGCCCAGCTCCATAATCACCGGCACCGGCCCTTTGGCATTCGCCGGGGTCGAAACCGTCAGTTCAATATTCACCGTGATCTTCGGGTCACTCGAGTTGTCCACGTGGCCCACCAGTGTCTTGGTCTTCACCGGCACGTTACCATTCATCTCCCGCTTCACGCTCACCACCTCCCACGTCACCCCGGGCAGGTGCGCTGGCACCCGGCCATAGATGTCGCGGTCGAACAGCTCCACAATTTGCGGCCTCCGCTCAGTCCACCACTCCTGCGCCGTCGTCACCCGCTTGCCATTTTTCAGCAGCAGCGGATCGGGAAGATTCGGATACACGTCCGCCTTTGATTCGTCGTAATTTGCCGCGCGCGGCGAGTTGCGGTTGCCGTCGGCCCCCGGCCGGATGGTCTTGATGCCCAGCAGGTCCATCTCCCGCTGGTGTTCCTTCTCCGCCGCGGCCTGCATGGCAAGCTGCTCCGGCGTGGGCTTGAACACTGGCCGGGGCGCGGGCTTTGTCGCCTCGGCGCTCTGCCCCATCATTCCCGGTCCGCTCCCGCATACGGCGAGCATCAGCACCGGCATCATCAGCCGGCGTACGGCGGCAATCCTCAGGTGAGTCATCGGAAACCTCGATCTTTCAGCACTGGCGGCAACAGCAGGTGCGATCGTGCCAAAGAATATCGATTTACTTCGGGTTCGGCAAGCGCCCTTTGTTTCCCTGTCCCCAGATTTCCTCCTCATCTCTCCTCCGCGCCCTGTGATAGCCTCCGGTTGAAGGGCCTTGCCGCTTTCCAGCCTCGCTTGCAGCGGCCGTGACCGCTGCCCTTCATCGCACGCAATCACCCGGAGGCACGCGCATGAGCGCCGTCAAGTACGACCTGATCGTCATCGGTTCCGGACCTTCGGGCCAGCGCGCCGCCGTTGCCGCCGCCAAAATCAAAAAACGCGTGGCTGTCGTGGAGGCGCGCACCGTCGTCGGCGGCGTCTGCATCAACACAGGCACCATCCCCTCCAAGACCATGCGCGAGGCCGTGCTGCACCTCTCGGGCTACAACTACCGCACCGTCTATGGCATCAACTACCGGGTCAAGGAACGGATTACCATGGCCGACCTCGCCTTCCGCGTGCAGGCCGTGGTCAAGACTGAGGTGGATGTCACCGAGGCTCAGCTCTCGCGCAACGGCATCGATGTGGTCTATGGCACCGCCCGCTTCGTCGATCCCCACCACATCCGCGTGGAGGGAGTCCAGGCCGATGTCACCCTTGAGTCCGACCGCGTCATCATCGCCGTCGGCACGCAGCCCGCCTCCTCGCCCAGCGTGCCCATCAACGGCCGCACCATCGTGAACAGCGACCAGATTCTCGACCTGCCCGAGCTGCCCCGCACCCTCATCGTGGTCGGCGGCGGCGTCATCGGCGTTGAGTATGCCTGCATGTTCGCCATCCTCGGCGTCCGCGTCACCATGATTGAAAAGCGCAACAAGCTGCTCGAGTTTGCCGACCAGGAGATTGTCGAGGCGCTCAGCTATCATCTGCGCGACAGCCGCGTGACCCTTCGCCTCGGCGAGGAGGTGGAGAGCGTCGAGGAGCTGCCCGACGGCGGGGTGGTCGCGAATCTCAAGAGCAGCAAGCGCGTATCCGGCGATGCGCTGCTCTACGCCGTGGGCCGCCAGGGCAACATCGATGAGCTGAATCTGGAAGCCGCGGGACTTGAGGCCGATGAGCGCGGCCGGATTCCCGTGGACGAGCACTACTGCACCAAAGTCCCCCACATCTTTGCCGTGGGCGATGTCGTTGGCTTTCCCTCGCTCGCCTCGGTCTCAATGGAGCAGGGACGCATCGCCTCGGCCCGCGCGTTTGATGACCACGCCACAACCTCCAATCCCAGCTTCTACCCCTACGGCATCTACACCATCCCCGAGATCAGCTTTATCGGCAAAACCGAGGAACAGCTCACTGACGAGGACGTGCCCTACGAGGTGGGCATGGCCTACTACCGCGAAACCGCTCGCGGCCAGATTCGCGGCGATACCACCGGCCGCCTCAAGCTCATCTTTCACCGCGACACGCGCAAGGTGCTCGGCGTCCACATCATCGGCGAGGGCGCCAGCGAACTGGTCCACATCGGCCAGGCGGTCATGACCCTGGGCGGCTCCGTTGATTACTTCATTGACACCGTTTTCAATTACCCCACGCTCGCCGAGTGCTACAAGGTTGCGGCCTTCAACGGCCTGGGCCGCCTACACCGCTATCAGTCCGGGTAGCAGGAGGGGCAGATACCGCGGGCGGTGATTATCAGCAGGCTGCCCGCGGGTGATTCGGAACGCTGCATGGTTCGCGCATTTGCGCCGGGCAACGCCGCCTTCATTGCCGCGCATCCCACGGAGAGTTGGCATGACCACCGCAATTGGAGTCGTCATCACCGAGAACATCGTCGCCGGCAGACTGGCCGACCAGAAGCTCTCCGGTACGCCTCTACATTTCCCTGCGGACGCTGAAGAGTTCGACGCCCTTATCGCCCTTCCCGGCTGCGAATTGGTCGAGACGATCGCCAGCCTGGTTGCCTCCATCGCCGCCTCGGGTGAAGCCCCTGCCGACGCCGTCGGCGTTGCGGTTCCCGGCATCGTGCGCCGAGGCGTCGTGGAAGACTCACCCAACCTCGTCCAGCTCAAGGGCATGAACATGGCGCAGGACCTCACCTGGGCCCTGGCCGCAAAGGGGGTGACCGCCCCCGTTCATCTCTGCAACGATGCCGACGCCATCGCCGCCGGCGTCGCCGCCACCCGCGGCCAGATTGACCGCCTTACCCGCGTCTGGACCATCGGCAACGGCATTGGCTACGGCCGCTGGCCCTACGTTGAAGGTGTCTGGGAGGGCGGACACATCACCGTGACTCTCGATCCCAAGGAACATTTCTGCGGTTGCGGCGGCCTTGGACATCTTGAGGGCATCATGGGCCATCGCGCCATGCGCATGCGCTTCCTCGACCTTGAGCCGGAAGAGGTCTTCGCCCTCGCCAAAAAAGGAGACACGCGCTGCAGCGAGTTTGTCGACCTCTGGCATCGAGCTCTCGCCGCCGCCACCGCCTCGTTCATCCACCTCGCCGGCCCGGGACGTTTCTACTTCACTGGCCACAATGTCGGCTTTCTCGACCTCGCGCGCCTGCGCGCACACCTTGAATCCATGGTCAAGATGAGCCCGCTGCTCAGTTACTCGCTTGAGGTTCTGCCCCATGACGACGAGACCGCGCTGCTCGGAGCGGGTGTGAGCGCGGTGCGCGCGGTGCGGTGGTAGGCCACAGGCAGAAAAAAGACCCCGAG
>DASSHM010000217.1:0-6693 GCA_035692885.1 Occallatibacter sp.
GCTCTCGCCCGGCACATACAGCAGATAAGTCGGCACTCCGTCGCGGCCCAGCGAAGCCAGCGCCTGCGTAATCGCCTCGTCGTGGCGCGTCCAGTCGGCCCGCAGCAGGGCAACGTTGCGCGCTGCAAAGGCCTGCTGCACCTCCGGCCGCTCCAGCGCCACGCGCTCATTTACCTGGCAGCTCAGGCACCATTTCGCCGTGAAGTCCACAAACACGACACGCCCCTGCGCCTGGTACCGGCTCACCGACTCAGCAGACCACGGCTCCCACGCCAGGCTGGCGCCAGCCTGGGTTCCTGTCGCGCTCTGCTCTGCCACGGCCAGCCTGCCGGGCGCAACCACATTCATTACCGCCACCGCGGCCACCATCAACCCCGCCGCCACCGCCGCCCACCGTTTCGCGGGCCAGCGGCCGAGGAACCAGCCCGCCACCGCGAGCAGCAGAAAACCCGCCAGCACCGCCGCCAGCACGCCGGCCCCATACGCCTGCGCCAGCACCCACAGCAGCCAGATGACTGTGGCGAATATCGGCACGCTCACCGCCTGCTTCAGCACTTCCATCCACGCGCCCGGCCGTGGCAGCCAGCGCGTCCATGCCGGGTGCAGAGTCAGCGCCACATACGGCGCGGCCAGCCCCAGCGCCAGCGCCGTGAACACCGCGAAGGTCACCGCCGCACTCTGGGCCAGCGCGTATCCGATCGCCGCGCCCATAAACGGCGCCGTGCATGGCGTCGCCACCACCACCGCCAGCACTCCGGTAAAAAAGCTTCCCGTGTATCCCTGTTTCGCCGCCAGCCCGCCGCCCGCGCTGGTCATCGTCAGCCCCAGCTCAAACTGCCCTGCGAGCGAGAGCCCCAGGAAAAACAACAGCCCCGCCATCAGCGAGAGAAACACCGGCGACTGGAACTGGAACCCCCAGCCGAGCACCGCGCCCGCCGAGCGCAGCGCCAGCAGCATCGCCACCAGCACCCAGAACGAGACCAGAATCCCGCTCGCATACACAAACCCGTGTGCGCGCAGCGTGCGCTTCTCCTCGCTGCCTGACCGCACCAGCGCCAGTCCCTTCAAAAACAGCACCGGAAACACGCACGGCATCAGGTTCAGCAGCAGACCACCCAGAAACGCCAGTCCCGCAACCCGCAACATGGGCCAAAATGCTCTCAAGGGAGACGTGGAAGCATGCGCCCCGCCGCCGGTTCCGGCAGATTCGCCACGGTCTTCCGGGGCGGTCTTCACAACGCCCATCAGCGCCGCCTGCGCTGGAAGAAGCCTGCCCACCGCGGCCGAACCCGGCCTTGCAGAAACATCAACCGCCTGCCCGTCGCCGAACTCGATCACTCCGTTCAGCGCTGGAGGGGCTGTTTTCAGTCCTTCATCCTTTTTCAGGTCCAGCGCAAATCCACGTGCTGCCGGTGTCAGCTTTTGCGGCGCCGCGTTGTCCAGCACGCCCTCGTCAGCCGGGAAGAATACGGCCTGCTTCTCCGTCTTCCCCGTCGCCACGCGCAGTTCAAACCCGCCAGTGGCCGAAGCGAACGTTGCCTGCCATCCCGCGGGCATCGGCTTGGGCACCTGCGCCCTGAAGCGCGCAATCAGATCCGCATCGCTGGATGACGGAGCCATCTGCGCCGCGCCTGCGGCCACCTTGCGCGTCACCTCCAGTTCAGCTTTGCCCGGAATGCAGGTCGCGCGGCACACCAGCCAGTTCGCCTTTGCATGCAAAACCGCGGCGCCCGTCTTCGCCGAGTGATCCACCTGGAAGCTGAATGGGAACAAGACCTCGTGCTCGTACCCGAAGTCCATCAGCGGACCCAGCGGCAGGCGCTTGGGCGCGGGAAACTCCAGCTGTGTCGCGCTGATGCCCGCGGGCAGTGTCCACTGGACCTTGGGCGGCTCGCCCGCATCTCCTGCGTTCTTCCAGTAAATATGCCAGCCCGGCTCCAGCTTGAAATAGAGCCCGGCCTCCACTGGCGAGCCATACCCCAGCTCCCGCGCCGGCACCACCAGTTGCACATGAACATGCGGTGTATCGGCAGCGTCTGAGGCGGCCAGCGCAGGCACGCCGGCCCATAGCAAAACCAGCAGACAAATTGTCAGGCGAAGGAATCGCATCGGAGTATCCGGCCTTCCCTATTGGACGCGCCACTGACCCCGCAGGTCGCGTGAAAACACCCTTTCCGTCCCTTACTCGGCATCGGAGGCCATCCCTGAGTGCTGGCGAAAGATGCAGTCGTTTTCAACAACCTTCACGCCGGCCGCACGCGCCCGCGCCACCGCCTCGTCGTGGATTACGCCATCCTGAAGCCAGAGGTAGGGAATGCGCAGTTGGATGACTTCATCCACTATTCCCGGAACATGCTCCGGAGCGCGAAAGACATCCACCAGATCGATGCCCGGCCCGTTGTCGTCCTTCGCCGCCTCCTGCGCCTCTTCTAGGCTGGGGTAGCACTTTAATCCCGCCACCTCTTCGAGCGCAGGATTCACAGGCAGCACCCGATATCCGTTATCCGCCAGATAGCGGCCGATTGCCCGGCTTGCCCGCCAGGGCTTCTCGCTCATGCCCACCACGGCGATGGTGCGCGCCTTGTGCAGCATCTCCTTGATCACTTCAGGGTCGTTGCCCTGGGTCTCGTTTTCCGGCAAATCTACACCTCCAGATCGTCTTCAGTGCTCGTGGGCACGGCGGTTCCACGCCGCTTGGCAAGCAGATAGCCGCGCAGGAACGGCTCCAGATAGCCATCCAGAACCTTGTCCACGTCGCCCACCTCAACCTTGGTGCGATGGTCCTTCGCCATCCGGTAGGGCTGCAGAACATACGACCGGATCTGCGAGCCAAAGTTGATTTCCAGCTTGGAGTCCTTCAGCTTCTTGCTCTCGGCGCGCTTCTTTTCTAACTCGTACTCGTACAGCCGCGAGCGCATCATCTTCATGGCCTTCTCGCGGTTTTTGTGCTGGGAGCGCTCGTTCTGGCAGCTCACCACAATACCCGTGGGCAGATGCGTCATGCGCACGGCGGAGTCGGTTGTGTTCACGTGCTGGCCGCCCTTGCCTCCCGAGCGATAGGTGTCGATGCGCAGGTCCTCCACGCGCAGGTCCACGTGGATGCTGTCGTCAATCTCCGGCGACACAAACACAGAGGCAAACGATGTATGCCGGCGCTTGGCCGAGTCAAACGGCGAAATTCTCACCAGCCGGTGCACTCCGCTTTCACCCGCCAAAAGGCCGAACGCATATTCGCCGCCGATGGTAAAGGTGGCCGACTTGATGCCTGCCTCCTCCCCGGCCTGATAGTCATTCATTTCGGTCTGAAAGCCCTGCTGTTCGGCCCAGCGCAGGTACATGCGCAGCAGCATCTCGGCCCAGTCCTGGCTTTCAGTTCCTCCGGCGCCGGGATGCACCGTGACAATGGCGTTCAGGGCGTCGGCCTCCCCGCTCAACATGGTGCGGGCTTCAAGCTCATCGGCAAACGCGGCCAGAGCCTTGATGTCGCGATCGAGGTCCGCCTCCACGTCTTCGCCTTCGCGGGCCAGCTCAAAATAGGCATCGATGTCGCCGGTCCGGCGCACCAGCGCCTCGTCGTCGGCCACCAGTGTCTCCAGCCGCTTGCGGTCGCGCATCAGCGGCTGGCTGGCCGCGGGGTTTGACCACAGGGCCGGGTCGGCCAGCTTGTTTTCAATGGCTGCCAATTCCCTGCGGATGCGGGCAGGGTCAAAGATACTCCCGCAGGTCGCGCACCTGGTCGCGTACGGGAGCATAAGCGAATTCGAGATCGGTGACTGACACTTTGCTCTTAAGACCTGACTTTTTCCTGATATCGGCGTTGCAGGAGGGTCCGTAAAGACCCGCCCGCAATGCCTATTGAAAGTATGGCACAAAGCCACGCGAACAGGTCGCCGTGGACCGTATAGAAGGTCATGTCGTCGCGGAATCCATACTTGGCCGGCAGCACATCCACCGCGTGCCGGGGAATGCTCTGCCGCACCCGTCCGTAGGGGTCAATCGCGGCGGTTACGCCGTTGTTGGTGTCGCGCAGCAGCCAGCGGCGGTTCTCAATGGCCCGCATCCGCGCCATGTTCAGGTGCTGCCAGGGTGCGCTGGTGTCCCCGTACCAGCCATCGTCACTGATGTTTACCAGCACCTCCGCGCCCAATTCAGAAAACTGGCGTACCTCGTCGGCAAAGACGGCCTCATAACAGATAAAGATGCCGTAGCGATGCCCGTTCAGGCGAAACACCTTGCGCTGATCGCCCCGCGTGAACTCCGATACCCTGCCCGTCAGCTTGCGCGCAAAGAAAAGCAGATTTCTGAACGGCACATACTCGCCGAACGGCACCAGGTGAATCTTGTCGTAGCGGCCCACGCGCACCCCGTCGGCGCCCTCCACCATGGCGGAGTTGTAATACCGCCACTCCCGGTCTTCGGCCGAGTAGTCCATACCGATGCCGCCCGCCACCAGCGGAGCTCCGGCCGCTCGGGCAACCTGGGCAAGAGCAGTCTGGAATCGCGCCTCACTTTCAATGAATGGCGCGGGAGACTCCGGCCAGACCACCAGGTCAGGGTGCGGCGCGGGAGGGCAGTCGATTTCACTCCGAGGAGATCCGGTTTGTGGAATGCCGCGAATGTAGGCTTTGCACACATCTTCAGCCAGCCGCGTGAACCCGGCGATGTGCTCGTCCCACGCCGTCCCCGGCCACACGTTGTCATTCCCCACATCCAGATTTGGCTGCACCAGCATGGCCGTCGCCGTAGTGGGAGCGGCTGGCGTCTTCAGAAAAAGTCCGGCCCAGCCCCCCAGCGCCAGAATCGCGCCTGTGATCCCCGCCACCCATCGCTGCCGCTGCCTACCCTTCAGCAGGCAGCCGGCCAGCAGCGCGTTCACGCCCACCAGCACAAAGCTGATGCCGTACACGCCCGTCCACGGCGCGAGCTGATTGACCAACCCGTTGTCGACCTGCGAGTAGCCGAGCTGGTCCCAGGGCACGCTGGTAATCCGCGCCGCCGCAAGTTCCAGAGCGGCCCACAGCACCGGAGCCGCCGCCAGCGCAAGCCTTGAGCTGCTGGTTGCCCGCCGCACCAGCCATACACACAGGCCGAACAAGCCAAAGTAGAGTCCCAGCACCAGGCTGAAGCCCACCAGCAGCAGCGTCGGCGCCAGCGGCGGCATGTCGCCATAGCGCGACATCGTATCGCGCACCCAGTAGCAGTTGCCCATGTACCAGAGAAACCCGCAGAAGTAAGCAGGCAGAAACGCGCTCCGGGCCCGGCTGCGCTCTTCATGCGCCTCCGACAGCAGCGCCCAAAGCAGTGGCGTCAGGGCAAACCAGGCAATCCCGCTGCGCCACGGCGGCATGGGGCCAGCCAGCGGAAACGGCAGTTCCAGCAGGCAGGCCGAGAGTGCGGCCGCCGCCCACAGCTTCACTGTCCTACCCTGCATACTGGGTGAGTGTAAAGCATCGGCCCGCCGTTATACCGCTGTGCGCCAGCCGGATGCACACGCGTTTCGCCAAGCGGATTGCGCGGCAAATCCGGCCCGCAAAGCCTGCGCCATCAATGTTCGTTCCGCATCTCCATCGCACTGCCCGCGACCACAGCGGTCACCCGGTACCATACCGTTTTGATTGACTGATGATTCAACGGGCAATACACTCAGCCAAGGGCGAACGGCAAAGCTGATTCCATTTGCGCTGCCTCACCTGAGTCTCTGCCGGTATATGTGATGGCATCTTCGCGAACGACCGTTGCGCCCCCTTCAGACCGTGTCCGCCTCATCGTGGCGTCCTCCGTGATGCTCACCTTCATCTCCTTCTGGCGGGCAGCGGCAATCGTGCTCAACGATCTCGGCTCGTCCGCCTTTTACGCAGGCGGCATCGCCGAACAAGCCATTGGAGCCTCGGCTCCCTGGTTCATCCTCGGCATCATGGCGTTCAGCTTCGCGGTGCGGTCCGTCTACATCGAGAGCTGTTCCATGTTCACTCGCGGAGGCGTCTACCGCGTGGTCAAGGAGGCGCTGGGCGGCACCTTCGCCAAGGTCAGCGTCTCGGCACTGATGTTCGACTACATCCTCACCGGGCCGATCTCCGGCGTGTCTGCCGGCCAGTACATCACAGGCGCGGTGAATGAGTTGCTCTCAGTCGCCGCCAGCAGCCACTGGCTGCCTCCGGCGCTTATGGATGCCCAGGGGCATCCCTTTCAGTTGGGCATGAACTCCACCTCGGCCATGATCGCCGCCCTGGTCACCATTTATTACTGGTGGGAGAACATCAAGGGAATTGAGGAATCCAGCGACAAGGCCCTGCGCGTCATGCAGATTACCACCGTCATGGTGGTCATTCTCTTCATCTGGGGCGGTTACTCCGTCTATATGCGCGGCGTTCAACTGCCGCCGCTGCCCACCCCATCCAACCTTACCTTCAGCAATGACGCGCTTGGCTTTCTGCGCGGATCGGGCCTGCCCATCTTTGGCCTCTTCGGCATCCTCATGGCCTTCGGGCACTCCATCCTCGCCATGTCCGGCGAGGAAAGTCTTGCCCAGGTCCATCGTGAGATAGAGCATCCCAAGCTCAAGAATCTGAAGCGGGCGGCCATCGTCATCGCCATCTTCAGCCTGGTCTTCACGGGCGGCGGAACGCTGCTCGCCTCGATGCTCATCCCCACGTTCCAGCGCACCCACATCTACCAGGACAACTTGATTGCCGG
>DASSHM010000218.1:0-5311 GCA_035692885.1 Occallatibacter sp.
GGTCCGCGCCGCCACCTCAATCGCATCCTTTCCTCCGGCGTGGGGCCGCAGCGGCGTGGGGATGAAAATTGTCATTTTGCCTCTTTTCGCTTACTTCAATCTGATGTTGCAACCCGCCAAATGGATTGCGCCGTGGTTGCCGGCCCTACCGGAGCGTCGGCTCAAGGTCGCCAGCTCTCTAATCTTCATCCTAATGATTCCATGGGAAATCGAAAACAGCGTTCGGAATCACCGCGAAGCGGGATGTTAAAAATGAGGGCGGCCCCGGTTGTGCCGAAGCCGCCGTGAAAGATTTGGCCATCCTGCCTGTTTCCAAAGAGTTGCAGCGCTATCAGCTTATTTCTTGGGATTCCAGAACCCGGGGTCCTCCTTCTCCCATGATTCCGGCACATAGCTCTGGTTGGGGTTGATGACGTACAGATTTGAGTGTTCGCTGGCAATGGCTGATGCGATAAGAGCCTCCAGTTTCTTCATGCCGTCCTCGCCCATGGCATCGCGAAACTTTTTCCCGTCGGCACTGCTCTGGTCGATGTCTGCCAGCGATTTGTCCGGGCTGAAGAGCAGGTAGATGCCAGAGTCGCCCCCGTACTCCAGGTGGTACATCGCCCAGTCCGCCGCAATTCCGGCTTTTTTGACCGCGTCGATATACATTTTGGTCACCTCGACGAACTCCGCATAGTGTCCCGGGCGGACTTCGAAACTTGCGATCTCCATGAAGCGCTGGTGGGCCAGGGAACTTGGCGACCCGTAGCTCAACTCCTTGTTCAGGCTGAATATTCCTATGTCGGCAGACTCCAGTTGAGCATCGTCTGCGGCGTTCAGGCTCTGGAACTCCTCCATCAGCGCGGCGTCCTTGCTCACCGTGTCGTGCAGTTTCTGTGCGTCGGCGAAAGATCCGAATGGGTGAATATACAGGACGCGAGGACTCCCGGAGATTGCCTGCAGCGCGATGGAACGCCCCGGATAGTTTGCACGTTGCATTGCCCGGGAAATTGCGCCCTCCGTCTTGTTGTGGGCCGCGCCATGGCCCAGTTTCACATGCTCTCTGGTAATAAACATCACCGGCGGCGGACCGCTTTGCATCTCTGCCTGCTCCTGCGCCGCAACCATCGTTCCGCCCATCACCACGAGCGAGAAGACAAGGACAATTAAACTGACCCGTTTCATGTAGAGAACCCCCTCGTGAACTCGGAGTTCGAACGCGGATTTGATTGGGGGAAGCCGACAGACAGGGACTCGCGTGCGTCCTCCGGCAGGCCGAATACTATCCTTGCGGCAGGTCAAAGTAAAGCAATCTCATTCGCTTGATTAACTGAAAAATAATTGGTTAGGCAGAGCCGGCGCCCGGGTATCCCACCCGGGTGACAGCCCGTCAACTCCCCAACCCGGCCTCATCCTCAATCCGGATGTCCTGGGACTCAAAGCGCTTGTCCTCTTCGGTTGTACCGGTCAGCAGAAAGCTATTGGTCACTGCCGCCTTGCCCTTCGCGACCTCTGTAATCACGTAGGCGCAGCCAATCCAGTGCGCCTCGGCAAAATCCGTAGGCGACCACTGCGCGGGATGATCGGGGTGGGAGTGGTAAAAGCCCGCGATGTCCAGTCCCCGTCCCCGCGCCGCGCGCTCAATCCGCACCAGCTCCACCGGCGCAATTTGATAGCGGTTGTGCGCCGAGTCAGTGCGCGTGTTCCCGGCCCGGACCGCGGACGAGACCACCCAGCCCTCCGGCGTCGGACGCCCCAGCAGCGCCCCGCAGCACTCGTGCGGATACGTCTGCTCGCCGTGCGCGCGCACCTCATCGTAGGCCGCCTGGGTCAAGCGCAGGGCGGTCATGTCTCCTCCCAGAACCGCTCGCTCAGGTATTTATCGGCAGAGTCGGGGAGCATGGCCACAATCGTCGCCACACGTCCCGCCGCCGCCTCATCGCGCGCAATCCGCAGGCAGGCCGTAAGCGCCGCTCCAGCCGAAACACCCACCAGCAGCCCTTCCTCGCGCGCGAGCTGCTTGACCATCGCGTACGCCGCCTCCGTCTCCACCTCAATAAACCTGTCCGGAACATGCGGATTGTAGATGGCAGGAGCCAGCGATGATTGCATATGCTTCAGTCCCTCCAGCCCGTGGAACGGCGAATCGGGCTGCACGGCAATGGATTGAATGGCCGGGTTGTGTTCTTTCAACCTGCGCGTCACGCCCATCAGGGTCCCGCTGGTTCCCATCCCGGCCACAAAATGCGTTACCGCGCCCGCCGTCTGTGCCAGGATCTCCGGGCCGGTGGTTTCGTAATGGGCCATCCAGTTGGCGTTGTTGGAATACTGATCGAGATAACAGAAGCGTTGCGGCTCATTTTCCGCCATCTCGCGCGCGCGAAGCATCGCCCCGTCCGAGCCCTTATCCGGGTCGGTCCACTCCATCGTTGCTCCGTAGGCCTGCAGAATGCGCTTGCGCTCAGGCGATGCATTCGACGGCATCACCAGCCGAACCGGGAACCCCAGCACCGCGCCCAGCATGGCAATCGCGATTCCGGTGTTGCCGCTGGTCGCATCCAGCGCCACCCGGCCCGCGCCCAGCAATCCGCGCTGTTGCGCGTCGCGCACCATGGCCGCCGCGGGCCGGTCCTTCACGCTTCCCCCTGGATTCACCCACTCCGCCTTGCCCAGCACCGTGACGCCGGCAAATGCCCGCGCCAGCCGGTTAAAGCGCAGAAGCGGCGTGTTGCCGATGCGATCGACCAGTGCGGCGCCACCGGATTGTGCAGACGCGGATTGCATGGCTGCATTGCGGGCCGTGCCCGTGGTGTGCGAGATTGGAGGCAGGGCAGTACCGCGAATCTTCATCTACCATATTCGCAGACGTGGAAAGACCATGGCACGAAAGTCCCGAAATCCGAACTTCGACCAGATCATCGCTACATTGAGCGCCAACTCCTTTGCTGTCGCTCCATTTGATGCCATTGAGGGCGGGATGCTTGTGTCCAAACACGGAGCGGGAGCGGTTCTCGTCCCTGCAGCCGGAGAGGTCGGCGCCGCCTTTGCCGAAGGCCCCGGCGTCCTGGTCAACGGCGAGGTGGCTCGCCTGCTTGATCGCGGCTATCAGAAATTCTTCAAGTCCTCGCGGTTTGAACTGCCTGCAAGTGCGGACGGCCTGCACGCCATCCACGCGTTCAGCGAAGAGGTGAAGATGCTTTGCGGCGCCATCGACCTCTACAACGAGGCACTGGGCACCACCAGCGATGTCCATCAATATGACCGGCTGCAGGGCCGCGAACCCGCCGAGCCCACCCCCGTCCGCCCCTGGCAACTGCCGGCAGGCCACTAGAATCCTTGCTTAATCAAGCCTGTATTTTAATGGGAGTTTTCAATCCGGCATCCCCGAAGATTTTCCTGTGCTCCTACATAACCCATGTATCATGAGTAGGTCAGGTGGGGTTTGGAGGGTGTTGCCAGTGGGTACTGGACGCTGCCTGATAAGCTGTCGAGTGGCTTAACCAGCCATTACGGTTCAACTCCGTCGCCCTCCGCTGAGCGGCTCGACACATAGGAATTGAGTGAAATCCGGCAAGTATGCTATAGTCTCCTTACTATCAGGCAGCGTGTACCCAGTAAGATACATCGGCTCTTCGGGGTGGTTCCCGAGGAGCCGATGACATTTTGGGAGTCAAGTCGATAATTCC
The DNA here is from genome assembly GCA_035692885.1 of Occallatibacter sp. Classification (GTDB taxonomy): domain Bacteria; phylum Acidobacteriota; class Terriglobia; order Terriglobales; family Acidobacteriaceae; genus Telmatobacter. Next base: position 3,669 of record DASSHM010000218.1, read on the forward strand.
CGTTTGCAAGGCCCCGGCGCGGGCGGCTTAGTTTGGCGCGCCGCCGGCTTCCATCGCCGCCAGGCTGCACTCAGGGCACTGACAGATCCTGCGTAGATAGTCCCACGAGTAAATCCCGCTGGCATGGCCATCGAGCCATGCAAATTGGATTGCGTACCGTCCCACGGCGTGCGCGCCGGTCGGCTTGGCCGGCGGCTGGTACATGGGCAACACCGCTGCCGGCTTGGGCCGGGGGTCGCCGGGTTTGCGGCCGGTCAGCTTGCGTTCTTCCACGCAGGTGGCGCAGGGGCAGGCATCGCGCAGCAGGGCAAAGCTCCACGCGCTCTTGTGCCCGTCAGACCAGTCGATCTCCAGGCCCTTCCCTTCCGTGAGCAGCACTCGCACCTTGGCGGGCGTGATGGCAGTGCGGGGCAGCGGCCGGGCGGCCTGCTGCTCGCGTTCCTGCTCTTCCCGGGTTACAAAGCGGATGCCATCGTGGCTCATGCATCCATTTTATCGCCCGTGCCGCACTCTGCCGCCTCATCGCGGCGGTCATACCGCACCTTGAGGCACAGGATACCCAGGGCGAGCGCCAACGTCACGCTGTTGGCCACGATCATGGGCCACGAGCTCAGCAGCACGCCATACAGGAGCCAGCACAGAAGCCCGAAGCCATACAAAAGAAACATCGACATTGAGATGTCGCGCGCGCTCTTCAGCCGCCACACCCGCACCAGTTGCGGCAGGAACGAGATGGTGGTGCAGAACGCGGCTACCGAGCCAATCCAGCCCGCAACCCGTGGCGAAAATTCCATCAGTTGCACCATCAAATCTTCCAGAAGAACCACGCAGACATAAACAGCCCCAGAACCACCACCAGACTCCGCAGGAGCGGCTGCGGCACCCGCCGCGCCAGGCTGGCCGACATGAAGCCGGCGACCCCACACGCCAGCATGGCCAGCAGGCAATAGCGCCACACCACCTGCCCGTTCACCACAAAGATGATGAAGGCGACGCCGTTGGCCATGGTGGTCGAGACCACCTTCAAGGCATTAATCTCGTGCAGGTCCTGGTAGCCGAACAGGCTCAGCACCGTGATCAGCAGAAAGCCCGCCCCTGCTCCGAAGTATCCTACATAAAAGCACACCGCTGCCGTGAGCAGAAACACCGGCAACCGCCGGGGAGCGTGCGGATGACCTGCGCCATTGAGCCGCTCCAGCCAGCGTGAGACAGGGCCGCTCACGGCAAAAATCACCGTCGCCGCCAGCAGAAGCCACGGCACCATATGCAGAAACGTTGTCTGCGGCGTCTCCAGCAGCATCATGGCTCCGGCCGTGCCTCCCAGCAGCCCTGCAAGCGCCATGGGCATTGCCAGACGGATGTTCTTCCGGATGTCCTGCCGGTAGGCTGCAATCGAGGTAAGCTGGCCAGGCCACAAGGCCACGGTGTTGGTCGCGTTGGCCTGGATGGGCAGAATCTTCATGCTGAGCAAGGCGGGAAACAGCAGCAGCGTCCCGCCCCCGGCCACGGCGTTCAGCAGCCCGGCGATAAAGGCCGCCGCCGCGAGCCACAGCCATTGCCAGTCAATGTGCAATCCAGCGCCTGGGATAAGGAGCATCTGACGGCTATTGTAGAGGGCCTCGACGGCGTCATTTCTGGCTGGA
>DASSHM010000219.1:0-5404 GCA_035692885.1 Occallatibacter sp.
GACTGCACCTGCAGCCCGGAGCGCGTTTGAAGAGAAGGCAGCTCATTCTCGGCCTGGTGGCGATTGTGGCGCTGGCGATCCTCATTGTCTGGGGACGTCAGCGGATCCATTTTGATTTCCATACATTTGTCGCCCAACTGAAGATGGCCGACTGGCGACGGCTCGGCATTGGGGTCGGCTGCATCTATCTCGGCTACGTGATTCGTTCGCTTCGCTGGGCGTGGCTGCTGCGTCATAACAAAAAGGTTGGGCCGTTTTCGCTGCTTGGCACGCAGGTCATCGGCTTTACCGCTGTGGCGCTTATCGGCCGCGTGGCGGATCCCGTGCGGCCCTATCTGGTGGCAAGGAAGACGGGCCTGCCGCTGAGCAATCAAATTGCGGTCTACATCGTTGAGCGGTTGTTCGACGCTGGTTCGATGGCGCTGATCTTTTCCTCGTCCATCCTGCTCGCGGCCTGGTTCGGCCAGCCGGGCGTTATGCCGCATCCCGAACTGGTGAAGCGCGCCGGCTACTGGGGACTGCTGCTCACGCTCGCCGGAGCTCTGTTCCTGGTGGCTGTCCGGCTGTCAGGCGGCATGGTCGCCGCTTTCACTGAGCGGTCGCTGGGCCTGCTCTCGAAGAAGATGGGGCACGCGGCAGGGCAAAAAATCCGCGCCTTCCGCACCGGCCTTGACACGATGCGCTCGCTCTCCGACTTCAGCGTGGTCACAGCCTACTCGCTGGTCATGTGGCTGCTGATCGCGCTGGCCTACCTTGAAACTTCCCTCTCCTTTACGGCCAGTCCACAGTTGGCCGCCATGACACCGGCCAAGGCGGTTCTGCTGTTGGCGGTGAGCGGGACTGCGAGCATCTTTCAGCTTCCAGTTCTGGGCTGGTTCACGCAGATAGGCCTGGTGGCCGCGGCCATTGCGGCGTTCTTTGGCGCCTCCCCCGAAGCATCAACGGCCTGCGGAGCCGCTCTGCTGCTGGTCACTTTCCTCAGTGTGGTGCCGGTTGGATTGATATGGGCGCAAATTGAGCACGTCAGCCTGCGCAAGGTTGCCGGGGAGAGCGAGGCCGCAGGAGAAAAGCTGGAGCAGACCCAGGAAGCGGCGGAACTGGCCGAGTAGGGGCTAGGCCTGATCCAGGGGTTCAGGCCGGCTGAAGCGGATGCTCTCCGGCCCAACCGCACCTCCCGTAAGCAGCATGCTCATTGCCTGCTCCATCGTCAGCTCAGTCTCCACCACACAGTCCAGCGGCAGCAACTGCAAGAATGCCGATGTCGGGTTGATGGCGTTGGGCACCAGCACGGCGGCCAGCGGCCGGCCGGTGGCGGAGTCTTTCAGAGTGCGGGTCAGGAATCCGACGCTCTTCTGCCCAGCGATGGGAAAGTCCACCAAAACCACCCGCTGATTTGAATTCTTCTTGGACATCATACTGTCGAGCAACTGGCGCACGGAACCGTACACCTTGGCCACAAACGGCAACCTCTCGAGAATCGCCTCAAACAATCCAAAGAGCTGACGGCCGACCACAAGTGAAGTGAGCGCGCCAAGCACATACAGGGCAATCAGGGTGAGCACAATGGCGAGTGAGGACTCCACCCACGGCTGCGCAAGCCATTGGCGGGGGAGGAACGGCGCGAGGAAGTGAATAATCGGCAACCCGGCCCGGGCCAGATCTCCCAGCACAAAGCTGAAGACCAGCCAGGTGACAAACAGCGGGCCAATGGTGATGATGCCGGCGAGAATATTGCGCTGCAGGCCGCGCAGTGCGCCTTTCAGGATTGGTTTCACGCCCTTCCCCCTGCACATGAGCATAAGCGACAACCGACGCCTGCCCGCAATGGCGCATATGCAGAAAGCCCTGCCTGCAATCCAACATCAGCCTGCCTGCCGGCACTAGCTGCCTGCAGATTGGCAGAATCGTGATTCAGGAGGAAGATAAACACGGGGCCATTGCTGATGAGTGATCCAGAGCACCTTGAAGCCGAGGCACAGAGCCCGCGGGCAGAAATTCCGGCACCGGCAGAGGCGCCCCTGAATCGTGCACCAGGGAAGCCGTCGAAGACTGCGGCGCAGGCCGATGCGCCAACCGGCCTGCAACGAGCCGCGGTAGTGGCCCGCACTGTGCTGCCTCTGGCGCAGAAGCTGCTCCCCCTGCTGGATGGGAACGTGGTCGGCGCATTGGTCAACCTCATCGCGTCAGGAGCAGTTGCCGCAACCCCGCCTGCCGACCTTGAGCCCGTGGAGCACGCGCTGGCCGCACTTAAGGTTGAAAATCGCGAGTTGCGGAGCCAGGCGGAGGAGCAGGGCCGGACGCTGAAGCAGTTTGCCGGCGAACTGACGCGGCTCAGGGACGAGGCAGAGCATAGAGAACGGGACCTGGCAGCATTACGCAGGCGGCTGAGCACGGCAACCTGGGTCGGTCTTGTCCTGCTGGCGATTTCCATTGTGCTGGGCTTCCTTTTGCTGCTGCACAAGGCATGATCCGCGCCCGGGCGCCCGGTCATAGCAGTTCGTATGCCTAATGCACTTTAAGCCGGTTTGCTGTTCGGCACGGTGTGGCCCTGGAAGCAGCCTGTTGCCCTGATTTCGAGCGGGCGGTGGGAGAGCGCCGAATCAGTCATCGAACTCTTTAGCCCTGGTTCGCTTTCATTTGGGAAGGCCGCCCCCGTCTTTTTAATGTCATTAAATGTCCTATTTATGTCACAAAAGTCATTCTCCGGGATTCTGCTCTCTTTTATGAACTTTGTGATTGTCGAGGTTGCCAGTCGTATTTTCGCGGGGCTAGTATTCCCGGTAGTTGAATTGGGGTCTATCAGCCCTGCAACACGGTGCAGTTGTTCTTGAGTTGAAAAGCTTCACTAGCGAGCGGCGCTTACCAGCGTCTGCGTACGGAGTGCGTGATCATGGCATGGTATGCCTACTGCATTGGTGAAAAACAGGCCTTTCCTGAATTAGCCCGTCATCGTAAACCAGTTCCGATGGATTCCGTTTTCGGGGTCAACGGCAACCAGGTTTTCCTGTATCCGGCCAGCGACCTTGCAATCGTCGTCAGCGAACACAACTCCGCAGACAAACTCGACCAGAAGTCGGGCGTGGACCATGCGCGTGTGATCGCGGACTGCTTCCAGCACTCGACCGTGCTGCCATTCCGGTTCGGGACAGTGTTCAACGACGATGAGAGCTTGCGCAAATCCATCCGGTCAAACCAGCGCCAGTTTCTGTCGCACATCGAAAAGCTGCGCGGCAAGACTGAGATGCATCTGAAGATCTTTGTCGACGACTGCTGTACGCACGAAGTGCTTCGGCAGGTGTCGGCTGAGGCCGTCGGCCGGGAATATCTGACCAACCTCCGCGAGAATGCATCGCGCCAGCGCGAGCGCCAGACCCGTGCCCGGGCCGTCAGTTTCCAGATGCACCGGCTGTTTTTGCCGCTGGACGAAGAGGTCAGTTGCCGGTTGACCGAAAGTGGAAAGATGGTGCTTGATATCGCTCACCTCATCGACCGCAAATGCGTGGAGCGCTATCAGAATAAGTTTGCCTCAACCAGCGTCATGATGAGGGAGTGTCTGCTGCAGCTTTCCGGGCCGTGGCCTCCGTATCACTTTGTTCACCGTCTCACCAGGGGCGTGCATGTGGCTGCGCAGGCCACATCCACGGCTCAAACGCAGGACTCGTCCCCCGCCAAGATGCCGGTCACATCCGGTGCGATGCCGGCGCTGATTTAGCGCAGGATAAATATCCAATACAAAAAGTCCCGGCAGCCGGGGCTTTTTTCGTGCTCCCTCCCGGGATCCGGCAGGCTAGTGTGTGCTGGTTGAACTGGCGCCCTTGCGTCGCGTGAGGACAAAGGTCTGTCGCCTCTCGTGGGAGGCGCGTTCAATCTGCCTCCAGAAGGCGATGAAGTAGTCAGTGGCCGAGATAATGGAAACTAGGGTGGTGAAATAGATGGCGGCAATCGCAATCCATTTGACCGGAATGACCACGAGGCCGAACTGCCATGTTTCCCAGTGGTGCGCAAGGATGGCTGAGACCACGGTGACAATCTGCAGCACCGTCTTGAGCTTGCCCAGGTCGCTTGCCTGGATCGTGAATCCCTCAGAAGATGCGATGGAGCGCAGGCCGGAAACAAGGAACTCTCGGCCGATGATGACCACGGCAATCCAGACTTTGACCACCTCGGGGTTGTAGGCCACCAGCGCGATCAGCGCGGCGGTAATCATGATCTTGTCGGCGATGGGATCAAGCAGCATGCCAACCGTGGTGATCTGGCTGCGCCTGCGGGCAAGATACCCGTCCAGGCCATCAGTAATTGAAGCCAGGACAAACAGCACCGATGCGAAGATTTCCTGCTCCCCGTGATCGCCCCGCAGCGGGAAGTGAGGCGAAAGAAACCACAAGAGCAATGGGATCATAACGATCCGGCTCATCGTGATGGAGTTGGGCAGATTCATGCTGCTCGCCTCGGCCCTCGGCCGGGCCACTCAGGTAAGGTACATTATCGCACCGCCGGCAAACTCAATGACGCCCGGAGAAGCCTGCCCGCAGGTAACTTTTGCACAACACAAACCCAGCTCTTAGCAACGGATTTTGCTGATGTTGCGGCTGCCGGATGTCTGTGTTAAGTTGAAGTAGGACTAAATCAGTCGCAATTCAATTCCCCGGTACCATCCGCAACTCCACAAGAATGCAACCCCGGGAATTCGGCGCGAATCACCATGGCGCGCGACTGGCAATGGAACCGTGAAATTTAAATCTGGCAATTAAAGCAGCGGCCCTGGCGGAGACTTTTGGCGAGGCACCACCAGGACCGCATGACCGACAACATGTGCGCTGACGGTTCCCTACAGGATACCGGAAACGTCGGCCAACCTACCAGAAAGGAATTCCATGGCCCAGCCAGTGTCTTGTCTCGGGAGAATTGCGCAATCCACCTCGTTCATCGCCGCCTGGGATTCCGGTTCCGGGCGCAGAAAGCAATGCAAAGCCATTCCCCGCCCGGTGAGACGCTTCTGCCTCCTCGTGGCTGCGGCCTCTGCCCTCTTGTTCCCAGCCCTGATGCATGCGCAGGAACCCCCTTACTTTGTGGCCTATTCCCACGCGCTTGAAGAGCCCGGCAACCTTGAAGTGGCATTCAAAGGCCTTTCCGCCTCTCCCAAGGAGGCCAACGGCTTCGTGAGCTCCGTATTGGAGCTGGAATATGGCGCAACAGGCTGGTGGACCACCGAACTCTATCTCGATGGCCAATCGACGCGCAATGACTCCACAATCTTCACCGGCTACCGCTGGGAAAACCGCTTCCGCGTACTTCCCAGCGAACACTGGATCAATCCCGTGCTCTATGTGGAGTACGAGAACGTGAACGCAGCCGACAAGAGCCTTCTTGAAGTGGTCGGCCACGACAGCATCAGCGACCTGCA
>DASSHM010000220.1:0-14156 GCA_035692885.1 Occallatibacter sp.
ATGCCATGGTCATACAGATCCTCGGCGTGTTCCAGACGGGCGCGATACACGGGCGAGGGCCGGCCGTCGTACTCTGCAGCGCCGAAGACCGCGATGGCGTCGGATGGCGCCGCCTGCTCCTGCTCCGCCCAGTATTCAATCTGTGTATAAACCCGGTAGCACCACGCGGCGGCAACCGCCGCAGCCGCCAGCAGCGCGAAAAGGCCCCATGGAACCATCAATCTGCGCAGACTGGAGATGGGCCTGGCGCTCATGCCAACATCTTACCGCTCCAGCGCCATCACAATTTCGTGTGTGGGTATCGCTCCCTCGCGCAGAATCTGCCATCGTCCCGGCCCCAAGCTCAGGTCCACAATCGTGGTGGGCTGTGACCGCGCCGTGGGACCGCCGTCAATGATCAGCGGAACGCGGTCGCCAATCTGATCCCGGACACACGCCGCGTGGGTGCACTCCGACGCACCCTGCAGGTTGGCCGAGGTCGCCGTGATTGGCAGTCCGAACTTCTCCACCACCGCCCGCGGAATGGCCGCGTCAGGCACGCGCAGCGCCACATTCCCAGTATTGGCCGTCGACCGCAGCGGCAGCTTGGTTCCAGCACGCACAATGATGGTCAGAGGGCCCGGCCAGAACCTGTCCGCAAGCCGGTCCAGCATCTGGTCAGTGCCGCGTCCCAGCTCGTAAACCTGCGCGACCGACGCAATCAGCAGCGACAGCGGTTTGTGCTTCTGCCGCGTCTTGATCTGGTAGATGCTCTCCACTGCGCGCAGGTTGACCGGGTCCACGGCAAGCCCATAAAACGTATCCGTGGGCAGGGCAACCACGTCACCCTTGCGCAGGCACGAAACGATGTATTCAATCCGATCCGGCTGTGGTTCATCGGGATGGACGCGCAAGATTTCCGCGGACAAGAAAGTCTACCTCGGTTCCCGGCTTGCTGAAGCCACAAAGCCGGACGCTAACACAGCGCCGCCTGCGGCGCAAGTGACGCGACAACTGGGTCGCATGCACCTCTACGGCATACAATCGCGTAGAAGGTGCGTACAAATCGTTGAGATGCCTGTTCGCATTGTACAGAGTAAGCAGAATGCGCGCGTAAAAGAGCTGCGCCGTGCGCTCGCGCATCCCAGCCGCGAGCCCGGGGGACTTATCGGCATCGAAGGACCCAACCTCGTTGCTGAAGCCCTTCGTGCGCGCCTGCATATTCACTGCGTCTTCGCCGCCCACGGAACTGATCAGCACCTCGAGGCACTTGGCGTATCCGCCGCAACCGACGTCCTCGTGATGTCAAGTGAACTGCTGGCCTCCTCTCTCGCCACCGAGACTCCGCAGCCCATCGCAGCTCTTGTCGAGCCACCCCGCTGGGACTGGAACCATCTCCTCGACAGCCAGCACGTCCACGCGCCGCTGGTGGTGGTGCTCGCCGGCCTGCAGGACCCCGGCAACCTGGGCGCCATCGTCCGCTCCGCGGAGGCCTTCGGCGCCAGCGGAATCATCTGCCTGCCCGGCACCGTCAGCGAGTGGAACCCAAAAGCCGTCCGTGCCTCGGCCGGAAGCGTGTTTCGCGTCCCGGTCATGGCCACCGGAGTCAATCAGTGCTTTATCCGATTGCGCGAAGCCGGCGTGACCATCCTCTCGACGGCGGTTCGCGCGGCCCGGCCCGCTCACGATGCTGACCTCGCCGGTCCCGTGGCGCTTCTCATCGGCGGCGAGGGCGGCGGCGTGCCCAGGGATCTGGCCTCCCGCGCAGACGCAGCCGTCACCGTTCCCTGTCCCGGTCCGGTTGAGAGCCTCAACGCGGCCGTTGCCGCGGGCGTGCTGCTGTATGAAGCGTCGCGCCAGCGTGAGGGCAGGCCATGAGCCTCTTCGACGGTGAACCCGAAGGCCCCACGGCCCCGTTGCTCCCGGCGCCGCTGGCAGAGCGCATGCGCCCCCGCACTCTCGACGAGTACTCCGGCCAGGAGCATCTTCTGGGTCCCGGCAAGCCCCTCCGCGTACAAATTGAACGTGACGATCCCGGCTCCATGATCTTCTGGGGTCCGCCCGGCGTGGGCAAAACCACTCTCGCCAGAATCATTGCCGAAACCACCCGCGCCAACTTCATTCAATTCTCCGCCGTCACCAGCGGTATCAAGGAGATTAAGCAGGTCATGGCCTCGGCCGCTCAGGCAGCCGAACTGCACTCCCGCACCATCCTCTTCGTCGACGAAATTCACCGATTCAACAAGGCTCAGCAGGACGCCTTTCTACCCTATGTCGAGCGAGGAATCATCCGCCTGATCGGTGCAACGACTGAGAACCCCTCGTTTGAAATCATCTCCGCGCTTCTCTCCCGCTGCCGTGTCTACGTCCTCAAGCCGCTCAACGAGGAGCGCATTGTTGTCCTGCTTCGCCGCGCCATCGACGACAATACGCGCGGTCTCGGAGCCCAGCACCTTGAGGCCGACGACGACGCCCTTGCTCTCATCGCTTCCTACTCGTCCGGCGACTGCCGCAGCGCATACAACACTCTAGAGGTAGCCGCGCAGCTTGCCTCCGCAGGCACGGGCCGCATCGACGCTCCAGTTGCACGGGAAGCCATCCAGCAGCGGGTCCTCATCTACGACAAGTCCGGCGAGGAGCACTACAACCTTATCTCCGCGCTGCACAAGAGCGTCCGCAACAGCGACCCCGACGCCGCCCTCTACTGGCTTGCGCGTATGTTCGCTGCAGGCGAGGACCCGCTCTATCTCGCCCGCCGTATCGTCCGCATGGCCATTGAGGACATCGGCCTCGCCGCGCCCGAGGCCCTCAACCTGTGCCTCTCCGCCAAAGAGGCCGTCGATTTTCTCGGCTCGCCTGAAGGTGACCTCGCCCTCGCAGAAGCCGTTGTCTACCTCGCCCTGGCGCCCAAATCCAACTCCGTTTACACCGCCTATGGAGCAGTACTGGATGAGGTTGAGCAAACCCGCCAGGAGCCCGTGCCCCTCCACCTGCGCAACGCCCCCACCCGCCTGATGCAGGAACTCGACTACGGCAAGGGCTACCGCTATGCACACGATGAAGCGGGCCGTGTCGCCGATATGCACTGTCTTCCTGACGCCCTCCGCGGCCGCTCCTGGTATCACCCCACCCAGGAAGGGCGAGAAAAGCTCCTCGCTCAACGCATGGATGAGATTCGCCGCATCCGGTCAGGCAAGCGCGAAAAGACCTGAGGCGCACGATGGAGCGCATTGCACCGGCATTGCCTGACAACTTTTATGAGATAGGATGAAGCCCTGGTTCAGAGTCCAAGTATCCTTCGCTGAATTTGAACGGCTTCTGAGACCCATCTGCGATGCAGCGCCTGGCAAGACCAATTTCGTACAGGGCAGACATCGACGGCCTGCGCGCGGTCGCCGTCGTTTCAGTCATGCTGTTTCACCTCCAGTTTGGCTGCCGCGGCGGCTACGTTGGAGTTGACATCTTCTTTGTAATCTCCGGCTATCTGATTACAAAAATCATCGAGAGAGACCTTGAGGCTCACCGCTTTTCGATTCTCGGGTTCTATCAGCGCCGCATCCGGCGCATCTTTCCCGCGTTATTCGGCGTGTTTCTGGCCGTCTTGATCCTGGGAGTGCTTTACCTGCTGCCCAACGAGCTGCTGGAACTGGGAAAGTCCCTGACTGCCGCTTCTACATTTCTTTCCAATGTCTTCTTTGCCCGCAAATCCGGTTACTTTGACTCTTCCTCGCTCGGTCAGCCGCTCCTCCACACCTGGACACTGTCCGTCGAGGAGCAGTTTTATATTCTGTGGCCGTGGCTGCTCATCGCGTTGAGGAATCGTGTGGTTTCTCGGTGGCGGTTCGCAATCGTCCTGGCCGCGCTCGTTGGATCGCTCGCGTTGAGCGCCATCTGGGCTGTCAGCAAGCCGGAGGCCGCATTTTACCTGCTCCCTTCCCGGGCCTGGGAACTGGCGCTTGGCGCTGTTCTGGCACTTGCGCCGGTACCTGGGTTGCTGCAGCGCCTGCCACGCCATGCTGGCCATGTCTTTTCGATTACGGGGCTGGCCATGGTGCTGTTTCCGGTCTTCTCGTACAGCCAGTTGACCCCTTTTCCTGGTATAGCCGCCCTGCTGCCGTGCTGTGGCGCGGCGCTGATCATTGCCGGCGGGGAACGTGGCCCATCACTGGGTGGAAGGCTTCTCTCTGTTCGACCGCTGGTGTGGGTGGGCTTGATTTCTTATTCACTCTATCTTTGGCATTGGCCGATTTTGGTCTTTGGTCGAATCTTTGGCCATGGAGTGCTGACCCCGGCCCAGCGCATCGCCTGCTTCGTCCTGACATTCATTGTGTCGTGGCTCTCATGGCGGTACGTGGAGGTCCCTTTCCGCAGCCCGCGAGTCATCCGCGGACAACCGCGCGCATGGGTGACAAGCGGCCTTGCGCTTACCGCCATTTTTACGATGGCCGGCTTCTTCTTCTACCGCAGCAGCGGACTTCCCCAGCGTTCACCCGAGGTGGCGCACTGGCTGATGGTGCAGGACAACGGCCGGGAAGCCATGCTCGCGGACTCCCCCTGCTTCGTGATGGAATCCGCTTTGCCTCCCGTGAATCCATGCCTGCTGGGAACCCGCAACAGCACACACGGCTATATCGCGGTTCTGTGGGGAGACTCGAATGCCACGCATCTTGCACCCGCGCTCCAGCAGATTGGCCGCAAATTGGGCATCTCTTTCCGCGAAGTTACCAGAGCGGGCTGCGCGCCGGTGATTGGAATTCGATTCGTGCCAGCCGAGAGCTACACCCGGACCTGCCCGCAGTTCAATCAAAACGTCCTGGAAAGTGTGCTCGCGAATGGGCAGGTTCGTGTCGTGGTCATGGCTGCCCGATGGATTGATCTGGCCAGCGGTACCGCGGCAGCCCCACTCCACGGGCCAAAGCAAAGCATCACCACGTCACGGCAACTCTTTATCACGCGTCTGCGCCAAACGGTGAAGATACTCACCGACAGTGGGCGACAGGTGATTCTTGCAGGTCAGGTTCCCGAGCCGGATTTCGATCCCATTACCTGCTTCGCGCATGCGCGCTTCAACCATTGGGATGAAGCGCCATGCATGTCCATGCCCGTGGGACGTCGGGCAGTCGCGGAAGCGGAGGTGAACGAGGCTATCAATGCGGCGGTTGCAACGTTGCCCTCTGTGCGGGTATTTCACCCATTCAATGACCTCTGCGGGAATCAGTGGTGCAGCCTCTTCGCGGACGATCAGCCTCTCTATTTGGACCAACTTCATCTCTCTCCACTGGGCGCGGAGCGCGTTGAAAGTACAATTCAGGCGAGCCTGGAATCCCTGCTACCTGGTCTCCACGATGCAGAAATGGTGAATGCGTCATCACTCCGCCCTTCAACGATCCATCCTTCCGCATCCGGAACACGCCAACGCTGACGGCACGCAGAAAAACAGCCGTGAATTGCGCCACAGTGTTCAGTTCCGCGATCGTTATCGCTTGACATCACCTTGAATCTATCTGCATCGGCGTTCCGGTCAGCGAAAGAGACTCAAGTCAAACGCGTCGGCCATGGCGGAGTATCCTGCGTCCTTCGGGTGCAGGTGGTCGCCACTGTCGTACTGCGGCGCGAATACCAGCGGGTTTGCCGGATCGCGCGTTGCCTTGTCAAAATCCACCGTACCATCAAAAACTCCCGAGGTCAGAATCCAACGGTTCACGGCTTCGCGGATCTGTTCGCCTTTTTCAGTGAAGTAGCCTGCGCCCTTATAGGGGGTCAACGTCGCGCCAATCACTTTGATTCCGTGCACATGGGCGCGCGCAACTATTTGCGCCAGCCCCTGCTCCAGATCCTCCGCGGTCAGCTTGTATTCCGGCCGGTTCGGATTGTGAAGCGAGCCGATGTCGTTGATGCTTTCCAGCACGATTACGTACTTCACCCCCGCCTGCGACAGCACGTCCCGGTCAAATCGCGCCAGCGCGTTCGGCCCAACACAATGGATGAGCACGCAGTTACCACCGATGCCCTCATTCAGCACGGCCAGATTGGCCGTGGCGGGATTGTTGTGCAGCCGCGCGGCCAGGTAGTCCGGCCAGCGGTGATTTGCATTCTCCGTGGCATAGGCTCCATCGGTAATCGAGTCTCCAAACGCCACGACAGCCGCGGAGGGCGCAGCCTCCGGCATCACGTCAACGCCCTTCACGAAGTACCACGACGGCACCACCACGGGCGACTCCAGCGCCGCATCGCTGACGTGATTGCCCGTCACACTGTAGTTGTCCTGCTGGGCGCTTGAGTGCACTGAGACATCGCTCACCTGCTGCAACGGCGCATAAAGGCTGATGGCCAGGTTGGCAAAAGCCCCGGTTTCCATGGGCACAGCGTCAGACACAACCTCGGCCCCGGGCGGAATCACGATTGCCGGCAAGCCTCCGAAGGTCAGCTCGTGCAGCGACCCCGCATCGATCCTGCCTTCGCCTTCGCTCAGCGCAATCGTGGCGGCGCCAATGCGCAGTGGCTCAGTGCCGAATTCGTTGGTCAGGCGGACACGGAGTTCTTTGCCGGCGATGGACGTATGAACCACCTCGCGCAGAGTCGAATCCACAAGCGTGGGCACTGTGTGCCAGGGATCGCCCCCAAACGGCGACGTAGCCCAGGTGCCTGTCCATCCAGCTTCGGCCGGGCTGTGGGCGGCGGTCTGTGCCGCCAGAGTCGAAGCACAAATCAGAAACAGCGTCGCAAGTTGAAAGCGCATCTTGAGTGACCTCATTCCAGTGATTCAGGATAGATTCATACAAAACGCATCAGAGCCTTCCACCTCCACGGCACGACGGCACCGCGTGCAATTGCTGGCCGTCACCCGCGGGCTTTTGTCCACAAGGCTTCCATCTCCTCCAGAGAACGACCCTTGGTCTCCGGCACAACCTTCCACACAAACAGGGCGGCAATGATGCCCATCACGCCATAAATCCAGTAGGCAAAACCATGCCGGAAGTGCTCCACGAGATACGGATTGTCGTCGAGGATGGGGAACGTCCAGCTCACCAGATAGTTGGCAATCCACTGCATCGCCACCGCCAGGGCCATCGCTTTGCCGCGAATCTGGTTGGGAAATATCTCGCTCAGCAGAACCCACGTCACCGGCCCCCACGAAACGGCGAATCCGGCCGTGTAAACCAGCATGGCAATCAGTGCCGCCATGCCTTTTCCGCCCAGCCAGAACTCCGTTCCCAGCGCAATCATGCTCACAGCCATCACCAGCGCGCCGATAATCTGCAACGGCCTGCGGCCAAAGTGGTCCACCGTCAAAATGGCGACCACCGTGAATGTAAGGTTCACTGCGCCCACAATAATCGTCTGGAACAGCGAGGCATTGGTGGTCATGCCCATGCCTTTGAAGATATCCGTGGCGTAGTAGAGCACCACGTTGATGCCCACAAACTGCTGAAACACCGACAGCAGCACGCCAATCATAATCAGTGAGGCGCCGAACGAAAACATCTTGCCTGAGTGATGCACATTCAGCGACGCGCGAATCTCTGCCAGTTCCTTCTCGCTCTCCTCGTGCGTCACCAGCTTGGCCAGCACCGCCCGCGCGCGTTGCTCGTCGCCCTTGAGCATCAGAAATCGCGGCGTCTCCGGCACGAAGAACAGCAGCAGCAGAAATAGACCCGCCGGAATCGCGCCCGACAGGAACATGTAGCGCCAGCCGATCGAGTTCAGCCATACGTCGCCGCTTCCCGCCTTGGATATGCCAAAGTTGACAAAGTAGATCACCAGCATGCCGAAGATAATCGCAAACTGGTTCCACGCCACCAGGTTGCCCCGCACACGCGGCGGCGCAATTTCCGCGATGTACATCGGCGACAGCATTGAGGCCAGTCCAACTCCGATGCCGCCCAGAATGCGATATACAACGAAGTGCGACATGTAGGCCGCCCCGCCATGCCCGATCGGGGCAAAGGGAAATTCCGGCGCTGCCGCTCCCAGGGCAGAGATTAGAAAAAGCACGGCGGCGATAATCAATCCGCGTTTGCGTCCCACGCGCGTGCTCACCCACCCGCCCATCAGCCCGCCGATGATGCAGCCGATCAACGCGCTTGAAACCACAAAGCCAAGCAGTGAATTTGCCGCGTTGGCCTGCGCGGGGTTGGTGAGATTGGCAAAGCGCGGGTCAACAAAATATGCTTTCAGGCTGCCCACCGCGCCGTTGATGACGGCCGTGTCATAGCCAAAAAGCAAACCGCCCAGCGTGGCGATCAGCGTCAAAAGCACGACGTATGGGTTGATCTTTGACATGGCTTCTTTCTGCTGGAGATCAGTTGAAGTAAATCGATCTACGTAAGTGTACTACCGGGTCTGGCCGTTGAGGAGGTCGTTCTTCTGGCGTCGCCGGTCTTTTACGCTTGTTCGCCGTGGAGCTGAACCCGCCCTCGTTCTCTCCGGCGCTGGCGCCGGGGAGCCATCCGGTAGAATCAGGCTGAGGAAACCATAAAAATGTCCCGTAAACGGCTGATTGCCGCCAATTGGAAGATGTACAAGACACCCGCTGAAGCCCAGGCCTTTGTTACGGCCTTCCTGCCCCTCGTTGCCGGCCACACCCGCGATGAAATTGCCCTCTTTCCTTCGCCAGTGCTGCTCCCCACCGTGGTCGCCGCGGCCCGGGGCTCCAATGTTGCCGTCGGCTGCCAGAACATGCATTTTGCCGAGGAGGGCGCCTATACCGGCGAAACCTCTGCGGGCCAGATACTGGCTGTCGGGGGTACTCACACCCTGATCGGACACTCCGAACGCCGGCAGTACTTCGCTGAAACCGACGAAATTGTCAACAAAAAGCTCCATACGGCCTTGAAGCATGGCCTTGTGCCGGTGGTCTGCATTGGCGAGGTGCTCGCCGAGCGCGAAGCCGGCAAGACCGCCGAAGTGCTCAGGACGCAGGTCAAAGGCGCATTCGCCGGAATAACACCCGATGCCGCCGCGCCCATCGTCATCGCTTACGAGCCGGTATGGGCCATCGGAACCGGCAAGACCGCCACCCCCGAGATGGCCGCCGAAGCGCACGCAATCATCCGCTCCCAGGTGGCTGCCCTGCTCGGCGTGGAGGCCGGTGCTTCCATGCGCATCCTCTACGGAGGCAGCGTCAAACCTGACAACTCCTCCGCGCTCTGCAGCCAGGAGGAGATTGACGGCGCACTGGTGGGTGGAGCGAGCCTCAAGCCCGACTCCTTTACCGCCATCGTGAAGTATTAGCAACGGGATTTAGGAGGATGCTTCCCGGTTCTCCGAATGCATCGCGTCACGTATGCCACGCAAGCAACCACATGCCCGGCCCGCCACCCATCGACCGTCCCCCGCCGTCGAGCAGGCATGGCAAGGCCGCGACGCCGCAGAGCATCCCACGGTACCCGTCCGCTGGCTGCTCTGGGCCATTGGGCTGGTGATTGTAGCCGCGGGCGTCTGCGCGTGGGCTGTGCTGTGCCTCATGTTCTGGCAGGGCTCGTGGCAACTTCTTTATCACCCATCCGCCGCCGTGACACGCACCCCGGCCAGTGCGGGACTAGCTTACTCCGATATCGGATTCGCCACCACCGGCACCGGCATGCCCCGCCTCAAGGGATGGCTCATCCCTGCCAATCCATCCTCGACATTCAGCCGATACACTGTGCTCTACCTCCATGACGCCACCGGCAATCTCGGCGACACGGTTGGCGATCTCGTCCGCCTTCACACCGCCGGACTCAACATCCTCGCCTTTGATTACCGGGGCTACGGTCAGAGCCAGTTTATACATCCCAGCGAGTCGCGCTGGCGTGAGGACGCTGATTCGGCGCTCGAATACCTCACCGGCACCCGGCATATTCCCGCCCGCTCCATCCTTCTGGTTGGCAAAGGGCTTGGCGCCACTCTCGCTCTGCAGATTGCCGCCGCTCACCCCGGCCTTGCGGGAGTGGTGCTTGAGGAGCCGCGCACGTCGGCCATGCAGGCCATCTTCAACGATCCTCGCGCCCGCCTCGTCCCTGCACACGTGCTGGTCAAGGACCGCTGGCGGGTTGATGCTCCCGCCGCTTCGCTGCGCATTCCGTCATTATGGATTTATCTGGCTCAGGATCAGCGCGCCACATCTGCCGCCGAGGCTCCGGACATCTTCACACAGGCGTCCGGGCCGAAGTCTCTCCTCCAGATCCCTTCCGGTGACGGCACGCAATCCGCCTATACCGACGCCCTCGACGGGTGGCTCAAGACCCTGCAGGCAGCCGTCAACTAAATGTGCTGGAGACTCCTCTATCGCGGGATGTCGCGGTGCAGCGCCTTCACCTGGTAGCCGGCCTTCTTCAGCCGCCGCATCATCTCCTCGGCCATGGCCACGCTGCGATGCTGGCCGCCGGTGCATCCAAATGCAACTGTCAGATAGCTCTTGCCCTCTTCCACATAGTGGGGGAGAAGGTAGAGCATCAGATCCGTCACCCGCGCCAGAAACTCCTCCGTCTGAGGAAACTTGCGTACGAACGACGCCACCCGGGGGTCTCGGCCCGTCTTCCTGCGGAACTCCGGCACAAAGTGCGGATTCGGCAGGAATCGCACATCAAACACCAGGTCCGCATCCAGTGGCACGCCGTTCTTGAAGCCGAAGCTCAGACAAGATACCAGCAACCGCTGCTGCTTTTCTCCGTGGCCAAATCGTGATTCAATGTGCGCCCGGAGCTCGTGAACATTGAAAATTGAGGTATCAATCAGCGTGTCTGCAACATTGCGGATGGGGTCCAGAAGCTGCCGCTCTTCCACAATCGAGCGCTCGACGGTCTCTGACCTCCGCAGCGGGTGTGGCCGCCGCGTCTCAGAGTAGCGCCGCACCAGCACCGAGTCCTGTGCATCCAGAAAGACCACCCGGGTGGGTAATACCTCCTTCACCCGTTTCAGAATGTCCGGCAGCCGGTCGAGCGTCGGCCCCTCGCGCACATCCACTACGATGGCCGCCAGAAAAATCTCGGCAGACTTGCCAACCAGGTCCGCGAACCCCGGCAGCAGCTCCAGGGGCAGATTGTCCACTGCATGGTAACCCAGATCCTCAAACGCTTTCAGGGCCGAGGCCTTGCCCGCGCCCGAAATGCCGGTCACAATCACCAGTTCCTTGGCCGGATGGCTGATCTGTCCGAGCCGCTGCGAGGGCTTGCGCCGCGCGGACCTCCGGGTCACAGTTTGTGGACGCGTCATGCGCTCATGCTACCTGAATCCGGTGCGAAATGGGACAGACGCCGTTCGCCCGGACGTTACTCCAGACTGCATCCCTGTGCGCCATCACGACAACCCATCCGAGGGCAAAAGACGAAAGCTTGCCCTCTCCATTTCTGCCTTGGACCTCGACCGGCTAAGGAACCTCCACCAGTTCCATCTGTCCGTCTCGCCTCCGATGAAGCACAAACAGGTCTCCCCCGGGATTGCGGAAGATCAGCAGGTCGCGGTCGCGAAATTCCGCTTCTTTCACCGCCTGCTCAATCGTCATGGCCTGCATCGAAATTGCCTCGCCGCTGCTCAGCACGTGCGGCTCCACCACGGCGGGCCTGGCCGGAAAGGAATGTACGGCAATCGACGCCCGCGTCACCTTTTGCTCCGCCGCTCCGTTCCCGTTGGCAACTGCCTCTTCAGAAGCGCGCATCTTGGGCTTGGATATCGGCGGTTCGGCCAGCACCTTCTCTTCCTTGGGCAGCCTCTTCCTCTGATAATGCCGGTCGCGATAGCGCTGCGCCTGCAACTCGGCGTGAGCAATGGCCTGCCGCAGCGCCGCCTCCAGAGTGACCGCCTTCCCTTCGGCAACAATCGTGTGCTGTCTTGCCTTCACGGTCAATTCCGCGATGCGCAGATGACGTTGGGCGCGAAAGATGATGCTGGCATGTGTGGCTTTGCCCAGAATGCGGGCGATGCGTTGCATTCCCTCCTCAGCCTGCGCACGCAGCGCCTTCGGGACCGTGACTTGCCTGGCGGTAAACTCCACTTCCATGGTCAGCCTCCGCTCTTCGCTTTTCTCCGGCACGCAGGCCGGACTCTGGATTCTACTGCATTTCCCCCCGGCGCGCACGTCGCTGCAGGGAAACCGGACACGGTTGGACGCATCAGATGACATTAGGCCAACACGGATAGTGATTTTCCACCCACAGGGCGATGGCTCCTGACGTCCTTTTGCGGCTTGGCGCGGCAGCCTTGCAGGAATCGGTTCTTAGGCTTCCCGACGGCGGCGGCGATGCGTGGATGGGATATTCATGTCTTCGCGGTACTTGGCCACCGTGCGCCGCGTGAGCTGGATGCCCTGCGACTGGAGCAATGCCGCCAAATGATCGTCAGTCAGAGGACGCCGCGGATCTTCCTCCTCAATCAGTTTGCGCACCTTGCGCTTGAGCACCAGCAGGGGCGTGTCGGCCCCCTCTGGGCCATTCGAACCCTCTGAGAAGAAGAAGCGCAGTTCCAGCACCCCCTGCGGCGTGTGCGCATATTTGTTGGCCACCGCCCTGCTCACCGTGGAGGGGTGCACGCCAATCTCCTCGGCCACATCCTTGATCATCATCGGATGCAGCTGCTCAAGGCCATGTTCCAGAAAATCCTGTTGCCGCTCCACGATCACCTCGCACGTGCGCAGAATCGTGCTCTTGCGCTGAGCAATGTTCCGCATCAGCTGCATGGCCGAACGAAACCGCTCCTTCACATACTCCTTCACCTCTTTGTCCGTGCTCTCCGACACCAGCATCCGCCGGTAACGCTGGCTCAGGCGGAGGCTGGGCAGATCCTCCTCGTTCATTGTGACCACCCATTCATCATCCCGCTTGGCAAACATCACGTCCGGCTCGATCAGCCGCGTCAGGTCGCGGCAGTACATGCGCCCCGGCCTGGGGTCCAAGGCGCGAATCAGCTCGATTGCGGCCTGTATCTCAGCGGGTGTCGTGCCCAGCATCCGCGCCATTTCCTTTGCATCCCGCCGGGGCAGTTCGTGCAGGTGCTGGTCCACGATCTTCGCGGCCATCTGCAGGTTGCGTTCCTTTTCCAGCGCCAGTGCTCCGCCGCTCTGCTCCGCGTGTGCCAAAGCCGGAGATTCGGAATCCTCGTCCGGTTCCTCCGCCGGTCTCTCATGCGGGTGCTGAACCTCGTGCTTCCGCTCTTCCAGTTGAAGCAGCAGGCACTCCCTTAGGTCGCGGGCGGCCACTCCCACCGGATCGAGGTGCTGCACCAGATCAATCGCCCGCCGAACCACATCGAGGGCCTTTTCCAATGCCATTCCCGCGCCCTCTGCGAACCGGCAGTAGGCACTCGCAAGCTCGTCATCGCTCACCGCCAGATAGCCGTCTTCATCCAGGTTGCCGATGACATACTCCACTGCCTGGCGCATCTCTGCGGTCAGATTCAGCCCTCCAAGCTGCCATGCCAGATGATCGGTGAGAGTCGTCGGCTGAGAGAGCAGATTCTCGAACGAAGGCCGCTCAATCTCCTCGTACTCGGGCTGCGTCCGATACCCGGGATCCAGATATTCCTGAAAATAGGAGCCAAAATCGACCTCGTCGAACGAATCCTTGGGCCCTGCGGCGGGCTCTTCCGCCGCTGCCATCTCCATTCGCTCCTCGCGCTCCTGCGTCTCCTGGCGGCTGGCTACCTCGTCCAGCATGGGAACCGACTCATCTATCTCCTCGAGAACAGGGTTTTCCACCATTTCCGAGTCGATCATCTCCTTCAATTCGAGCTTGTTGAGCGCAAGCACGCTCACCATCTGCATCAGGCCCGGCGTCAGGACCTGGCGTTGCGTCACCTTGAGATTCAGTTTGGGTTGCAACAGCGCCATAGGAGACTCAATTTCCAATCCTGCCTGGATTGGGTGCCAGTCAAGTTTAGACGGATTTCAATCCGGGTGGGGTCCGGCCCGCATCATCTCTTCATTCTCCCGCGGCAGGGCAGCCCCGGGCCAGTCCTCGCCACCTGAACACAGCATGCCCCTTCAAAATTCATGCGATGGCATCGAGAAGATATTTATTATCATATTTTTAGTTTATCTTATTAAGGTAAAACATCAACCGAGTGAGAACCCCTCGCCCAGGTAAAGACGCCGAACCTCGACATTGTTGCCCAGCTCATGGGGCGTGCCCGTAAAGAAAATGCGGCCCTCGGCAATAATGTAGGCCCGGTCGGTCACGCTCAGCGTTTCGCGTACGTTGTGG
>DASSHM010000221.1:0-6278 GCA_035692885.1 Occallatibacter sp.
AATCAAGATGCTTCCGACGCTGAGGCACATCAGCTCTATCTGAAAGGCCGATACTACTTCTTTAAGGAGACGCCCGAGGATGTGCTTCATGCGCGGCGTCTCTTCCAGCAAGCCATTGATCGCGACCCGAATCTGGCGCTGGCCTACAGCGCGCTGGGTGACTCCTACGACTGGATGGCCACCGAAGGGTATCAGCCTCTGAGCGAGGTTGAGTCGCAGGCTGCGGCAGCCAAAACCAAAGCCAACGAGCTCAACGGCTCATCGGCTGAGATTCACACCAGCCTTGCTTCGCTGGAGCTGGTGCGCGGAAACTGGGCAAAGTCCGAAGTTGAATTTCATAAGGCACTTCAGATCAATCCCAACTACTTTGAGGCGCATCGTCTTTATTCCATTTACTTGCGCAGCATGAGGCGATTTCCTGAGGCAATTGAACACGCGCAACTATGCAGCGCGTTGAATCCCCTGCTGCTGCCGGTAAAGTCGCACCTCGCGCTCACCTATTACTACGCACGCCAATATGATGATGCCGCCAGAGAGTATCGTCTCCTGCTCAAGGATGATCCAAACCGTCCGGGTGCGCATCTCGGCCTTTCAGCGGTACTTCTCCGGATGGGCAGGCAGAAGGAAGCCATGGAAGAGTGGGAGAAGGCACTGTCGCTGACAGGTAACACCGCGGTGGCACAGGAGATGGGCCGGACCTATACGCAACGTGGGTTCCGCGCCGCACAGGATGAAAGGCTGCGGGCTGAACTCCAGGCTCTGGCGCGGATTGCAGAGAGCACTTACGTATCGCCAATGGAATTTGCCGACCGGTACGCCGTTCTAAATGATAAGGATGCAGCGATGCTCTGGCTTGGCAAGGCCTATCAGGAGCGTTCACCGCAGCTCTTCAATGTCAATGTGGACCCTGACTACGACAACCTCAGGTCCGATGTTCGCTTCCAAAATCTGCTCGCTCAGCTCCATCTTCCCCAGTAAGACGCGGGCACACAAGAAGCTTCTTGACATCTACGGTGGATTTCGACCAACATAACTCTCTCCAGCCGCAATTTTCATGGCAGTTTTTTCGGGCTCCCAAGAGGATCTTCACAATGAAAAGGACGGCAGTTCTATCTGCGGCCATTTGCCTATGCCTGTTGCTTGGCGCCGTGTCTGCGCGGGCGTGTGGTGACAAACTTCTCTACCTCAGCCGGATTTATCTGCATCGCGTCACGGTAAACAGGACTGTGGCCGTCTATGCCAGGCCAGGTTCGCTGCTGGCGGACGTTGCTGCCCTGGGCCTGGCCAGGACTTTTCGCGCCGATGGGTATCAGCTCCTGCTGATCGATAACGACCGCGATTTGACTCTTGCGCTCCAGTCAGGCGCGCCTGACGTCGTCATCGCTGATGCTGCAGACATCGACTCAATCCGGCAGCGGGCCTCTGCGGCAAAGGTTCCCATTATCCCTGTCATCGGCAAGAGTGTTGCATGGCACAAGGCTGAAGCCAGGCAGTACGTGGCTACCATCAAGACTCCATTGAAGACTGACAGGTTTCTCGATGCGCTGGACAAGGCCTTTGGCTCCGAGGTGATGCACGCCAGCAACACAAGGGCGAAAGTGGTGCGCGCCTCTCTCCAATGAAGCCGGTGCGTGGGAGATAAGATCATGCTTCGGCGAGCCTGCCTTTGCGCCCTCCTGGTCATCTTTCCTGCGGGCTCTCTTGGCCAGGCATTGGTGCCCCTGAAAGGCGAAGCCACTTTATCCACCGCTTATGAGTACATAAGCTTTGAAGGGCATTTTCGCAGCGATGGAAGCCGCACGCCCGAGGCTGCCTCGAAAGCGCAAAGCGTAATTTTTGACCTGGAATACGGAGTTTCGGACCGGCTCGCCATCACCGTGTCTCTGCCCATCGTGGCCTCTCGTTATGCCAGCACAAACCCGCCTTCGGATGTGCTGCGTGTCCTCTTTGACGAGACGGTTCAAACGCTTGGTGCCGGATTTTACAATCACCAGTTTCTTGACGACCTTCAGTACCACGCAACGCTGCAGGATCTCCGCTTCAGTGCACGCTATAACGTGTCGTCACACCCTGTGGTTGTCACGCCATTCCTGGGTTCTGTTATCCCGAGCCACGATTACGCATTTGTCGGCGAATCCGCTCCCGGCAGAAACCTCAAGGAGTTTCAGTTAGGTACAGACGTTGCGCGACGGTTGGACCCACTTTTGCGCAAAGCCTATGTTGATGGACAATTCGCATACGCCTTACCTGAAGCTTCGCTTGATGTGCGGACCACTCGTGCAAATGTCTCTCTTGAGGCTGGATACCTGCTCAAGCGCAGTTTGGCGGTTCGAGGATTCGGGCAATGGCAGCACACGTTCAATGGGCTCCATTTTCCCGCGGACCTCACCACACCCGAGCGTGCACTGACGCACGAGCGGCTCCTGAAGGCCAACTACTGGCACCTTGGCGGCGGGGTCTCGTACGCGGTCAGCCAAAACGTTGAGGTATCCGCCGACATGGTTACTTTTCTCACTGGCAGCGACACACACTACGGTTCCGGAGTCGTTTTTCGTGTCTCGCGCAGTCTGATGCTCCTGCCCAATCATCGAAAAAACAGTCAATAACCGACCTGTTGGCCGAACCATCCCCATCGGACCATCCACTAATCTCACTATCTCAAATCATTCATCGCAAACGTACGGCATCCCTTTCAGTCGGCGAGTTCGTACAGCTCCTGTGGGAAGATATCAATGGATTGCCTCAGCCTGATGCAGGTTTGGTGACGCACAAATGGTGGTTCCGAAGACCGGGATTGGATACAACGCAAACAATCCATTTGCAGAATGAAGAGTTGCACGGTCTGCTGTTGCACGCCGATGATGAGGAGACGGAGACGCGCTTGCAGCCGGAGGGAAGATGCAGCGATGAAGGCGATGGGAGTAGTATCTCTTGAGGAAGAATCAGACAGGATGAAAGTTTGTTAAATCGTTCGTTATTCCTGACTTGGAGCAGACATCATGCGCAAAGCGCTCGAGGAATTGCAAAAAAACCAGCAAGCTTTGATTGATCGGCTGGTCAAGGCATGCGGTGGCGGCTATTCGCCTGAAACGCGAAGGAAGTACTTCATCAGCGGTCCTCAATGGGCAGCAGCTTATCAGGGTCAAGCGCTCTTTCATGCTCCCACTCGCGAGGCGGTCACACCCGCCGAGGTGATGCGGCACTTCGCTGAAATCGGGATTGGCTTTTGGACGACTCACGACACAGATGTGATTGCTACTGAAGATCTCATGACAGGTCGTCAGGAAGAGATTGTCGCTGGATTAAAGGCATCCCTTCATGAAAACGGATTGCGTTGCTCCATGGTGACTTGCGAGACCTTCTTCCACCCTGTGTGGAGCGCGAGCCCCGCGGCAGAGTCTCCGGACGTAAGGGCATATGCGGCGGCGCGCCTGAAAAACGCGGTTCACATCGGCCACCAGCTTGGAGCCCAATTTGTTGTCTATTGGCCGGGAACATTAGGTTACATGATGCAGGGAGTGATCGATGAGACGCAAACGCTCAAATGGTTTGCCGAGGCGCTCAATTCTGCTTGCGAAGAAGATATTGTTCTGGCCAAGCAGAAGAACGAGCCTGCTCTGCGGCATTGTCTGGAGGCCAAACCGTTTGAGCCGCAGGGAGAGATTCTCCTTCCAACCACTGACGCGATGCTCGGATTCATCCACTCTGGATTGTTGACCCATCCCGAGATGGTTGGCGTCAATCCGGAATATCTGCACGAGCTGATGTGGGGTGGTGCGCCTCGCGCGGCACTGGCCCGCGCTATCATCGCCGGAAAGCTCTGGCATTTCGACGTCAACGATGGTTACAGGTTGAAACATGACGTGGACCTCCCAGTCGGCCTGGTCAACCCGCTCGACTGGCTGAATGTACTGATGCTGCTGCGCGCGCACAACTATGCAGGTCCGTTCAATTTTGATTACAAGCCGCCACGCACAACCAGTAAATGGGGCGTATTCAAGGTGAGCTTTCCTGCCGCGGTCGACCGCTTTATTACCTTCTGGGAGATGGCGGGCGAAGCGCTCGCTGATTCCATCATCCATGAAGCGACAGAGGCGCTGAAATCCGCTGCCGGTACAGCTCTCTCCCATGGCCCGCAGGATGTCGTCGAGGCGAATAAGGAGCTGCTCACACTCCACGAGCTGATCGCGCACCGCCTGGTACAGATTCTGATCGGAAGTCACCGTGGCCGCAAGTTTTTTGGGGCTTCCTAGGATGAATCTGCTCTGGCTGTGCCCCGCGGAATGCTTTGTACCGGAGGATGCGAGGGTGTAACTCAGCGCTTGAGTTCATCCGGCGCTGCCGGGATCAGGCTTGCGCAGCCAGCGCGGCAGGCCGAGTTCCGTGCGCTCCCTGTATGTGCCGCTGAAGCTGCGCCTGACGTCCGAACGCCATATCTTAATCGTGTCCCTTGAGCAGCTCCGTCATTCCCCCGGCATCGTTAAAGATGAAGCGATGGTTCTTGACAGCCATGATAATATTGTGCCCATCGAATTTCGTAACCGGGGTGATTGAGTTCTCCAGGCAGAGCAGGTGACGGCAAATTCGCCTTCGGCGATAAGCAATACATTGCACTCCGGGGTTAGGGTGCAACTGGAATTATCTGAAGAAGTTACGATGAACACTTGACTCGGGGAAGCTCTCAGGCGAGTGCAGGTTCATGTGGCTTCAGAGGCGGTCGCCGTTCAACGTGCCTGCAGCGTGGCATGTCAGCCGAATTAAAGCAGTGGGGTTTCAGCGTTGGAAGTGTAATCGATATTCGCAAACTCGTTCAGGTTGTGCGAGAAGGGGAGGAGATCGTGACTCCACCTAGGCTGAGACGCATCTTCAAGATTGCAGTTCTCATGGCTGCCGCTTCACTCACTGCTGACAAGTCAATCTCCAGCGTTCAGAACCCGTCAAAAAGGCTCCGGATTGCGCGGCTTGCGGTTGCCGTCCTGCTGCTTGTCCTGGCGCAATCTGCGTATGCTCAAACGGACCAGAGTAATGCTGCCCTGCTAGTGTTTACTGGAACGAGCGCCGGAACTCCAACCGCGTCCAATCTTTCCTCCGCCACGGTAAGCACCCCCGATATGGCTGGCAGGTGGACCTTAAATGGCACGTCATCGAACTTTACGTTTGATGCAGTCGCCGCGCGGCCCTTCGCTTCAAGCATCACTTTGACTGGTGGCGGAACATATGCCGGAAGTTCCACCTACGGATTGGACTTTACGACCGGGGCCAGTTCAAGCTGGTATTACTCGCCGTCGTCACCACTCACAAATGATAACTGGAGCCTGGGTCAGTGGGTCGCAACCACGCTTCCGCAGAGCGATCCATCAGGACATTTTTACTCCATGGGAGAGATAGAAGGATGGAGCTCCAGTCTTCAAAAAGTAAATTATGTGGATATTGCGATCACCTCCACGGGCAGCGCTTTGTTCCCGGAGTGCGAGGTTGCAAGCGAAGGCTTGAATCCGATAACCGGACCCAATGGCGCGCAGATCGTGATGTCAACCAACGTCTGGTACGCATTTATGACGCACTACTATCAAGGCTCGAACATGATGCAATGCATGGTGCTGGATTCGACAGGCCTGCTGATTGGAGTTGGCGGCCATGCGCCCTACGCTACGGGAATCGGGGCCTTTGCCATCTACTTTGGCCCCAGCGGGGCCGAACCCGAATTGGCCGGCTCGCATATATATATGGGTTCAAGCGTCATGGATACCGCGGGAAGCTGGCCTGTGCCGGGATACGGTGCAACGGCTGCCGCGCCAACGTACAACAACGGGAGCGGAACTTACATCAACTCCGCCACGGTGACGATTTCTGATATTACGCCGGATGCATCCGGCGCACAGAATTCTCTCATTAAATACTGCATGGACCAGACGGACACCTGCACGCCGTCCACCGCATACACCTCCCCAGTCACAGTTACGACGACGGGAACCTACCTGCGATCCCTGGCATCCGGGCCCGGATGGAACGACTCGTCCGCTACAAGCGCCCTCTACACCATTACGCCGTGGGCCGGGCCGGCATGGGTCCAGAGTTACTCCTCGCTTGCCCAGGGCGGCAGCGGCTCCTGCTACCATCAGCCGGCCTGTGCAACGAACGCAAGCACATCATTAACAAACGATGGCATTGCCGTGCTGGTTGTCTGGGATGGGGCAAGCACCTCCATCACGAGTGTCACCGATAATTGTGGGACAAGCGGCGGTGCAAGTAATACCTACACGCTGCTGGCCAGCCAC
>DASSHM010000222.1:0-12061 GCA_035692885.1 Occallatibacter sp.
GGAATTCATGCGAGGTGTTCTAATGGTGGGGATGGCAAGGCAAGTCCTGAATAAGCATCAGCTTCGCACGCGCGAGACGGAGCAGAGGTTGTTGAACGCCGCCGAAGAGATTTTTGTGCGGGATGGTTATGAAGGCGCTCAACTGGAGGAGATTGCCGCGATTGCGGGCCGGACCAAGGGGGCGGTCTATGCCCACTTCGAGAGCAAGGAGGACCTGTTTCTCGCTCTGTTTGAGCGCCGTACCCGGGAGTACGTCGACCGTCTCATCGCCAGCCTCACCACCTGCACCACGCGCAAGCAGAGTCTTGAGGCCTTTCGCGGCTTTTATGTCAGTCTGGCCAGTGACCGGGCCTGGCCGATCCTGACCCTCGAGTTCAAGCTCTTCTCGCTCCGCCATCCCGGGTCAAAGGAACGGCTCCGCAAGGCCTATGAGATGATCACGCCGGGCGGTAACGACAGCTTTCAGCAGCAGGTGTTCGGTTCTCTCACTCCAGCGCGGCAAAAGGATCACAATCTTGCCCTGCTTTCTCTGGGGCCCATCGTCTCAGGTTTGATGCTTGACAGCCACTTCGAGCCGGAGGTGCTGACGGAACGCGCTCTGCGCAGGATTCTGGGCCGCGTCTTTGACGCGCTCTTCCCCGGCTGAGCCGGGCGTCGCCCTGCTTGAACAGCGGTAGACTTGCCCGGCATGGAACCAGCAGAGCATGCGCACGATGCCATCCCGGCCTTCGCGGCTCTGTGTGTGGCGAGTGCGGTGCGTAACGCTAGTTTTCCTTCACCTTGATCACGTAATACTCAAAGACGCCGCCTTTAAGAAGCAGAAGCTGGTGCGGCACCCCCGCCGGGATGTGCACAAAATCCCCCGGATTCAGGGGCTGCCTTGATCCCCCTTCAAGCCCGGCGCCGATGGTCTCGCCTTCGCCCTTGTTCTCCGGGTCAAGGACCTTGCCATTGGTTACCAGCGTGGCATGACCTCGCACCACATAGAAGATGTCGGCATAGTGCGAATGGACCTCGGCGCCTCCGCTCTTCACGCGCAGCGCAACCATCGTCAGGTGGTTGGGATAGGTGGCCAGCTTGACGCTGGCGCTGCCGCCCTGGGCCCTGGCCCGGGCCTCCAGCGCGGGCGCCATCTGCCTGAGTTGTGCCTGCGTCAGGTGATCAATCGCATGGGTCTGCGCCGCCGCAAGCGTCGCCGCCAGCAGGGGCGAGGCGGCCGCGGCAGTAACGGCTTTCAGTTTCATCTTCATCACGCATCTCTCCATTCTTCTCGTCTTCAATCTCATGCCGCGCCTGTGAACCGCGGGCCACGCTTACCGTGCGAGCCATCCGCCATCCACCACCAGCACGTGTCCGTGCACATAGTCGCTCGCCCGCGAGGCCAGAAACACCGCCGCTCCTGCCAGGTCTTCCCCGCATCCCCAGCGGCCCGCAGGGATGCGCTCCAGGATCTGGCGGGCGCGCTCCGGGTTTCCGCGCAAAGCCTCGGTGTTGTCGGTTTCCATGTATCCGGGCGCAATCGCGTTCACATTGACGCCCCGGGCGGCCCACTCATTGGCAAACGCCTTGGTCAGTTGCCCCACGCCGCCTTTGGCCGCCGCGTAGGAAGGCACCGTGATGCCGCCCTGAAACGTGAGCAGCGAGGCGAGGTTGATGATCTTGCCATCGCCGCGCGCCAGCATATGCCTGCCCGCGGCTTTTGTCAGGCGAAAGACGCTGGTGAGATTGGTGTCAATCACGGCCTGCCAATCGTCGTCCGCATGTTCCACCGCCGGGGCGCGCCGGATGATGCCCGCATTATTGACCAGGATGTCGATCGTGCCAAAGTGACCGGCAGTTCGTTCCACCAGCTCGTCGCACACATCCTTTCGGCTGACGTCGCCCTCCAGCTCCAAATGCGCGGCTCCGGTCCCGGCAATGCGCGCAATCGTCGCTTGCGGCACCGGCCGCAAACCATGCAGAGCCACCTTCGCGCCGGCCTCGGCAAGGGCCAGGGCGATGCCCGCGCCAAGCCCGCGCGACGAGCCTGTAACCAATGCCACTTTGCCCTTCAGGCTGAATTGATCAAGCACCATCCTGCCCCAATCCGTTCGCGCGGCTAAAGCAGATCGGCAATTGCCAGCGCGTCCATGTCGTTGTAGACCTGGTTCTCTCCGCCCATGCCCCAGCAGAAGGTGTAATTGCTGGTCCCCACACCGGCGTGAATTGACCAGCCCGGCGAAACCACCACCTGCCGGTTGGCCAGCACCAGGTGGCGCGTCTCGTGCGCGGGCCCCATCATGTGGACCACACGATGGTCGTCGGGGATGTCGAAGTAGAAATACACCTCGGAGCGGCGCATGTGCGTGTGCGGCGGCATGGTGTTCCACACGCTGCCCTGCGCCAGTTGGGTAAAGCCCATCACCAACTGGCAGCTTCGCACGCCCTCAAGGTGAATCAGCTTGGTAATCTCGCGCTGGTTGGCCGTCGCAGGCGAGCCCAGCTTTACCCGCTCCAGCGCCGCGCTTGTTATCAGCCGCGCCGGATGTTCCGCATGGGCCGGATAGCTGAGGAGGTAGTACTCGGCAGGGTGATTTGCGTCATCGCTGGCAAACTCAATGTCCCGGTTGCCGCGTCCCACGTACAAGCCATCCAGCCGGTTCAGCGCGAATGCCTTCCCGTTCACCGTCACCTTGCCCGCTCCGCCGATATTCAACACGCCCAGCTCACGCCGCTCGGTGAAGTATTCGGCCTTCAGCGGATCATACGTGGGCAGCGTGAGCGGCGACCGCTCCGGCACCGCGGAGCCAATCACCGCCCGGTCCAGGTCAACATACGTCATGCCCAGCCTGCCTGCGACGAAGAGATCGCTGATGAGAAAGGTCTCGCGCAGCTCTTCTGTCGTCATCGTCCTGTAGCGGACAGCGTCCGCCATTTGCAGAATCCTCATCGCAATTCCTTTTCCAGCTCAGCGCGCATCCGCCTGCTGTCCGGCGCGGGCATCCATCAGCGCCACTTCTGACCCCGCCATCAAAAATGCGCCGACCCCGTACACATAACTTGTACCCGGCGTGTACGTGCCCGGCGCCGCGCCCACGGGCTGTATGCTGCCGAGCCGGCCGTCTTGGTAAATGTGTTCCACCAGTCCTCGCCAGCCTCTCGCCACCACGGGCCGAAACTCCTTACGGCTCAGAATGCCCTGCCGCACTCCCCACGCCATCGCAGACACAAAGAACGCCGAGCCTGAAACTTCGGGATAGGGGTAGTCCCCGGCATCCAGCAGACCCGGCCGCCACAATCCGTCTTTGCCCTGCAGCGCGCGCACCCGCCTGGCCATCTGCCTGAATTTGTCCACATAGTATTCCCGGCGCGGATCATCCTTTGGCATGAACGTGAGCACCCGCGCCAGGCCGCCCATCACCCATCCGTTGCCGCGCGACCAGAAGATCTTCGCGCCGTTCTTCTCCCGCTTGTCAAAGAAGGTGGCGTCTCTGAAGAAGAGATGCTCCTGGGGATCCCAGAGCAGATTCGCCGTGATATGCCACTCGCGGTCCATATAGTCCAGGTATTTGCCGTCGTGCGTCACTGCCGCCAGTTGCGCCCACACCGGCGGAGCCATGAACAGCGCGTCGCACCACCACCACACGGGCTTCTGCGGATTGTCCCGCGTCTGCATCACCTCGTCGAACTGCGCGCGCATCGGCGCGACTTCCCGCGCCTCGGGGTGACGCGCATGGAGCCATAGATACGACTGCCCGATGGCCTGGTCGTCTGCGTGCATCCTGCGCGGCCCCAGTGTCCAGTCGTAGTGCTCCGCAACGCGCTGCACATATTCGCGGTAGCGGCCATCCTGCAGCGTGTCCGACGCGTTCAGAAAACCCAGATAGAGAGCCGCAAAGGTCCAGTCCTGGCTGTACTCATCCTTCACGCGCGCCAGTTGCCAGTCCGCCACCTTGCGCATGGCGGCTTTCACGTCGCGTGGTCTCAAGCTGCCGGACAAATGCGCCAGTGGGCCGGGATTGACCGGCGCGTCGCCTGCCACCGGCCTGCTCTCATGCGCCGCTACCTGCGCGGCAGAGGCAATCGGCGCGAGTCCGAGCGCAGCCAGCGCGAAGCAGGCACCCAGCGGCGCGCGCGTCCACCCGCGATGCCGCAATCCTGATTTGTATTGCTGAACGTCTGTAGCCATGGTCACCTTGCAATGCATCAATCCGCCGGGTTCAAGGCGGATTGGCCCAGTTTACCTTGGCGCCCAGATGCGAAACTCGCCGCCCGCGTGCATCAGGCTCATCAGGTAGAGCATTCCGTCATAGTAGCGGTTATGCCCCGAGGGGATGGGCGTGTTCCACAACGCCTCGGTAAACTGCCTTGCCCGTGCGCGATCCGTGGCCGCGAGCCCCGCCACGGCGTTTGTACCCACCAGTCCGGCGGGATGATCCTCGTGCGTCAACCCGGGCGTGGCTCCCAGATCCCTGCCATCGAGCGTGAACACCGGACCGTATATGCCGATGCCCTGTGACGCAAAGAACTTCTGGATGCGGTCACTCAACTCCTGCTCGGCCGGGGCCTTGTGCCACCACGACCAGTCCACTGACCAGTTGCTGGCTGTGCGCCATGCGTCATAGCCGAACTCGCCCGACTGCGGAAAGCGGTTCTTGTGCGGCGTGCCGTCAAAGTTGGCGTAGCTCGGCGCAAGGCCGGTCGCCGGGTTCGTTGTCTTCACAAAGAATGCACGGCTGGCCGCAGCCGCCCTCTCCCAAAAGGCGCGGTCCTCCTTCGGTCCCCAGCGCGCCCACAGCTCGTAAAAGGCCGGCAGGTGATACGACGGGTCAGTGAACGGCTCCGGCATCACCTCCGGCACAAACAGGATCATCGGCGGATCCTTGTGCATCATTGGTCCCACGGTGTGCGGCCCATACTTGCCCGGCGCGGAGATAATCTCCCGGTGCACCATCGCGTGCAGCAGCTTTTCAGCCTCGGCATGATAGTTGTAAATCCCCTTGCCATCGCCCCAGCGGTTCGAGGCAAACAGCAGCGCCATGGCGAAATAGGATTCTCCATCGGGCGCGGCGCCCTCTGAGTTATGTCTACCGTCCGTCTTGCACGACCATGCAAAAAATTGATAGCTCGGCGCCTTCGGGTCGCTGATGTACATGTAGGTCTTGGCCCAGTTCCAGATTGCGTCAAACTCCGTCTTCTTGTTCAGCTCCACCGTGATGATCATGCCGTATGACATGCCTTCGGTGCGCACGTCGTGGTTGGCCCAGTCGGTCACATACATCAGCGGCCCATTCGCGTTGCGGCCCGCGTCGAAGGCAATGGCCTGGGTCTCCGGGTCGCCGTGGAAGAGCTGCTGATATGCCGCGCTGATCTTTGCGTCGATCTCCTTCTGCGTATGGCCATCCTCGGCAAACAGGTTGCGATAGTGCCCGGTGGCGTACGCTCCGTCACCATCCTGCGACGCGGTCTTGGCCTGGAGCGACGGCGCGGCCAACAGCAGGCATGCAGCCACAAATCCCCCTGCAAGCGTATGCGGCATGTTCATCACGAACCTCCCACGGTCGTTAAGTCAAGCGATTTACTTGGCGCAGATCAGTATCGCTCTCCCCTCGCGGGCGTGGCAAACCCAACTGTGGTTGACGGCCGACCGCCATCATCCGGGGTTACCGGGAGTTCCGGTGCAGCAGGCGCGCGGCAATGCCGGGCCAGAACTCGCGAAAGGTGTTTGTTCCCGCATCACGCAGGATGGCAAAGGCCCACTTCGTCGCCAACGCTCCGGCTGACCGGTCCTCGCTGGGATAGTAGGTGGTTGAAATCCCTTCGGCGATGCCGCGGCCCACGAGTTCAGAGGTGTTGAGCGTGTTGCGGCCATGGTAGTCGGGGGTAATGAGCACGCGGCTAGACGCGTAGATGCCGCGTTTCCAGATGCCTCCGCGTTCCAAGGCATAGTAGCGCTCGTCCTGGCGCAGCACGGTGGGCAATAGGAAGAGCACCCAGTAGTTACCATCCGTCTTATCCACAAATCCTCGCCACGAGTACGCCCAGAAGCCGGGAACGCCCTTGCCGAGCTGCGAATGTGTATCCGCGCCCTCGGCAATGAGAGAGGTCAATCCGGTCAGCGCCAATGAGGGGTAACTGAAGCTGCTTTCCGTTGCCAGCCGGAATGACTGCCCGAGCGAGGGCGGGGGCGGCTTTTCACCCGCCGGAACGGTGCGGGCATTAGCCGTCATCCTGTCCATCCATGTGGGCTTCTGCTCCGCGGCGGAGGCCTCTTGCGGGCCGCTGCCTGCCGCCGCGTCAGGGGTCGCGTCAGGCACAGGCACGGGGGCATCAGGAAGTGCCGCCGGGAAGGGCACAGCGGCCAGGGCGAGCAGCGGCGGGGTCTGCTGCGCCACGGTCCGCACAGGAGCGGCCGCCAGCGCCACCCCGCCAAGCAGCGCCGCCAAAGCGGAAAGTGACGTGATTCGCATCCGCTCGCCCGTCTCCTGAATGCAGGTTCAAAGATGAATTTTAACTTGATTGTGAGAGGCGGCGTCTGCCTGCGGTTGTCCGCCGCTCGCGCCGCCTGCAGGTGTGGGCTGTCATCGCGTCAGCACTGAAAAGGCCCTCCGGACGCGGGCCGGAAGGCCTTTTCGCGATTGCGCCACGCAGCCGGCTTATGCCGCCGAGTGCTTTGGCCTTGAGCCCCACAATCCGTAGAACGCGATATATACATAGCAGAGAATGGGCAGGATGAAGGCATGCTGAATGCCCACTCTGTCTGCCAGTGCGCCCAGCAGGAAGGGAATCACCGCGCCGCCCACGACCGCCGTCATAATCAGCCCCGACCCCTTGCTGGTCATCGGCCCCAGCCCGGCGATTCCCAGCGCGAAAACGTTGGGGAACTGGATGGAGTTGAAGAAACCGCACAGCACCAGCGTCCAGATGGCCACATTGCCGCTGGACAGCATTGAAACCAGCAAAAGCACCGCACCCGACGCGGCAAAGATGCCCACCAGCTTTCCCGCCTTCACCTTGGTCAGCATCCACGAGCCCAGCAGCCGGCCCACCATGGCTCCGCCCCAGTAAAGCGCCACCAGGAACGAGGCCGTCTTCTCGCTGCTCATGCCCTGGTTCTTGAAGTAGTTCACGGCAATGGACGCCAGACCCACCTCCACGCCCACGTAGAGGAAGATCCCCAGCGCGCCCAGCACCGTGTGGCGCTGGCTCCAGATGCTGCGCGCGAGGGCCGAATCGGTTTCAATCTCCGGGTGAAAATCCTGCGAGTGCTTGATGTGCGGCAGATGGGCGAACGCCACTGCGATTCCAAGAATCAGCAACCCGGCCGCGATCAGCAGGTAGGGCATGCGCACCGTGTTCGCAATCTGCGCCTTGGTCAGATCCTTCGACGCATCGGTAAGAATGAACGCGCCCGCCACCAGCGGGGCAAGGGTGGCGCCGATGGAGTTGAACGCCTGCGCCAGCGTCAGCCGCACCGGCGCGGTGCGTTCCGGCCCCAGAATCGCGGCGTACGGATTCACCGCCGTCTGCAGCGCGGTTACACCCGCGCCAACAATAAACACCGCCGTAAGGAACAGCGGGAAGTTCACCAGCCTGGCGGCGGGAATGAACAGCAGGCAGCCCACCACCTGCACAAACAGCGACACCACCATTGTCTGCTTGTAGCCGATTGCCTCAATCAGCCTTGCCGTCGGAGTCGAGAAGATGAAGTAGGCAAGAAAGAATGCGGACTCGGCCAGCATGGCCCAGGCGTATCCAAGATTGAAGATGGAGCGCAGGTGCGGCACCAGCGCCATGTTCAGCGTGGTGATGAATCCGAAGATGAAAAACAGCGCGGTGAGAATGATGAATGGACCTGTATAGTTTGGCGTGCCTGCCGCCGGAGGCGTGGTTTGCGTCGACATGGGAGGTGTATCCCTCGCTTCCTCAAGAAAATTCTGCCCGTGAATGGTCTGGGTGCGCACATTGCCGTCGTGCCGGCGCATCGTTGCCGAACGTCGCTTCTGCCGGGTGGGTTCCGGCCGGTGGTTTCATGCTGCTCACCACACTAAACGCAGGACCGCCACTATGGGAAGCAGCGAATTCCACCCGCCCGGAGCCTACCGGCAGCCGCCTTCGCTCAGCTATGCTCAGGAGGAACGCAAGGAGAACAGGATTGGCGACAGAGGCACCCAACGGCGTCCGGCTCGGAAGAATTCTGACCGCTCTCGAAGGCAACTGGCAGGCTGAGATGAACGGCTATCACACCTACCAGGCACTGGCCGATCGCGACGCCGATCCGGTGCGCGCGCAGGTGCTGCGCCATCTCGCTCAGGCTGAGCTGGAGCATGCCGCCCTGTGGGAGAGCCGCATTCGTGAGCTTGGCGGCGAAAAGCCCGTTTACGGCGGCGGCCCGGGCGGAGAGGCCGACTCGCTGGCCCACCGCGCCGGAGGCACCAAGATGGCCCTGCGGCGTCTTGAGATTGACGAAAGCCGCGACATTGCCCGTTATGGAGCCCAGTTGAAGGAGCTCGGCGATGAGGGATCAGTGGCCATCCTTGAGCACGTGATTGAGGACGAGGGGATGCACCACCACGAGCTTGGCCTGCTGCTGCGCGGTCACTACACCGCCTCGGCAGGCGCGCCCCGCGTTGATCCCCGGGCTTTGCTCGATGAGATGCTGGCCAAGCGCGATCAGGGACGCGCGGAGGCCGGCAGTTGGATTGGCGACGCCATCTACGGCGTCAATGACGGTCTCGGGGCCATCTTCGGCATTGTCTCGGGCGTCTCCGGCGCCACCGCCGGCGACAGCCGGTATGTGCTGCTGGCCGGCATCTCCGGCATGATTGCCAGCGCGCTCTCCATGGGCTCCGGCGCCTACCTTGCCGCCAAGAGCGAGCGCGAAATCTATGAGGCCGAAGTGGTGCGCGAGCGCGAGGCCATCCGCCTGAATGGCCTTGAGGCCCGCGAGCTGCTCTCGCTCTACTACCAGGTCAAGGGACTGCCCGAGGAGGATGCTGATCGCGTGGTCGATCACATTGCCGGCGATCCCGAACAGATGCTGCGCGCGCTGCTGGGCGAGCGCCTCGGCACCACCGAGGGCGCGCTTTCCAAGCCGATGGTCTCCGCGGGTTCGGCAGCGCTCTCCACAGCTGTTGGCGCCGTCATCCCGGTCGTACCGTTCTTCTTCATGCAGGGCGTTCCGGCCATCGTCGCCGCGGCGGTCGTCTCACTCATCGCCCACTTTGCAGTTGGCGCGGCCAAGAGCCTCATCACTGTCCGCTCGTGGTGGTCTTCGGGCATGGAGATGACCATCGTTGGCGCAGTCGAGGGCGCGGTCACCTACGGCATTGGCATGTTGCTGGGCATGGGGGGCATGTAGGAGCCGCCGGTTGC
This sequence comes from Occallatibacter sp., assembly GCA_035692885.1. Lineage (GTDB taxonomy): Bacteria > Acidobacteriota > Terriglobia > Terriglobales > Acidobacteriaceae > Telmatobacter. Next base: position 9,355 of record DASSHM010000222.1, read on the forward strand.
GCCTCATCAGGCGCTTATCCGGCACGCCTTTCAGCGTTACGGCACGGTCTCAGGATGGGCGGCCAGCTCGCGCGCCGACTCCCTGCCCAGCCGGATGCAATCAGGAATTCCGATGCCGTCATAGGCGTTCCCCGCCAGCCGCAGAGAAGGATGCGCGGCCAGCCGTTCGCGGATACGCTCCATGCGCTCGTGGTGTCCCACCGCGTACTGGGCCAGCGCCCGCCGCCAGCGCGTCACCTGCGCGTATTCCGGTCTCACGCCGGGCTCAAGGATACCTTCCCCCAGAATTTCGCTCAGCTCGCGGCGAACCCGTGCCAGCAGCGCCTCATCGCTCTCCCCCATCAGCACCTCGCCGTTGATGCCGCCCAGAAATGCCCGCAGTACAATCTTGCCGAACGGCGCGCGCCCGGGAAACTTGCGATGGACAAATGTGCAGGCCAGCATGGACCGTCCCTCCACCGCGGGAACGAGGAATCCGAAGCCCTCCGGCAACTCCCCCATCTGCGACGCGTCGTAGATCAGCCCCACCGTGATGGATGACGAATAGGGAATTCCCTCGAGATCCGCGCTCAATGCGGAATCCGTCTCGCGCAGCAGCGCGCCCGCGGCCCATGCGGATGTGGCCAGAATCACCGCGTCAAAGCGCTCCGCCGCGCCGTCCGTTTCCACCCGCCAGCCCTCCGCAGTGCTGCTCAGCGTGCGCACCGCGGTTGCTTTCCGTATCCGGTTCGGGTCGAGCTGCGCCTCCACGGCATCCACAAGTTCCTGCATTCCGCCGCGCAGAGTGGTAAAGACGCCTCGCGGCGTGCGACGTGTGGTTCCCGCGCGCGCAGGCTCTCCGCCTGCCTTGCCTGCTGCCATCCGCGCGCGAGCCTGCCGGCGTGCCGCCAGCATGCCCCGCGTCAGCGACCCATACCGGCATTCCATCTCCACCAGCCGCGGCATCACCGCCTGAGCGCTTAGTTGCGTTGCATCGCCGCCATAGATGCCCGAAAGCAGCGGGTCTGCCAGCCGGTCCACGGTCTCCTGGCCAAAGTGGCGCTTCACCAGCGCCGCCACTGACTCGTCCTCCTCGTTCTGCCGCGGCCGCATCAGCAGCTCGAGCGCCATCCTGACCTTGGTCTTCGGACTGAACAGCCGCGTCAGCGCTGTTGACGCCAGCCGGGTGGGAACCAGAAACATCAGCCCGTCGGGCAGCGGCACCAGCCGGTTTCGTACCACCACAAATGTCTTGCGGTCCGCATCGTTGGAATGGATCAGCCGCTCGCTCAGACCCAGCTCGTGGCACAGCTCGGCCGCCGCGGTCTTTTCAGTTAAGAACGAGTCAGGGCCAAGGTCCAGAACCGCGCCGTTCACCACCTTCGACGCCAGCACGCCGCCCAGGCGTGAGCCCGCTTCAAACAGCATGTACTCGACATCCACGCCCGCTCTGCGCGCCATCTCAAGCTCGTAAGCCGCGGATAAACCCGTGATGCCGCCTCCGATGATTGCCGTACGCATCTTCGCTCTCAACCTCTATTACATCAAAGCCCACGCCCATCCCACGATTCGGCGGATGCATTTTCTGAGCTGCCGTGTCCCAAAGCCATTGCGTTGAAGTCAATACGGCCAGCCGAGAGTAGTGACATTGCTCTCTGCAACCGGGGCCGCATTCACTCGGGACATGCCGTGGATGTCCTGTATCGTGCCAGTCCGGGCTTCATCCGGGTGGTTCTCGCGCGGTCCGGATTATAGTTCTGTTTCCCGGGTCCAGAGTGCCGCCGGGGTTCCGCACTGGCGCCTTGGCGCGCCACAAGCGGCATGGCGCATCACATTTGGAAGACACCGTAGCCCGCCCTGAAATGCCGTACAGGAATTGATACATCGGCTCCTTGGAACCCTCGTAGGCCACTCTGAAAACGTCTACGAAGACGCAGCAGTGAGGTGAGGCCGCGCAGTGAAACTGGTCCCGCGGCGCAGGTTCTGTGCGTCAGAACACTATCGTTTGAAGCCTGATGCAAATTGGCCCCACTTTCGCTGGACAATCCGCCGGATCTGCCGCACAATCACCTTCACGAACGCACCGAATGACCGTGCCCAGCGTCCAATCAACAGTAGCGCACGGGCTCTCCGGCGGGTGAGGTTCACGGCGGGTAACGCAGCCCGCTGCGGGTGATGCAGATCACTCCGTGAAGTGACGCCGGATCTTGTCAACGCACGTCAGGTCTGTCAAAGTACAGGCGCACCACAAGGAGGTTCTCATGGCAACTCCCATGAAGCCCGGGTGGAGCAGACCCTCCACCATCCTCTTTGCCTGCGAGATTCCCGCCAACGAGAAGGCCTTTAACTTTGCTCTGGCTCAGGCCCGCGAGTTCGGCGCGAATCTCATTCTGTTTCACGCATATGACACGTTTGTGGTGGCCGCGTCCGAGGCCTCCGGCGTCCGTTACTACAACGACGATGCCGCCACCGAGCGTGCCCAAATCCATCACCTTGAACCGCTGGCCCAACGCGTGCGCGAGGCCGGCATTCGATGCGAGATTATCGTCCGGCCCGGGCTGGCCGCGGATGAGATCCTTGCCTGCGTGCGCGAGCGCTCGGTTGACCGCATCGTCATGGGCACGCATTCACCCGGGCCCGTCGGCAAGCTGCTTGTCGGTTCCGTGGCCGAGGAGGTTGTGCGCACCGCGCCGGTGCCCGTCTTCACCATTGGCCCGGACGTTGTGGA
>DASSHM010000223.1:0-22286 GCA_035692885.1 Occallatibacter sp.
CGGCCACTGCTGCTGTTGGCGTTTGGCGCCGTTCCGGGTCTGGCCATGCTGCGCCTCTTCTTCTTGGCAGAGCCGGCGCAATTGATTTTGGCGTTTCTCACCGGCGCTGCGCTTTGCGGATGGCCGATTTGTTTTTCGCCGATGATAGCAGGGCTCACCGACGAAAAAAATCGGGCCGCAGGCTTCAGTATCGCATTTGCAACGGGCATCGGTCTGGGTACGGTGTCGGGCATTGCAGGCGGGTATCTCCCGGTACTGTTGCAGACCAGCAGGCTGCATCTCGACCTCGTGGACGGCATCCGGATTGTTCTCGCAGGGGCCTGCATGGTTGTCGCTCTAGGGATTTGGCCGATGAGCCGGCTGAGGTTCAAGCCGGATACAGCTGAGCCCCTCGGGCACTTGCGCATCTTTCATCCCTACCTGCTGCGATTTTTGCCGGCGTTTGTACTCTGGAATGTTGTTGCGGGATCACTGCCCCTGTTTGGATCGATCTACCTGCAGAAGGTGCTTGGACTCCCACTGGGCAGGCTCGGTGCGGTCTTCGGCGCTTCGCAGCTTATGCAGTTCATCGCAGTATTGGGAGCGCCGCTGCTGTTCAGGAGATCCGGCATACCCGGCGGCGTTTCGCTGGCACAATTGGCTACCGCAGCATTGCTCGTGTCACTCGCATCCACGCGGTATATGCCCGCGGCAATCTGTTTCTATGTGCTCTATTTTGCCGCGCAGTTTTTGTGCGGACCCGGCATCTATCAGATGCTGATGGAGCACATACCTGAAACAGAACGCAGCTCGGCCTCGGCCATTCAGAACCTGTGCGGCGCATTCTGCCAGGCGGGAACTCTTGCAATTACTGGATCGCTGATCGTGACCTATGGTTACCGCACGGTGCTGTTGGCGAATGCTGCCGCTTCCATCCTTGCATCCATCCTCTTCGCCTGGATGAGCTTTCAGGGAAGACGGCTGAAGATGCCCGTTGCCTCGGGCGCATCCGCGGCCGCGCACCGTGGCGCCCTGGCGCAACATGCCGATCACCTGCTTGACGAGAGGGCCACATGAGAACACACGTTCTCAATTCCGCTTTTGGCGCGCTCGATTACATTGCGTATCCGGCGGGAATGCTGTTGCTGGCGCCGGCCATTCTCAATGTGCTTGGAACAGATCGGTTCGGGATTTGGGCACTCGCCAATGCAGTGCTGATGACCGGCGCTATTCTTGCCTCCGGATTTGGCGACGCAAACATCCGGTCAGTAGCGCAGGCGCGCACCCAGCGAGACGGTGAAGAGACGATTGTGATCGCCCGCAGCGCGTTTGGGCTTCACCTTGTGCTGGGAATCGTGATCGCGGGCTGTCTGTGTCTGGCGGCACCAGCCATTACGCATATGACTCTCAAGACAAATACCCTGCTTGCTGAGGATTGTTTGTGGTCCATGAGAATCACGGCCGGACTGATCCTGCTGCGTGCCCTGGAGGCGGTGTGTGTAAGTACACAGCGCGCATATGGCCGGTATGGAACCGCAATCGAGGTGAGCGTAGCGGCGCGTATCGCTTCGCTTTTGCTCGCGTGGCTCATGCCCATGATCGGGCCGAGCGTGGCTCTCGTGCTGGCAGCGACATTCGCCGTGAATTGCATGGCACTCACAATCCAATTCTGGCAGTTAAAGCGGTTGCTCGGCATCCGGCACTTTGTTCCGGCGCTGCACCCGCCAACTGTGCGAGTACTGCTTGGATTCGGAGTCTTTACATGGATCCAGGCCGCCGCAGGGTTGTTGATTGGGCAGGTGGACCGGCTGGCATCCGGCTTTGCTCTGGGTGCTTCTGCCATAGCCGTGTATACGATCTGCGTCCAACTGACACAGCCTATATACGGAATCGCGGCGGCTGGCCTGCATTTTCTTTTTCCAGCGATCGCGTCTGACTCTGCGCACGGCCCTACGCTGAAGGTACGCCATTCCATTGGCGTGGCTTTCACAGTCAACTTTATCTTTGTGGCGATGTCGCTGGCGTCGCTGCTTCTCTTTGGCCGGTTTATTCTCAGGCACTGGGTGGGGATGGACATGGCCAATTCAGCGGCTGAGATTCTTCCTGCAGCAGCGTGGAGCTCAGCGCTCTCGGCGTTGTCAGTAACAGGCTGCTACGCGCTTCTGGCGATGGGGAGGCCGAAGCCGGGAGCGATTCTCAATGTGACCGGCGGACTGGCAATGGCGGGGGCACTACCGCTGCTGATACAGCGCTTCGGACTGGCCGGGGTTGCATACAGCCGGCTGTTGCCCGGATGCGCGGCCCTCCTCGTATATATCCCGATGATCGTCCATCTCACGAAGCAGCCCCAAATCGTACGCGATGAATCGAGTCTCGATGTTCAAGGAGATCTGGAGTCATACCATGCCTGACAAACATTTACACGACAAGCTGCCGGATCCGCTCTCGAGCGGGTCACCTGGCAATCCTAGCCGCAACAGATTTGCAAATGTACTCGGCGTATCCATTGACGCAGTTGACATGGAACAGGCCCTGACAGCAATCCAGAGCATGCTACACCAGAAGAAGAGAGGTTATGTATGCTTTGTCGATGTCCACGGCGTCCTCGAGGCATTGAAGAGTGAGGATGTGGCCGAGGCTTATGAGCATGCCGCGATGGCACTACCCGATGGCACGCCAACTGTCTGGGTGGGACGCGCGCAGGGTCTGAACGAGATGGATTTTGTAACCGGTCCGTGTGTGATGGCCGAAATCTTTCGGCGGCCTGAGTTTGCCGGCTACTCGCATTTCCTTTATGGAGGCGAGCCGGGAGTCGCCGAAGAACTTGCGGCGACCCTGCGACGGCAGTTTCCGTGGACCAGGATTCAAGGCATTCATACGCCGCCGTTCAGAGACTTGACGCGTGACGAGGAGGAGGCACTGGCAGCGGAGCTGAGCCGGCTGAAACCGGACGTTGTCTGGGTTGGCATCAGCACGCCGCGCCAGGATCTTTGGATGCGAAGAATGCTGCCGCGCCTGGAGACCACCATGATGTTTGGAGTTGGAGCGGCATTTGATTTTCTGACCGGCCGAATTCAACTGTGTCCCCGATGGATGAAGCGCGCAGGTTTACACTGGCTGCATCGGCTTGCGCAGGATCCTGCCCGGCTGTGGAGCCGCAACCTGAGGAACTCAGCATTTCTATGGCATATTGCGCTGCAACTTACGGGAGCTGGACGCTACCCGATTCGGCCACGAGTCCATGCTACCGGCCACCTGCAACCTGTTGCCGAACGCGGAGCACCGCCCAAAATGGCTGGCAGCGCACTTTAGTATGGGGGACGGCTTACTGAAGGATAGGGTTTTCCATACAGATTTAGATGGTTGCGCACCGGGCGGTATGCGCCCGAAGCGTTGATAACGATATTGGAGGATTGCCCGGAGGCGATGGGGACTCTGCGGTTCAGGCGATCAAGATCCGGTTGTGGTGTGCCCTCTATCCAGACATGGAGATCGAAGTTTCCGGGTGGAACGGAATTAATGGAGAATGCCCCGGTGGAGTCAGCAACTGCGTAGAGCGGAGTCGCCAGCGCGATGACCACTGCGCTCATCTGCGGATGTATGTTGCAAAAGATATATGAGACGCCCTCCCGGGAGAACTTGACTTCGCGCGAGCTGCCGGCCTCATAAAGCCCCAGGTCAAAGCGCCTGCCGTTGAAAAGCGAAAAAACATTATGGAAGAAAGGATCGTCGTTGGGAAAGCTGACCACGCTGCCGACGGGAACTACAAGCAGATGCGGCTTGAACATCCTGTCCTTCTGGACGAGCTGGAAGTGGCCGGGTGCCGGGGCAGCCGTGGGATAGCCCTTGCCAATCTCAGTAAGCCATACAACGATGGCAGGCCGGTGTGACTTTCTGGCTCCTGTATGAAGAACAACGCGTCCTGAAAGTCTGGCCGTATCGCCATCCGCCCGCTGCGCACAGGCAGGCATCAGGCTCACGATCATTGCAAGAACCGTGAGCAGCATGACAGCCCGAATTGAGCGTTGTGACACCGTCAAAACTTGTATCCTGCGGCGACACCAATCACATTGCTGAAAGTCGAGGGGGCGGTTACATAGGACGACATGATCCGGCGATATTCCATGGAAAGCAGAATGTACGAGCTGGGCGAATAGATCACATTGCCTGTAACGGTCCGATTGCGCGCGAGATTGTAGATACTAACTGGAGTAGCAATGGCAAACGGACGCAATTGGTGCGCGGGCACGTTATCGATGCCGAAGGCTTCATTAAATTCGAGGCGGCTGCTGGCTTTCTGCTTCCATTGCAGCCAGCCGCCACGATCGTCGAGGGCGCGGTAATAATATTCCCCATCAATGATGGCTGCCGCGTAGTCCTTGTAGGCACCGCCTCCAAGCCCACCCAGAGCGCTGCCCCAATAGGCACTCCCGGCGACTTGCATGAATCGCGACGCAGGAATGCGGAAGTCGACTGCCCCCGCCCACGAATCAAATGAGAAGGACGAATACGAAGTTCGGTGGGGCGCGAAATAGCCGCTCATCCCGAAGCGCGGGCCGGAGTCTTCGTCGGAGCTTTCGTACGCGATGCGGGCTTCGACTCCGGGCCAGCGGGAGAGCTCAGCGGTGGAGGGTGGAGTGTAGGAGCCATTGCCTGACACCGGGAAAAGGGGTGGAGGATCAGCGCTGTCGATGAGCGCCGCTTGCACGCGAAGGGCTCCCGTATTGGAGGTAAGCGCATCAAAGGAAAGGCCGACCTGCGGGCTCCACATCCAGAGGTTTCCTGACCACGCAAGGGCCGGCACGGCGATGGCAGTGAGCGATGAAGGGCCTTCAGGAGAGATGAGGGGGCGATCGAGCGCGAAGTATGTGTGTGTCCGGTTCCAGTCAAAGTCAATATGCGCCGTGCGCAGGCGGACCAGGCCGAGTGCAGAGTTGCCCGCGTAGCCGTAGCCGGCGGCGCCGGCGTTCAAGTCAAGGCGCAGGTCGCCACGCGTTTGCGCTCCAAAGAGCCGAGGGCCATTGATATCGAGCCCCACAATCGTCTGGCGGGCAGAGATGCCTGTGGAACCGGAGCCGGAAAGGGCCACGGACGGTGTCGCAGCTGCATCCACGCGGCGCGTGTTGACGAATCCGTTGAACACGACCATGCCGCTCAGCGTTAAGGGATACCGCGATGCGCTCTCCACCTTTGCCTGGTCGAGCGTGGCTATCTGAGTCTCCTGCATCGCCTGCGACTCACGTATTTCGGCCACAGCCGCAGCCAGATTGGCGGCTTCAGCAGGCTGAGACGCTTCGGCATCGAGTGGAGCTGGAGCGCCAGTGGATGAGCGCAAGTCCGCAATTTTCCGGCGCAATTCCACCAGCTCGCGCTGGGATTCTTCGATTTGCGATTGCACTGAATTCAATGCGTCGGTGAGCAATTGAATTCGCTCCTGCACATTGTTCGCGGCTACCGTGGATGGCTGGATCTGCGGCGCGGCGCTCGGCATGATCACCAGAGCGGCACCGGTGATCAGTGAGGCCACGACCGGCCTGGATAAATGCCCGGCGGGTTTGTTTCTGTCATTCATGTCTCCCTCGTTCGCTCGTTACTGCTGACCAGCGAGTTTGCATCCTGGCTGGCGCGCGCAATCACCATGCGGAATATGGTTTCACCCGGAGCGCTGCTTACCAGGGAAACTCCGCCACCGTGTTCGACAGCGATGCTTTGCGTCAGGGTCAGCCCCAACCCTGATCCCTTGTGCTTACCCTCGCTCACAAACGGCTCAAAGAGGGTGGTAAGAATGGCCGGCGGCACTCCGATGCCGTTGTCGGCAATGTCGATGATGATTTCCTGATCACTCGCGACGAGTGTGACCGTGATGCAGGCTGCCGTGCCTTCAGACCGCGGCGCCTGACAGGCATTCAGGAGCAGGTTATAGATGGCGCGCTCAATCTGCTTGGCATCCACAAAGGCATCCGTCGCGCCGGGGTCACCAGGCTGAAACCGGAACTCGATTTGGGCGGCGTCAGGATGAGCGCGTACAAGATGAAGCGCGCGCTCGACCAACACTGCGATCGATTGGCGCGTCCGGCGTAGTCCAGTACCAGAGCGGCCAAAAATGAGCAACGATTCCAGCATCTCAGTGGTGCCATTTACGGCATTCCGAATCTCCGCCAGAACTTCGCTTCGGTCTGCAGCGGGAATGCTGCCAGAAGCCAGAAATTCAGAATTCGCGTAAATGGCCGCAAGATAATGCCGCAGATCGTGAGAAACGGAACCCGCCATACGCCCGATGGTCGCCAGACGTTCAGATTCAAGCAGTGCTTGATTGGCTTGAAGGATTTCACGCCGCATCCGCGCGAATGCAGTGCTCAATTCGCGTACTTCGCGGGTTCCCCGGTAGGGAAGAAGATGAGTGCTGTTGCCGGTCGCAAATGCTCTGACGCCGCTGGCCAACTGCTCAAGGGGCCGGGTGACGAAACGTGAAAGCACAAGCATCAGCACTGTGCCGAGAATGAGGGCAAGGGCGCCGGCGAGCAAAACCAGTCGGTCGATCTGCCGGATGACAAGCTCCTCCTGATCGAGCGACTTCATAGCGATCAGCGTGAGCGGCGCTGTGGATCGCGCAGAGAGATTGCGGGCGACAGCGAAGAAGCGTTCGCCGTTCACAACGACTGTATTGGGGCCTGCCTGCGTCGAGGATTGGACAGTTCCCACCGACGCGATGTTTTTTAAATCGGCAGCGGAAAGAGAACTGGCAAGAATATGAGCGTCACTTCGAAAGATTGCCTTTACGTCGGTAGTTTTGCCGAGTTCCTCCACCGTAGTGCGGTCGATGGCAAAGCAGCTGATGACATAGCCGAGCAACGAACCATCAGCCTCACTGCCAAAATAGAGCGGATGAATCGAACAGCCAAAGAGCCCTTTGCCGCTGACGAGGAAGTTCACCTGCCGCAACGTGAGCAGACGGTGCAGGTCCGCGCGCAAGGCCGCATCCGCCGAGCCTCCGGTGATATAGGCTGCCTTGACGTTGCCATCCCGGTCGGCGAGCGCAAACAGGTCATCGCCGCTCACCTTCCAGAACTCGACGCCACCGTCCTCAATCGTGCGCTCGTCGCTGGTGGTCATCAGCGCCTTCAGGCTGGGCAGATCGGCGAGCAGGGCGTTCTCGCGGTCGAGCCCGGCGAGATGCTGGGCCTGCATGCTTTCAAAGGTCGCCAGGGAGTGACTGAGATCAGACGACAGTTCCTGGGTTATCAGATTCCGCAGAGGGCTGCGAATGACCATCATGCTGACGAGAGTTGCTCCCGCGGTAATGAGGGACATGGCCAGAATCAGAAGGATTTGCGTCCTGACACCCTGCCCGCGATCCAAGGCAAGACTCAGCGGGTCCGCCCCGACGCGGACTCCGTCCCCGGACCTGGTGCTATGGAACGAATTTGTACCCGGCCCCATAGATAGTGAGGAAATGTGCAGGATTCGCCGGATTGGGTTCAAGCTTCTGCCGCAATTTCAGAATCTGGTTGTCCACGGTGCGCGTCGTCGGATAGCAATTGTATCCCCAAACTTCATTCAGCAATTCGTCACGGCTCAGGACGCGCTCTGCGTTCTCAGTGAAAAACCTGAGCAGGCGAAATTCATGCGAAGTGAGAATGATCGAAGCACCGTTGCGGACCACCGTCATCTTTTTGAAGTCCACCACACAGTCGGCAAATCGATAAAGACCGGTACTTGCGGGCTTTCTCCCCCGACGGATGGCGGCCTGAACGCGCGCCATCAGTTCCCGGGGGCTGAACGGCTTGGTTACGTAGTCATCAGCGCCCAGTTCGAGCAGAAGCACCTTGTCAACCACTTCGCAAATCGCGCTAACGATAATAACGGGGCACTGCGGTGCAAGCGACTTGAACTGCTGACAGAGCTCGCGCCCGGAAATGTGCGGCAAGATGAGATCAAGTACAATCGCATCCGGCCGCTGAGCATGAAACTGTTCCAGCGCGGCCTTGCCGTCTCCCACGCAGATCACCGAGTATCGTTCCGCGGCGAACATTCGTTTCAGCACCCGCTGCATCCTGAGATCGTCCTCAACCACAAGGATGGACCCCACCTCTCGCAAGACCGGAGGTAAGACTGGATTCTGAGCCTCCTCTTGTTGTAGGGCGCTGTTTGCGATCATTTACATATTTTCCTCCATATCTCATTTAGTCGGCAGGGAAAATAAGATAAATGACAATTTTGTGACAATTTCCCTGATTTCAGTGCATTCTGGCGGATTCCCGGGCGGATTGGAGGGGTTGTGCCCGCCTCCGCAAGTCCCGTACGGAGGGGCGCGCAAGGTCGCAATAGAGATGTGCATATCGGCTTCCAACAGATGAAGCCGTAAGCTGCGGTGGCGAAATACTCCGAGGACGCGGCGTGGCTACAGCCTCGCTGATGGCGCGAACATAGGAAGAGACAAGGTCGCCGCTGTCCGAGACGTAGCGGCAGGCTTCGCCGCCCAGTTCGTGAAAGGCCGGAATGCCGGAACAGACGACGCGGGCACCTGCGAGCAGTGCTTCCGCGATGGGCAGGCCAAAGCCCTCCATTGTGGAGGGAGCAAGCAGAACCTCGCAGTTTTCATAGCACCATCGCAATTCGGCATCGGACAAACCGGAAAAGAGCAGCACTTTGTGGCTAAGCCTGGCATTGCGAATCTCCGCTTCAATTTTTTTTGTCTCCGGGCCGGGAATGCCGACCACGACCATGCGCCCCTCAATGGGAATGATTCGCTCCGCGAGCAGACGTTCAAAAACCTTGATTGCCAGGGGAATATTCTTGTTGGATCGGTGCTGGGCAACGCAAAGAACAAAGGCGCGTCCCCTCAGCGCCTCAAGGTTTCCCGTGATCACGGCAGGAACCCTGAACTCGACTACATTGGGAATCACCAGGGCCTTATGCGCTGCCGATGGAAACCGGGATACGAACTCCATGCGAGTCACCGACGAGACACAGGCGATGGCATCCACGCGGCGGACACACTGGGCAATCGTGTAGCGCGCCAGAGCGCTTCTGAGCGTTCCAAAGTTGCGAGGAATATCGAAGGGATAGAGATCGTGGAGGCTAAGAACCGTTGGACAGGGATATCCGTCCTCCGGTGTCGGCGCGGGAAATGTAAGGTGAACGATATCCGCCTCGAGCTGCGCCGCAATGCAGGGCAGTTCCCGGTAGTACCAGAACAGCCGGCTTACGTTCGCATCACGAAGAGAAATCCAGTGAGTATGGAGGCGCGAATCGCGTGCTCCAAGCGCGCTTTGATACATCTCCCTCTGCCATGCTCCGGCAAGAAGGTGCACCTCGTCGATCACGGTTGTGCTCAGCAGGGCTCGCACCAGATTCGCCGCGTGGCGGGATACGCCATTCATGTGCGTTGGTGCAGACGTGGCAGCGATGACAACATTCATACGCATCCTTTCAGCGTGTCGGCAGTGCCTCGAATCCGGCTGGAATCACGATTTCCTCCGCCGGGGCCGATTGCTCTTGACCGCCGCGACTCATCAGGAGAGCCAGCGCAGTGACGAGCCAGAGCGGAAGGAGAAGATCAAACGGCTCGGCCTCCGCAAGGCCGCGGATGACCACATAGATGAGAAATGTAGTCAGCGCAACCCGCTCCGGCGCGCGAATGACGGCACGAATGCTGCGGTACAGGCTGCCGTAGATACCCGCGAGCAGCACGATGCCGCACACGCCATATGCAAAGAATTGTTGAAGCAATTCGTTCTCAGCATGGCGGGCTTCAAACAGCTCGCCTCCAAAGGCGGGCGCGACTTTCCACATGGAGTCGAAGCCGTTGCCAAACCAGGGCTTTGTCATGGCGGCGTCATAACTCCAGATCCAGATGGCAGTACGTCCAGTCAGGGTTTCAGCCTGATTCCCGGCGGTGGTGTACTGGTCGTAGTACGCACTCAGCAGCCCCCAGAAGCCGAGTGTCAGCATGATTGTCGCAGTTACAAGAAGCCACTTCCTTCTGCGCGAAAAGCTCGAATCTCGCGCGAGCAGGTAGAGAAGACATACAATGAAGGCGGCAAGCGTGGCCTTGCTCAGGCTACGCAGGAGTGTGACGGCCAGGAACCAGGGAACCATGCGCCAGATCTTTCTACCGCGTGCCGAGAGGAGGAAGCACATCAACAGCGACAATGCGCAAAGATTACCAATCTGGTTGGTATTGAAGTAATCCACATCGCCAAGGCGCAGATCCACTGCCGGGTGCATCATCCACGCGATCGCTGCCAGACCACACCCACCCGCTATGAATCCCAGCAGGATTGACTCCGCAGCCTGCTCCTGCGCGGCGTCGCGGACCAGCAGAATAACGATACCCACGTCTCCTGCGAGCGCCATCCAGTAGAGCGCCGAGGATGCCACGGACACAGATGCGGTCCAGAAGAGACTGCAGCCTGAAAATGCAAGGTACAGAATGACCCAGCGCAGCGGCGGTGAATCCCAGAAACTTTGGCCAACGTAATTTCGTACGCCGAAGACGCCGAGCAGCACGACCAAGCCCAACGCCGCGGCAAGACAGAAGCCGGCCAGAACTCCCGGCTCACTTCCACGATTGAGCCAGCGCGCTGAGATCAAGACAAAAATTGTCCGGCTGGAAAAAAGCAGGCCCGCGGAGAATGGTACGAACAATATCTTTGCGCACTTCCGAGCCGGTTGCGGGCAGGGCCGTGCGGGTGTCTCTCCCCGATTCGCGCGCACATCCTGAGCACCACTGTTCATTGCTGCAACCTCCTTACCCGGAATCGGGCATACATCGGGCGCAGCGCATCTTCAACTTCCTTTGCAAAGCGTTTGCGTGGGTCCCGGTCATCAAGGAGCAGCCAGTAGTGACGCGCGAGCAAAATGAAGGAGAAGACGGCAAGCGTAACCACTGTTAAGACAATGGCGAGCAGCGCGCGTGGAGGGAAAGCTTTCTTTTCAGGAATCGCAGGCGAATCAATGACGTTCACAACAGGAATGTCTTTTGCTTCCTGAATGCGCGCCAACTCATACTGCTGGGTGAGCAGATTGTAGACCGTTTCCTGAACCTGCACCTCCCGGTAAAGATTTGCGTAGGGTACGGCGAGCCGCGGCACCTGCCGCAGAGGCAGGTACGGCGGAGCCGGGCCGGCATCGTTTGTGGTCACCGCTGGGGCCGGTGCCGGCGAGCCGCCCATCTTTTGCAGTTCATGCTTCAATGAGGCGATTCGCGCCTCCGCTGAACGTACTCTCACATTGCGATTGCCATAGATCTGTTTCAGAGAGTCCAGTTCGCCTTGCGCTGCAATCAACTCGCCTTCCGCCTTTGCCTCAGACTCCACGGTTGCGCGCGTCTGCTCCTTTAAGTCGATGGCGGCGTGGGCGCTTGAAAACTCACTCAGCGCCTCCTGCGCCCGCGCCAGCTTGCCCTTCACTTCCTGGAGCCTCTGCTCGATGAACACACGCTCCTGATGCGCCGATGAACGGCTGGTGCGATTGACCAGTACGTTCAGCTCATCGAGATATGCCTGGGTTATATCGCGGGCGCGCACTGGATTTGTGTCGCGTACCGAGATTGTGAGCACTCCGCTCTTTTTGTCCTGTGTCACCCGCGTGCGTCTTGCAAGAACTTTGGCTGCATCTACGCGATAGCGCTTATGGTAGGCACCCTCGAGCTGAAAATGGTCAATCAGGTCGTTGGAAATTGAAGCGCTCTTCAACAGATCGACAAACAGAGCTCCGTTATTGCGCCCACCCATAAGGCTCATTGCAAGTGCGCCCAGTGCGTCGTTGCCCGCTGCGCGGCCGGCAAACGCAGCCAGCAGCGCGGAATTGCTTTCTGAAATCTCCGGAGGCATGATGCGAGCCTGCGACACATAAATCTTGGGAATGATGAGCACTACGGCCAGGCTCGCGACAAATGCAATCCCCGCGGCCCGCATGAGCAGAATGCGCGACAGCCACAGCACATGGAGGTTGTACAGCCATCTTGAATCGTCGGGAAAACCGGCCGGCGTTCTCGCGGCGTCTGAAGCCTCCGCCGGAACGGCACTGGTTGGGGAATCAATCTGCATCGTCGCCTACAGTCCCGCAACCGCAGCGGCTATGGCCAGAGACGTAACCACCTGGGCCGTGCCGAGCAAATTGCGCCACGTGACTGAAGGACCGATTATCTTCTGCGGCACGACAATCGTGTCTCCCGGATCGAGGCGCGTCGAAAGGATGCCGCGGTCGAACCATTTATGTGATCCGCGGCCAATGACTGATCCGTTGGCCCGGACAATGAAAATCTCCTTCTGATTGGCAATCGAGGTGGCGCCGCCAGCGCGCTTCAGATACCATCCGGCGGTATGATCCGGCATGAAGGTGACAGCCGCGGGGCTGTAGACCTGGCCGGTGACAAGGACAAATCCCGGGCGCTTGGGAATGCGCAGCGTGTCCCCGCTACGCACTTCAATGTCAGCAGGCGTTCCCGCCCAGCGTCCAATCTTGGAATCGATTTGGATGACGAGCCGTCCTGTCGCCGGCTGACTGCGCAACCGGGAAAGAATCTGCTCCTCCTGCTGCTGCACGAGTTGCAAAGTCGCAGACTGTCCTCCGCTGTCAGCGGTGGGCTTCATCCGGGCTGAAGCGGCGCTCGTTTCAATCTGGCGGATGAGCTCCTGACGGCTCTTCTCCTCGAGAGATGCCACTTCAGGCCGCGTGAGCACTGCGCCCTGGGGATACGCCGTCGGCCGAAGTCCGCCGGCCCGCCGCAGGATGTCGCTCAGGTGTTCGCCCGCCTGAAAGCTGTAGCTGCCGGGGTGCGCCACTTCACCTTCAACAATGATGGAAGCTCCGATATCATTCCAGCCGGTGAGCTGGTGGATGGTGAGCACATCTCCGGGCCGGAGCGCAACGTCTGCCGCATGCTTGTGATCAACAACCGCATCACCTATAGCCACGTCCTGCCGTTGAACGATGACCTGGGCGTTGTCTTTTACCTGATAGCTGGCCAGATCGGCACGCTCCACCAGTGCGTCCCGTTTGAATCCTCCTGCGGTGCGCACCAGATCGGCAGCGGTCATGCCTTTGAACATGGGGTAGTCGCCGGGACGCTCCACCTCACCGCGTATCGAGACCACGGGAGCATCACGTTCGTAGCGTCCATAAATGCGGATTGTGTCAAACGGCCGCAACGCCGGGTTCGCGTTGCCGATGAGTACATCCGGCACGCTGAATTGAACGACTTCAGGATGGAGGTCCGGAGGAACCAGACGCACAATTTCACCGCGGTCAGCAGGCTCCGGGAGCATATCCCGATAGCTGCGGAGAACCTCGTTCAGGCGCATGCTCTCGTGAAAGGCAATCTTTCCGGGGCGGGCGACGTGGCCCTGAAGATACACGACCTGCTCACTGTAGGGCAGGACGGTGGCAACATGAATTCGGTCGCCGTCTTTTACGCCGGTTGCGCGAAGCCGCGACAGTACGGCAGCCGGATCTCTGTCGGAACCGGTATCGACAGCAACTTCAACGCGGCCTTGGTGGGGAACAATACGCTCGATGGCGATATGCGCAAGTGAGGCGGCAACTGTAAGACCTCCTGCATCGTCGAGGACCGCGGCAAGGTCCTGTTCGTCTTTAAGCTCGTAGATGGCCGGACGCTTTACCGCGCCGAAGACCGCCACCTGTGGGCCGGCCGGCGGTACAAGCAGTGTGTCATCGGCCTCAAGCTTGTCATCAACCGGACTCATGCCGTGAAGCATGAAATCATACAGGTCAATCTCGCCAATCTGCTTTTGATTGCGGAAATGACGCAGAATACGGAGTGATCCAATCGCAGTCGGTCCGCCTGCCGCGAAGAGCGCTGTGAGCGGCGAAGCGAGAGAACTCACTTCATACGCGCCTGGGCGCTGCACGTCTCCTACGACGAACACCCGAATGGAACGCACCTGAGCCACAGAGACAAGGACGTGAATATCGCGAAACTGTGGCTGCAGCATGCGTGTGATGAGCGCCTGCGCATCCTTCAGGGCGAGTCCCGCAACCTGCACCGGACCAGCCTCGGGCAACGAGACTCGACCGCCGCGATCGATGGTCCTGAGGACGGTCTGAGAAACACCTCCCCAGAGTGCGATGCTTAACTCATCACCTGCCCCGAGTATGTAGTCAGGGCCCAGCGGCACATCGAGTGTTGTAGCCCCTCCGACTGGTAAAGATCCGGAAGCCGAGAACTGCGGGACATCCCGGGTGATGAACAGGCCGGACCCAAGCCTCTTCAATTGCGCGGTAGAGCCCGGCACCTGCGTATACAGGTCTCGCAGTGCACGCAGATTGTAGGGCGCGGTGCGATGCAGTTCAGATGGTTCATCCGTTATGTTGGGCGGCACGGCTGTGCCAGAGCTGTGCAACATGCCTTTGTATTGCCACGGCGGTGCCGGGCTACAGGGCTCAGTCCGCAATTTGCCGGCTTTGTACGCGCCGGGGAGGGCCTCGCATTCTCCCTCAAGGGCTGCTGCTGCGTTTGATGAGTCGCGCACATTCGACCGGGCACGCCTGCTTTTTCGCACATCGGGAGTATTATCCTGATATCTTTCGCGTGCCTGCGCCACCTCGGCCTCCGAGATATATCCGCGGGCACGCAAAAACTCTGTCACGCTGGCTCGAAGGTCGGCGCTGGCTTCCAGTTGCGAGTAGACCTGCTGATCGGTGAGTGAATCGGCCTGCACTGAGACTCCCCGCTGCTGGGCTTCGTCGGCGATTACCGACTTGACCTCCACCATCACTTCCGGGCTGTTGCGCAGCACCTGAATCAGCGACTCTGCCGGCATCCCCGCTTCAGCGGTGCTTGCGTCGGCATCCGCGGCCGTGGTGTTCTCCAACTCTTCAGTTTGCTGGACCGGATTTTCAGTGGACGTCGCGTCAAGGATGGATTGCGAATGACAATGAGGGGACGCGGCGATAAATAGCATCGCCGCCAGCACAAGCCAGTGTGTGAGAGGACGCCGCAGGTAATTGCAGTGGGTCATTTTCCGGTCCTCGCCAGCGTGCGGGTCCACCGCCAGCACTCCACAGCAAAGCGGATATCTTCGCGGAGATGGAACCAAAGCCGCCGCATCATGAAGCGCGCCTCAATGCGGTAACGCCTCCACCTCAACGCGCGGCTTTCGTTCGGCAGCGCCTGGAGGATTGGCGCGGGAAGAACACGAGGCAAAAGTATCTGGAACGTCGTGCGGCGCGATGGCGCATCTCCGGGCAGCTCTTTGCGAAGCAATCCATACAGCTTGTTGCCGATTGTGTCGCTGAGCAGCAGGTTGTGCGCATAGCGCTCAAGCCAGAGCCGCACCCGGACAGGCAGCGCACCGGTTCGCCATTGGGGTGGAATCTGCGCCTCCGCGTGGCCAAACATGTCCTCTGCGAGCCATACCGCCGTCCCCATGGCCACATCTCCAGGCGAAATCCCGGCTGCGTATGACTCCGCACGTTTCCAGAAGTCCATGTCACCGCTTCTGGCCCGGAGGTGCCGCGAGAATTCGAGAACCCATGAGAGACGTGTATGCTCGCCGCATAGATGTTTGAGCAGGTGGCGAGCCTGCTCAATCAGAATATCGGCCGGCGACAGCGCGTAGACCTCAGTTCCCGCGACATCCCGTGCGACTCTTCGCTCCAGCAGTTGCATCTCGCTGGATGACTCCTTGGCAAGATGAAGTTCGAGCGCGCGCTGTGCTTTCACAGAGTACATATTGAGGATGTCGGGAGGGCTTGATACCCCGGCACGAAACTCGAGCGTGTTCCCGCTTTGTGCGTGAAGCCGATAGCCAAGTCGATGAACGTAGTGAACGGCAAGATCCGCAAATCGGCTTGCAACCAGAATGTCGAGGTCAGTCTGGCAGCGCAGAGAGGCTTCTCGAACTGAATGCGGAGTGAGAGTGAAGCCCTTGAGAAGCGCGTAGGAGACATTCCCGGCCTGGAACCAGGCTGCGAGCGTGCGCGCTTCCTCCAGCAGCGACTTCATTCGGATGTTGTTGTTCCTCAGTCGTTGCGCCATGGCCAGCTCCACCGCCCGGGGGAGCAATGCACCCGCGCCAGCTTCGCGAATGCGATCGTACAAGTAGATCGTCATCCCGCTGGTGTCGAGCCACCACAGACCATTGAGCCAGTCTCCCTCGTCAAAGTCCTTCAAGCGGCCTAATGCAGGGCGGGGATCGAGCGCGAATGACGCGACAATGGCCTCTTTCAGCGACGTGGACCGCTTCCTGGACTTGGCTCGATTTGGCCTGTGCTTTTCAGACATGGCTTTCACTGGCTATACATCTGCGGGCTACCAAGGCTGCCCGCGGCAGGAAGGTTGCGAATGTAGATGACGATCGACCAGATCTCATCATTGCTCAAGATGCCGCTGGAACCCGGCATTCCGGAAGGCCAGATGCCGTAATCGATAATCCATTTCAATTGGCCATCGGTATATCGCTGAACCCTCTTCGCCGCCAGCGAAGGCACCGGTGGAGACATCCGGTCAGCAAACGGGACGCCCGTATTCTGTCCATCAAGGCCGTGACATGCGGCGCAATAGTATGTGAATGCCTGCTGGCCATCGGCGATGGTCTGCGGTGTCGCTCGAAGAGGATTGTGCTGCTTCTTCCCGCCCACGGAGACGTAACGCTTCCAGTTCCACATCAGGCGGGCCTCGGCATTCGACGGCGGCTCGGCTTTGCATCCACTCAGCATGGCTGCAAGCAGGATCCCGATGCTGAGCAACTTTGCCCGCATCTCACTTCACCACGTCAATCGTAATCGTCATGCTTCCGTGTTTGGCGCCGCAAAAGACTGAGCAGTGCCCGACGAAGTTGCCGCTCTTTTTCGGCGTGAGGAGCGTTTCACCTGGCTTGCCCTTTGAAGCCTTAAGGTCCAGTCCCAACTCGCGAATTCGTAATCCATGCTTGACATCCGCGCTTTTGAGCACCAGCAACACTGTCCTTCCCTCTTTAAGGGTGATCTCCGCGGGATCGAATGCGAACCGCCTGGCCGTAATTTCAACGCGAGGCGGTATGGCTGACGTGGCCGGTTCCGTTGCATACGCTCCAACTCCAAAGACGAGGAGGCAATACAGGATAATTACGTGCCGCATGAACATCTGACTCCCGTGAATAAATATCAGAGAACGCGTCTGCCCTGCGCCTTCTCTCAGGCACAAGGTAACCGGGCTGCTGAGCGTGCGTGTCAGATATGTGTCAGGCAATTGTCAAACATTTGTTGACGGGGGACTGATGAGGAGCGCGTCGATCGTTACCGGCAAAATGACAATCCTCTGACAATCGCAAGACGCTCTCCTGACACCCCGTTACTCCAGCCGCGAGAGTCTGTGCACATGACCATGCATCGTCTTGTTCAATCACACGCGAACGGGAAATGGCTGGCAATGATCACCGCCCTTTTGCTTTCGCTGCCGGCTTGCGCCGCTGCGCAAAATGTCCCGTACATTTCAGGCGGCGGCGGCTTCATCACCAGCACCAATGGAGGCAACACGACCTACATCCCCGTGATTGCCCCGGAATTTGTGGCGTCGGTCGGCCAGCATTTGCTCGTTGAGAGTCGCGCCACCATCCTTGACTCGTACTTTCCGCGCGGGGGCGGCCAGCCGGGGTACAAGCGTGATGCATTCCTCGGACTCTCCTTTCTGCAGGCGGACGTGATTGCTTCTCCCCGTGCAACCATCGTCGCCGGCGAATTTCTCACGCCGTTTGGCACGTATAACGAGCGGCTCAGCCCCATCTGGATCAGCAACTTTGAGCAGGCGCCGTTGATTTACAGCATCGGCACCATGAGCACGGCATCGAGCGTGGGCGGGATGGTTCGTGGATCGGCCTACGCGAACAGGACCCTGAACATCGACTACACAGCCTATTTCTCCGCCCTGAGCACCAACCCGCAATTCAACGCGAAGCGTTCCACGGGCGGCAGGTTGAGTGTCTACCTGAAAAATGCGGGGCTTGAAACCGGCGTGTCCTTCGGCCGACTTCTGCAGGACACGCGGGAGAACTACAGCGGCGTCCACCTGTGGTGGGAGCCGTTCAACTCCTACTTGCGAATCCGGTCGGAGTATGCGCGCGCTCCACATGCCCATGGCTATTGGGTGGAAGGTGACTACCGGCTTGCCCGATTCGGCGGAGAACAGAGTCTCCTTGGCCGGCTTGAGCCGGTGTTTCGAATGCAGCAGACGTTTCGTTCCGCCCCTGATCCTGAAGATGGGTTGCCGACCGCCGATACGCGACAGCTCGATTACGCGCTGGACTACCACCTGCCCCACGAAGTGCGCATCAACACAAGCTATTCCCGCAAGCTGTCTTCAACAGGCGACCGAAACATCTGGCAGACCGGCATCGTATACCGCTTTCTGATTCCCCTGTGGAGAGGAAAATGAATCGTACTCTGAAGTTGATCTCTGCATCTTTCCTGCTGGCGACCATCATCCCGGTGCTGGCGCAGACGTCCGCTCCCCACCCCGACAGCTCCAAAAGGAGCAAAGCCGCCACACAGTCCAGTTCAGCGGATGCCGCACTTGGCCAGAAGGTCTTTGATGAGAATTGCTCACGCTGCCACAACCCTCCTCAAAGCATTCCTCCGCAGATCGTCGCTACACTCATCCGGCATATGAGGGTACGAGCATCACTCAGTGCGGCCGATGAGCGGGCGCTCCTGCGCTTTATGAATCCGTAGGCGATGATCCAACTGGTTGAGACGGAGTGCAGCGGAACAGGCCTTGCATCTGACTGCGACACTCCGCTCGCCGCACCTGGAACTCAGGCGCAATCAGCGAGGCCTGCAAGTCGGCTAAAACACAGAGGGCACAGGATGCATCAAACAACAGCGATTGGCCGGAAGGCGCGGGCGCCCCAGGCGGCCGTTGACGGCACGCAAATTAACTCGTCATTGGCCGAGGAGGTCATACCCCACGAGCGAGAAGCGCACCGCGCGGCGATGACCGGAATACGGAACGGCTCAAGAGAGGCGAGCGAGGCTGATATTCCGGATCCTCAATTGAGCAGTTGGCCGTACTCGCGCGGCAAACGCATGTTTGACGTAACTGCTGTGCTCCTGTTTTCCCCTCTCCTGCTGCCTCTGCTTGTTTTTGTCACCGCGGCAGTCTGGATAAGTTCAGGCATGCCCGTGATCTTCCGCCAGCTTCGCATGGGCAGAGGTGGAGTGCCGTTCGCAATTTACAAATTCAGGACGATGCAGACTTCGAAGGCCGGCAGTGGGAGTGGGATTGCGATAGAATCCGCCCGCCGGATTACCTGGATGGGTTATCTGTTACGCAGACTAAAGCTGGATGAGCTGCCCCAGCTCGTTAACGTACTTATCGGCGACATGAGCCTAGTGGGCCCGCGCCCAAAGGTCCCGGAGCAACAGCCATATCCGCTCCCTTGCCGTCCGGGTTTGACTGGTGTCGCGACGCTTGTGTTTGCCCGGGAGGAAGCCATGTTGCAGGCAGTTCCGCCGGACGAATTGAATGAATATTTCCACAAGAAAATTCTCCCCGCAAAGAGGGCGTTGGATGCGGAATACCTGCGCAGCGCAACAATCTGGTCTGACATTCAGATACTCGTGAATACTGTCGTTGGCCGATGGGGATCGTGCAATAGAACGGTTTCCTGCCCACATGATGGCGAACATCCGATGAATGTGACCATGCAATCCCCCTCTGTGTCACAGTAAATCAGTCACATCTTGAAACCTGTCGTGCACGCAGCAGGATTTCCTTCTGAGTTGCTTACGGCCGCGTTGGCTACGATTGGAACCGCGAGCTGCGCAAATCCGTATCAGGTTCGCGAAGTGCTCGAAGCATCTTCATAACGCAGGTCAAGCACAGGCCAGAGTGTGTCATTTCGATGGACACTCCGGCTTCATCCCATTGAAGATTCGCAATTGGACTGCGCGAAGCGACACACGCGCTAGCGCATTGGCGCGCCCGTAAGGTGGGCGATGGCACGCTCATATCCAAGACGAAACGCTGCGCGATACGCGTCCCATGCTGCGCGGGAAACATTTGGGTGCGTGTACTCCCAGCGGTTATTCACATCGGGCCTGCGGTGATTGCCCAGGTCCTTCTGCGCCCCGTCCATCCCGTCCTGATAACCCTGGCGTTGAACTGCGCTGTATCCCTGCGGCGCTACATTCCACACGTAGGCGGGAGCAATATCCTGCACAGGCGTCCCGGTCAAATGCCCCATGGCCTGGTCGTAGCCCATCCTGAATCCATACTGGTAGGGTCCCCACGACGGCTGCGGAACGCGCGGATGAGTGTACTCCCAGCGGTTGTTTACGTCGGGATTACGATGGTTGCCAAAGTCCTTCTGCGCGCCGTCGATGCCATCCATGAATCCCTGGCGCTCGATGTCGCTCAGCTCCTGCGGCGGTGCGTTCCAGGCCAGGTCGCGATTCATGGATTGATACGGTTCGCCCGCCAGCCGATTCATGGCGCGGTTGTATCCACGGCGAAATCCCTGACGATAGGCGTCCCACATATCCCGGGGTACATTGGGGTGGGTATACTCCCAGCGGTTGTTCACGTCAGGCTTGCGGTGATTGCCAAAGTCCTTCTGCGCTCCATCGATGCCGTCCTGGAATCCGCGCCGTTGCATGGCATTGAACCACGTGGGCGGAGTGTCCCAGTTTCCACGTGCCGCTCCATAGCCTCGTTGCGGCTGCGCGGGCTGGGCTTGAGAGCCGGCAATTCCCACCAGGGCTGTGACCAGCATGGCGGCCAGCATTGGAATAACACTTCGATTCAATCTCATCGCCGCATCCTCCTTTTTATCCAGCCATCCCTGCCTTCTACCAACCCGGCAAATTGCTCAGTGTTGTCCAAAGGCTAGAGCGCCGGGCTGAGATGGCAGAAACTCATCAATGCAATGCGGAATACGTTCCATCCCGCCAGGTCCCGTTGGCAAACAGCCTAACACGCAGGTCAACCCGAGGTAACCAGACAGGCAGGAATCGCCTTGCATCGGGGCAATCATCGTCTACGATTGGCTCATGCCCCTGATTCTGGACGTGCGCGACCTGAAGGTGAACTTTGGCGCCACCGAGGCTGTTCGCGGCGTCAGCCTTACACTTGCCGAGGGCGAGGTCCTGGGGCTGGTGGGCGAATCGGGCTCGGGCAAGAGCGCAACCGCCCTCGCCATCATGGGCTTGCTGGGGCCCGCGGCCACCGTTCACGGCGGGATTCTGTGGAGCAGCGCATCAAGCCCATCGGTCGATCTGCTGCAGTTGCCTGACGCAGATCTGCGCAGAGTGCGCGGGCGCGAGATTGCCATGATCTTTCAGGAACCAATGACGGCGCTGAATCCGGCAATGACAATTGGACGCCAGGTGGCTGAATGTGCCCGGGCACACTCGGCCTCGCGCACCGGCCGGGAAGCAAGACGCCTGGCGATTGCGGCCCTTGAATCGGTGGCCATTCCCGATGCGGCGCTTCGTTACGCGGATTATCCGCACCAATTCTCAGGCGGTCAGCGCCAGAGAATTCTTATTGCCATGGCCGTGATCAACCGGCCTCGGCTGCTGATTGCCGACGAGCCCACAACGGCGCTTGACGTAACCGTTCAGGCACAGATTCTGGATCTCCTCGGCCATCTGCGCCGGGAACATGGATTGGCAATGCTCTTTATCTCCCATGATCTGGCGGTGGTGGGGCAAGTGGCAGACCGCGTTGCGGTGATGCGTTCCGGGCTGGTGGTGGAGAGTGGAAGCAGCAGGCGGCTGCTTACCGCTCCCGCGCATCCTTACACGCGCAGTCTGCTGGCCGCCGTTCCGGCGCTTGACACCGATCGCACCCGGCCATTGGCCCTGGTGCAGGAGTCGGCCGTGGGGAGCGGTTGATGCGTGGCCCCGGCCAACGAAAATTGTGCCTCTTGCAAGCGGCGATTTGGGGATGGCCTTCGCGAGTCGGCTTGCTGGATGCGTTGAAGGAGGAACCTGGAATGACGCGCATGGCATTTATCTGCGCCGCTGTTCTGACTGCGATTCTACCTGCGAGTGCCGCACAAAGCGCGCATCACAAAAGCAAGCCAGAGCCCAAACCTGAGCCGACCCAGCAGGAGGTGGTCGAGTACATCCGCGGCGCACTCCTGTCACTGAGTCCGGATGACGGAATCAATGACAACATCGACGTGGAATTCGACCCTTCGACGAAGGTCCTTACCATAACGCAGCCCGACGGCCACTGCGATCAATTCATGAGCGCGCTCAATGCCAATGACGTTGTATGGGATGTGTTTGACCCGAGTTCGCCGACGCAGCAGCGCGAGCGTCTCATTCGGCTCACGCTGGTCTCAGTCAGCGGAAAG